>DASYTU010000131.1:0-16457 GCA_036001925.1 Actinoplanes sp.
CGGGCGCTCGCGCACGCCTCCTCGCCGGCCCGGCGGTCGAGGTCGGCGCGGGTCGCCGCCGCGAGTACGTCCAGGGCGTGAGCCGGATCGACCTGATCACCGGCCCCACGGATGTGGGCGGCGAGCAGCCGGACGTCATCGGGCCGGTGGCGTTCGACCGCCCAGGCGAGCCGGTTGTGCAACCGCTGCCGCACGACCACCGGGACCAGGTCGTACGCCGCGTCGGCGAGTACCGGGTGCACGACCCGGTACGAGACGCTGCCACCTCGGGTGTCCTCCACGACCAGGTCGGCGGCACGCAGCGCAGTGACTCCCGCGACCAGGTCGTCGGCGACGTCGTCCAGGAGCACATGCTCCGCGGACCCGCCGCACACCGCGAGTACGTCCAGGACCCGCCGCGCGTCCGGTGGAAGCCCCTCGATCCTGGTGCGCAGCAGCGTGCTCACGAGCGCCGGCACGTCAGCCGCCGCTCCCGGACCCAGCACCCAGCGTCCGCCGCTGCGAAAGAGCCCGCCCGTCTCGACCAGCCGTACGACCATCGCGCGGACGAATAGCGGAACGCCACCGCACCGGCGTACCAGCATCTCCCGCAGCGCGGCCGGAACCGGACCGTCCAGCACCGCTGCGGCGAGGTCCCCGACCGCCGCGGCGTCCAGGCCGGTGAGCGCGACCGGGGTCAGGGTCTCGGCGCGCTGCAGCGCGGTGACCAACTCGCGCAGCTCTTCGTTGACCTCTTCCGCGCGGTAGGTGACGAGGAACAGGCAGCGTCGCCGGGGCAGGGCACGCACCACGTAGTGCAACAACGCGAGAGTGCCCGGGTCGGCCCAGTGCAGATCGTCGATGAGGATCGCCTGCGGCTGCCGGATGGACGCCCGCTCGATCAGCGCGCGCACCGCCTCGAACATGCGGGTCCGCTCCAGCCCTGGATCGCCGAGTGCGACGAGCGGTGGCACCCGGATTCCGTCGAAGAGCCGCGCCAGATCGGACAGGCCGTCAACCAGTGCCGCCTCGGCGACCAGGGGCCGCAGCGTCTCTACGATGGGGGCATACGACAGGTCGCGGTGCAGCCGCCCCGCGGCGCTTTCGAGCATGCGGAAACCTCTCGCCCCGGCCGGCTGCAGTGCCTCGCGGGCCATGCGCGACTTGCCGATGCCCGCCTCTCCGGAGATCGCGACAACCTGCGCCCGGCCGTCGGCGGCCCGTCCGACCGCGTCGGCGAGAGTACGTAGCTCAATGTCCCGTCCGACCAGCGGTCCGGGCGTCGCGGTGTCCACGGCAACGCTCACAGCTCGCGCAGCCCCCTCGGCCTCCGGAGCCTGACGCGAACCGCGCCATGACCCCACCGCGACGCTACCAACCAGTGGATCCACCAGGCATGTCAGACTTCTGCAAGGTCAAGAGTCGTCTCTATCGCGTCGGTGCCGCCTGGGTGCTGCGCGGATGCGCGCAGCGGCGTAGCGTCGGTTCTGGTTCTGCAGTGGTTCATCAGCTCCGTGGAGGATGTCATGACCACGGTCGTTCCGAGGCCGGTGGTGACCCGGCCCTGGCCTGTCCGACGCCAGGTCAGGGGTTCGGCCCTGGCACGAATCCTGCGTACTACGGACGCGAAGCAGATCGGGATCATGTACATGGTCACGTCCTTCGCGTTCTTCTTCCTGGGTGGCCTGATGGCGCTGCTCATGCGCGCCGAGCTGGCCCGTCCCGGCATGCAGTTCCTGTCGCCGGAGCAGTACAACCAGCTGTTCACCATGCACGGCACGATCATGCTTTTGCTCTTCGCGACGCCGATCTTGTTCGCGTTCGCCAACGTCGTGGTGCCGCTGCAGATCGGCGCGCCGGACGTGTCGTTCCCCCGGCTCAACGCGATCGCCTACTGGCTCTACCTGTTCGGCGGCACCATCGCCGTCGCCGGCTTCATCACGCCCGGCGGCGCAGCCGACTTCGGCTGGACGGGCTACACCCCGCTGAGCACCGCGGTGAACTCGCCAGGCGTCGGCGGCAACATGTGGATCGTCGGCCTGGCGCTGTCCGGCCTCGGCACGATCCTCGGCGGCGTCAACATGATCACCACGATCCTGACGCTGCGCGCACCGGGGATGACCATGTTCCGGATGCCGATATTCACCTGGAACATCCTCGTCACCAGTCTCATGGTGATTCTGGTCTTCCCGTTCCTCGCCGCCACGCTGTTCGCGCTCGCCGCCGACCGCATCCTCGGCGCGCACGTCTTCGACGCCGCCACCGGGGGACCCATGCTGTGGCAGCACCTCTTCTGGTTCTTCGGCCACCCCGAGGTGTACATCGTGGCGCTGCCGTTCTTCGGCATCATCACCGAGGTCATCCCGGTGTTCAGCCGCAAGCCGCTGTTCGGCTACAAGGGCCTGGTCGGCGCCACGCTGGCGATCGCCATGCTCTCGATGAGCGTGTGGGCGCACCACATGTTCGCCACCGGACAGGTGCTGCTGCCGTTCTTCAGCTTCCTGAGCTTCCTCATCGCCGTACCGACCGGTCTGAAGTTCTTCACGTGGATCGGCACGATGTGGCGCGGCCAGATCAGCTTCGAGACGCCGATGATGTTCGCGCTCGGCTTCCTCATCACCTTCCTGCTCGGCGGACTGAGCGGGGTGCTGCTGGCCTCCCCGCCGATCGACTTCCACGTGACCGACTCGTACTTCGTGGTGGCGCACTTCCACTACGTGCTGTTCGGCACGATCGTGTTCGCGGTGTTCGCCGGGGTCTACTTCTGGTTCCCGAAGATGTTCGGGCGCATGCTCGACGACCGACTCGGCAAGATCCACTTCTGGCTGACCTTCATCGGGTTCCACGCCACGTTCCTGGTCCAGCACTGGCTGGGCGCCAGGGGCATGCCCCGCCGGTACGCCGACTACCTGCCCAGCGACGGCTTCACGTTCCTCAACACGTTCTCCACGATCGGCTCGTTCATCCTCGGCGTGTCGATGCTGCCGTTCCTCTACAACGTATGGAAGTCATACCGCGCCGGGGTGCTGGTAACCGTCGACGACCCGTGGGGGCACGGCAACTCGCTCGAGTGGGCCACCTCGTGCCCGCCGCCGCTGCGCAACTTCGACCGGATGCCGCGGATCCGCTCCGAGCGCCCGGCGTTCGACCTCCATTTCCCGGAGCTGGCCGCCGGCGGTCAGTCGGTTGCCGGACCGCCTGAGGGCGGCGCCCGCCCATTGACCGGCGAGTCCGCCGGAGGCGCCACGTACCGGGAGCCGCGGCACTGACCATTTTCGGCTGCTCGAAACGTGAACCCCTAAGTTCACTTTTCATTACCGTCTCGTCGTAGACTTCGGAGGAATCCGTCTTTAGTACCTTTATGGCCCCTATGCATCCCCGGGTCGAAAGCACCCATGTCCGATTTCTGAACGGATTACTGGACAGCCTTGTTATCAATACTGCGGCTTGATTTGATATTGATAATGCGCACGCGACGCTGGATCGATGTCCATGTCGAAAGTCCAACAAAGTCCCATGTAGTTGATCTCTTGCAACATTGCCGAGTCAAGGCGTATAAACAAGAGTGGTTCACACCTGACGTCGCTGGGGGGCAGAGTTCGATGCGTGTGAATAATTGCGGGGCGGTCTGATCTATTTTGAGGTCGCGGCAGCTGATCTGAACCAAGAGCGCTAAGGGCGACTTCTCGTCCCGTTCGTTGGTGTGTGCGCCCGGATCAAAGGCGTGCTGTGGCTTTTGCCTGCGCCGAGTTTGTCTGACACCAAGAATGGCGCAGGGACTGACTGGGTCCTCCAAGACGGTGCCTTCGCGCCGACTCGGAAGGTCATGCGGCCAGCTCTGGCGTGGCGCGGGCAACATGCGGGATGGATCGGCTGGTCGCAGAGGATCGCGAGAGAGGCGTATCGCAGCGTCCGATGGGGGATGTTCATGCAGGGGTTGCGCCCTAGAGGTTTCGATTGTGATTCGCCACGGGGCGTGTACCTCTACGCAGTCTGCCCACGGGGGCCTCCCTTCCGAGCGCCACATCGGCCTCATGAAGCGTTCCCTCCCTTGGGCTACACGGGGAGGGGAGACGAAAGGCTTTCCAGGGCCCCGAACGCTCGCAAAAAGCGGCTCGATGCCTTAGGGCTCTTGCAATGCCGAGCCCGAATTCACTGAGGGCTATGCACAATCTAGAGAAAGGGGGTTCATTGCCGTACGGATTCTGGACGAGGAAGCGTCGGTGAGCCGTGGAGGTGTCCGCTGGCCCATCGCCCCCTCGGTCAGACCCAAGCCACAGAAGGAGATCCAAGTGAAAAATACCCTACGGCTGCTAGCCATCGCGACGGCGTTTGTCGTGGCCTTGGCGTTCCCCACGGCGGCTTGGGCCGTCGCCCCCGGGACATACACGCCAACGGCCGACAGCTTCAACTCCGCGAACGCCCCGGGCAGCTCGCACCTCACGTCGGGTACGCCCTCGTGCACGGTTAATACAGGCCTCTCGATCGACTGTAGCGCGTACGTGCTCGGGGGTGTCGGGCATACGAACGCAACCGTGAGCTTGGTTGCCACCTACTCGGCGACCATCGACTGCACCAACAAGGGCGGCGAACTGGTCGAGTCCCACACGACGACCTTCTCGGCCAGAAGTTCGGCCACGGTGACCTCCACGAGGAATGGGCAGTTGTCTGTGCCTGCGCAGTCAGCAAGCCCATTCTCGGCGCCGCAGGTATGCCCGAATCCGAACTGGACGCCCACGATCCAGGCCGGAACTCTAGTGCTCGAGACCTTCACGTACACGCTCACCTTCGCGGGCTTCAGCTCGCCCTACATCACGATCACCGCTAGCGACCCGTAAACCGGTAGGCCGGTGCGCCGCTGGACAGGAAAGGGCCGGGGCCTTCCCAAGCTTCGGCCCTTTCTTTCGGCCTTTGGCAGTCGGGTCGTCCGTGCCCCTCTCACCGGGAGTGGGGGCGAGCGCCACCCTCACCGCCGACGCGACGGCGACGTACATGTGCGTCAACCGTGGCGGCGCCAACCCGGTGCCCAGAACAAGACCACCGTCGCCCGGCCCGTCAGTGCACCGGCACGTTCAACTCGGGCAAGAACGGCCAGGTAACGGCGTCACCCACAGTCTCGCCGCCACCATCGACAACGGTGTGCGCACCGGTTCCCGGCGCCTCACCGTCGCAGAGCGACCAGCTGCGATACGGTCACGGCGGCAAGCCCCCGGTCGGCGAGCGCGGTCAGCAGTTCGTCGGTCGTCTCCACCACGCCGCGCCGTTTGGTGGAGCCTTCGTGCAGCACGACGATGGACCCGGGCCGGATCCCAGCGAGCAGGTCGCGCGCGATGCGCTCGTCACCGGGCGCACCGTGGTGACCGGCGACCAGGGTGCCGAGCACCGCGCGCAGGTTCTGTTCCGCGGCGCACCGCAGCATCCCAGGAGTGAACCAGCCGGAGCCCGGACGGAACCACCGAACTTCAGCGTACGGCGCGAGCAGCGCGCTCACCTCGGCCAGATCCCGGCGGAACTGCGGACGCGGGACCAGGACGGATCGTTCATCGCGCATCAGGTGGTTGGCCAGCTCGTGCCCCTGCGCCGCGATGGTCGCCACGATCGGTTCGTGGGCCCGCACCCGGTCGCCGACCAGGAAGAACGTCGCCCTCGCCCGATGCCGGGCGAGCACCTCCAGCAGTTGGGGTGTCGTCTCGGGGGACGGCCCGTCGTCGAAGGTAAGCGCGAACGCCGGGGCGTCGGTGTCGACGTACCACAGCACGTCGGCGGGCGCCAGGCGGGACACGGCCCGCACGGCCGGTTCACGCCAGCGAAGGGCAGCATCGGCTGCGGCCGCGGTCACCGCGCGCATTGGCCCCGCTCCCCCGCCACCCCGTCGCTGTCCGTCCGATTCGGCAGCCATTTGTCAACCCTTCGGTACGGCTGTGGTGGAGCTCCAGCCACGGACGACCCGACACCTCAGACACCCAGGCGATTGTTCCCCATCGAGCTGCGACACGCCGATACGACATCTTGGGCGTGAATCCTCGCTGCCTCCCAGATATAGTGTTGCCCGCAGCTGGTTCGGCCGTCCATCCAGGTTGGTCGAGGCAAGAGGGAATCCGGTGTGAGTCCGGGACTGCCCCGCAGCGGTGAGTGGGAACGACCGCCGTCAAGGAAGCACTGGGCGCGAGCCTGGGAAGCGACGGCCAGTAGGCAAAGCAGCATGCCCACGAGTCCGAAGACCTGCCAGCGCGCCACCCGCACCCGTGGGTGGCGGTCCGAGGCCGCGTGGGACGGGCCGACGCCGGACGACGGACGCTGTCGCGTGCCGTCGGCGTCCTCCTGCGCGCGTTCGACGATCGATGAGGATCGGGCTCGCGAGGAGAGGGTGTCATGACGGTCACGTCAACCGTGCCGGAGCAGGCGACGCCGCCGGCCACATCGGCGGCTGCGTCGCCGCAGTCGCGGCGGCACGCGATGCAGGTCCGCAAGCGCAACGGCGACATGGAGCCGGTCGACGTCAACAAGATCGTACGGGCGGTCGAGCGGTGGGTCGCCGACTTGGACGAAGTGGATCCGCTGCGGATCGCGACGAAGACGATCAGTGGCCTGTACGACGGGGCAACCACGGCTGAGCTGGACAAACTGTCGATCCAGACGGCGGCGGAGCTGATTGGCGAGGAACCCCAGTACTCGAGGCTGGCGGCGCGCCTGCTGGCCGCGTACGTCGACAAGGAGGTCCGGAACCAGGGCGTCGCGTCGTTCTCCCAGTCGATCGCCCGGGGACACGAGTGGGGCCTGATCGGCGACGCGACCGCGGCGTTCGTGGCCACGAATGCCCGCAAGCTCGACGACGCCGTTGACCCCGCCGGCGATCTGCGGTTCGAGTACTTCGGGCTGCGGACGGTCGCGGACCGGTACCTGCTGCGGCACCCGACCGACCGGCTGGTGGTGGAGACCCCGCAGTACTGGCTCCTGCGGGTCGCCTGCGGTCTGTCGACGAACCCGGCCGAGGCGACCGGTTTCTACCGGCTCATGTCGAGCCTCGCCTATCTGCCCAGCTCCCCCACCCTGTTCAACTCGGGCACCCGGCACACACAGATGTCGTCCTGCTTCCTAGTCGACTCGCCGAAGGATGAGCTGGATTCGATCTACCAGCGGTACCACCAGATCGCGAACCTGTCGAAGTTCTCCGGCGGCATCGGCGTCTCGTGGTCGCGGATCCGCGGCCGCGGCTCGCTGATCCGTGGCACGAACGGCGCCTCCAACGGGATCGTCCCGTTCCTGAAGACCCTCGACGCGTCCGTCGCCGCGGTCAACCAGGGCGGCCGGCGTAAGGGCGCGGCCTGCGTCTACCTGGAGCCCTGGCACCCGGACATCGAGGAGTTCCTGGAGCTGCGCGACAACACCGGCGAGGACGCGCGCCGCACCCACAACCTGAACCTGGCCAACTGGATCCCGGACGAGTTCATGCGCCGCGTGGAGGCCGATCAGACGTGGTCGCTCATCGACCCCAGCGCTGTGCCGGAGCTACCGGACCTGTGGGGCGACAAGTTCGACGAGGCGTACCGGCGGGCCGAGCGGGAGGGCCGGGTCGTCAGGACGGTCAGGGCGCGCGACCTGTACGGGCGGATGATGCGGACGCTGGCGCAGACGGGCAACGGGTGGATGACGTTCAAGGACCCGTCGAACCGGCTGTCCAACCAGACCGCCGAACCCGGCAACGTCGTACACCTGTCCAACCTGTGTACCGAGATCATCGAGGTCAGCTCCGACGACGAGACAGCCGTCTGCAACCTCGGCTCGATCAACCTCGGCGCGCACCTGCACGCCGCCGGCGTCGACTGGGAGCGGTTGCGCGAGACGGTCCGGACCGCGGTGGTGTTCCTCGACCGGGTCATCGACATCAACTACTACCCGTCGAAGCAGGCCGCCGGGTCCAACCCGCGGTGGCGGCCGGTCGGCCTCGGGCTGATGGGCCTGCAGGACGCGTTCTTCCAGCTCAGACTGCCGTTCGACGGGCCCGAGGCGCGCGAGCTGAGCACCCGGGTCGCCGAGGAGATCTACCTGACGGCGCTGGAGACGTCCGCCGATCTGGCCGAGCGGTTCGGCCCGCACCCGGCGTACCCGCAGACCAGGGCGGCCCGCGGGCAGTTGCAGCCGGACATGTGGGCCGTCACGCCGACCCAGACGGACCGCTGGGCGGCCCTGCGCGCGCGTATCGCGGCCGTCGGGCTGCGTAACTCGCTGCTGGTCGCGATCGCGCCGACGGCGACGATCGCGTCCATCGCCGGCTGCTACGAGTGCATCGAGCCGCAGGTGTCCAACCTGTTCAAGCGCGAGACGCTGTCCGGCGAGTTCCTGCAGATCAACACCTATCTGGTACGGGAGCTGAAGGCGCGCGGCCTGTGGACCACGGCAATCCGCGAGCAGATCAAGCGGGCCGAAGGGTCCGTGCAGGACATCACCGACCTTCCCGCGGAGGTGCGCGAGCTGTTCCGTACGGCATGGGAGCTCCCGCAGAAGCCGCTGATCGACGTAGCCGCCGCCCGGTCGCCCTACATCGACCAGTCCCAGTCGCTCAACCTGTTCATGAGCGCCCCGACCATCGGCAAGGTCTCCTCGATGTACCTGTACGCGTGGAAGGCCGGCCTGAAGACCACCTACTACCTGCGGTCGCGTCCCGCGACGCGGATCCAGCAGGCGACGGTGTCGCTCGCCCCCGTGATCACAGCCATGCCCGCCACCGACGGCGAGGCCGTGGCCTGCTCCCTCGGGAACCCCGAATCCTGCGAAGCCTGCCAATAGCCGGAGCGAAGACACGTCATGCTGCTCGACCCTGGAATGGACCTGACCCTGCGGCCGATGAAGTACCCGCATTTCTTCGACCGTTTCAAGGACGCCATCAAGAACACGTGGACCGTCGAGGAGGTCGACCTGCACGCCGACCTGGCCGACCTGGCCAAGCTCTCCCCGGCGGAACAGCACCTCGTCAGCCGCCTGGTGGCGTTCTTCGCCACCGGCGACACCATCGTCGCGAACAATCTGGTGCTGAACCTGTACCAGCACATCAACTCGCCCGAGGGCCGGCTCTACCTGTCGCGGCAGCTGTTCGAGGAGGCCGTGCACGTCCAGTTCTACCTGAACCTGCTGGACACCTACGTTCCCGACCTCGACGAGCGGGCGGCCGCGTTCGCCGCGGTCGAGAACATCCCGTCGATCCGGCGCAAGGCCGAGTTCTGCCTCCGCTGGATCGACTCCATCTTCGAACTACGCGAGCTGCGTACCCGCGAGGACAGGCGCGCGTTCCTGCTCAACCTGATCTGCTTCGCCGCCTGCATCGAGGGCCTGTTCTTCTACGGCGCGTTCGCCTACGTGTACTTCCTGCGCTCCCGCGGGCTGCTGCACGGGCTCGCGTCCGGCACCAACTGGGTGTTCCGCGACGAGAGCATGCACATGGCGTTCGCGTTCGACGTGGTGGAGCAGGTCCGCCGCGAAGAGCCCGACCTGTTCGACAACGACATGCAACGGCAGGTGCGAGACATGCTGGCCGAGGCGGTCGAGTGCGAGGTCCAGTTCGCCGAGGATCTGCTCGGGCAGGGCGTCAGCGGTCTGTCCCCCGCGGACATGCGCGAATACCTGCAACACGTCGCCGACCGGCGACTCGCCCAACTTGACATCGCGCCCCGCTACGGCTCCTCGAACCCGTTCGCGTTCATGGAGCTGCAGGACGTGCAGGAATTGTCGAACTTCTTCGAGCGGCGGGTGTCGGCCTACCAGGTCGGCGTCTCCGGCGCCGTGTCGTTCGACGACGAGTTCTAATCCGCCTCACATTCTTAAGGAAAACCATGAGTTTCGGTACGAGCACCGTCCTCGGCTACCCCCGCATCGGCCGCGATCGCGAGCTGAAGAAGGCGGTCGAGGCGTACTGGGCCGGTCGCATCGACGTGGCCACGTTGCAGCAGACCGCGGCCCGGATCCGCGCGGACGTCTGGCAGACCCTGCGCGACGCCGGACTGGACAGCATCCCCTCGAACACGTTCTCGTTCTACGACCACGTGCTGGACACCGCCGTCGCGGTCGGCGCCGTACCCGAGCGGTTCCGGCGGCTCGGCCTCTCCGACCTGGATACCTACTTCGCGATGGCCCGCGGCACCGACACGGAACCGGCGCTGGAGCTGACCAAGTGGTTCGCCACCAACTACCACCACCTGGTCCCGGAGATCGGCCCAGACACCATCTTCGCGGCCCGGCCCGGCAAGGCACTGCAGGAGTACGCCGAAGCGAATGCGCTCGGCATGGAAACCCGCCCAGTGTTTGTCGGTCCGGCGACGTTCCTGCTGCTGGCCAAGGGCGCGGACCCGTTCGCCCGGCTCGACGATCTGGTGGCTGTCTACGCGGGCATCCTGGGCGCGCTCGCCGACGAGGGTGTGGCCTGGGTGCAGCTGGACGAACCCGCCTACGTGGCCGACCGCACGACCGACGAGATCGACGCCCTGCGCGCCGCGTACACCCGCCTCGCCGGCTTGACCTGTCGACCGAAGATCTTCGTCGCCACCTACTTCGGCGACCTCGGCGACGCCCTGCCGGCGCTGCTCGCCACCCCGGTCGAGGCGGTCGGCCTGGACCTGGTCGCCGGGCCGGCGAACCTGCGGCGCCTCGCCGCGGCGGGACCGATCCGCGGCAAGACGATCGTTGCCGGGCTCGTCGACGGGCACAACATCTGGCGTACCGACCTGCGCGCCGCCGCCGGTCGCGGTGCGACCCTCACCGGCCTGGCCGACCACGTCGCCGTCTCCGCGTCCTGCTCCCTGCTGCACGTCCCCGTCGACCTCGATGCGGAGCCCGACCTCGCTCCCGACCTACGGAAACGGTTGGCGTTCGCCCGGCAGAAGGTGGACGAGATCGTCGCCCTCGGGCGTGCCCTGCGCGACGGTGTCGCTACCCTGCCGCCCCCGGCTCCGCCCGTTCCGGAGGCGTGGCGCGACGAGACGGTGCGGGCCCGGCTCGACGCCCTACGGCCCGACCACCTTCGGCGTGGCCCGTACCCGGACCGCGCGGCCGCGCAGCAGGCCCGCCTCACCCTGCCGCCGCTGCCCACTACGACCATCGGCTCGTTCCCGCAGACCACCGAGCTGCGCAAGGCCCGCGCCCAACTGCGCGCCGGCACCATCGACCAGGCGGCCTACGCCGAACGGATGCGCGCCGAGATCGCCCACGTCGTCGCCCTGCAGGAACGCCTCGGCTTGGACGTGCTCGTGCACGGCGAGCCGGAACGCAACGACATGGTGCAGTACTTCGGCGAGCAACTCGGCGGGTTCGCCGCCACGGCCCACGGCTGGGTCCAGTCGTACGGCTCCCGCTGCGTGCGCCCGCCGATCATCTACGGCGACGTCACCCGACCCGCCCCGATGACCGTCGCCTGGTCAACCTACGCGCAATCGCTCACGACGAAGCCGGTCAAGGGCATGCTCACCGGCCCGGTCACGATCCTCGCCTGGTCGTTCGTCCGCACCGACCAGCCCCTCGCCGACACCGCCAACCAGGTCGCCCTCGCCCTGCGCGACGAATGCCGCGACCTCGAGGCCGCCGGCATTCGCATCATCCAGGTCGACGAACCGGCGCTGCGGGAGACCCTGCCGCTGCGCAGGGCGGCGCAGCAGGCGTACCTGGACTGGGCCGTCGGTGCGTTCCGGATCGCCACCAGTGGCGTGGCCGACGCCACCCAGATCCACACCCATCTGTGCTACTCGGAGTTCGGCGAGGTGCTGCCCGCCATCGACGCTCTCGACGCCGACGTCACCAGCATCGAGGCGTCCCGTTCCAAGATGGAAATCCTCGACGACCTCCGCGCCGCCGGATACGGCCGCGGCATCGGCCCCGGCGTATGGGACGTCCACTCACCGCGTGTTCCGACCCGCGAGGAGATCACCGAGGCGCTCCGCTGGGCGGTGGCCGCCGTCCCCGCCGACCGGCTCTGGGTGAACCCCGACTGCGGCCTCAAGACCCGCGGTTACCCCGAGGTCGAAGCGTCCCTGACCCACCTCGTCGCGGCCGCTACCGAGATCCGCCGCTAATTTGGGCACGATACTTGCCGGAGGGAGCGGTGCGCGATGAAGCGGTGACCCTGTTTCTGTGCGGGGACGTCATGCTGGGCCGCGGCGTCGATCAGATCCTGCCGCATCCGGGGGATCCGACGCTGCGGGAGAGCTATGTCCGGGATGCCCGCGGCTACGTCGACCTCGCGGCCGCGGTGAACGGTTCGATCCCTCGCCCAGTCGATCCCGCCTGGCCCTGGGGCGATGCGGTGCACGCGCTCGACGAGGCCGCACCGGACGTGCGGGTGGTCAATCTGGAGACCAGCGTCACCCGGAGCGACGACTTCGCGCCCGGCAAGGCGGTGCACTACCGGATGAACCCCGCCAACATCGCCGGGCTGAGCGCGGGCCGGCCCGATGTGTGCGTGCTGGCCAACAACCATGTGCTGGACTTCGGCATACAGGGACTGGAGGAGACCCTCGGCGTACTGACCGGCGCGGGGTTGCGGGTTGCGGGCGCGGGACGGAACTCGCGCCAGGCCTGGCGGCCCGCTGTCGTCACGCTCGCCGGCGGGCGGCGGGTGCTGGTCCTGTCGTTCGGTTTGGCCTCCAGCGGCGTTCCCGCGTGGTGGGCCGCGGGCCGGGACCGGCCGGGCGTCGCGTTCGTGCCGGACCTGTCCGAGGCTTGGGCCGGCCGGATCATCGAGCGGGTACGTCAGGTGAAGCGGCCGGGTGACGTCGTGGTCGCCTCGGTGCATTGGGGGTCCAACTGGGGCTACGACGTCTCCAGGGACCAGATCCGCTTCGCGCATTCGCTGGTCGACGGCGGCGTGGACGTGGTGCACGGGCACTCGTCGCATCATCCCCGCCCCATCGAGGTGTATCGCGGCAAGCTGATTCTGTACGGCTGCGGTGACTTCATCGACGATTACGAGGGCATCGGCGGCCACCGGGAGTACCGCCACGACCTGCGTCTGTTGTACTTCGTCTCGGTGCGCCCGCCGACCGGTGAACTGGCCGCACTGCGGATGATCCCGATGCAGGCGCGCCGGATGCGACTGTGGCACTGTTCGGATCGGGACTCGCGGTGGCTGCGGGACATGCTCGACCGGATCAGCCGCCGCGCCGGCGTACGCGTCGACCTTGAACGCGACGGCGCGCTCGTGCTCCGGCGGAGATGACCATCGCCGGCGCGTCTTCCCGGTTGGCGGCGTTGCCGGGCGCTGCCAACTGGCGCCGCACTCGGGATATCCCGGCCGGGATATCGTCGGTCGTCGTGGAGCAGGCGATCTCGGTGCTGCGGTTCGTCCCGGTCATGGTCGTGACGGTGCTGGTGTTCGCCGCGGTCATCCGGCGTCTCCTGGGCGTACGCGTCGGGGCTATACGCACCTTGCTGGCCGCCGCGCTGGCGCTGGTGGCGACCTCTCCGACTCTGGCCGCGCTCGCACCGCCGGACCCGACGACGATGGGCGGTGGCGAAGCGTCCCTCCTGCTCACGACCGGACAAGCTGACGGAGGTGCTGGAGGGCGTCGGGGCCGCAATCGACGCGATGGGGGGCAGCTTCACGATGCCCTACGCCACCGTGGCTGTCACCGCGGCACGAACCAGCAAAACCTGACTCGGTCTGGCTGGCAGGCGGGGTCGAGGGGTTGAGAGCGCCTCGCACAGTGGTGGCATGCAGATCATCGAAGTGAGCATGACCGGGGTGCGGTCGAGTGTGCTGCGGCTGACCCGGCACGACAGCCCACTGCGGTTTGAGATCTTTCCGATGGTCCACATCGGCGAGTCGGCCTTCTACGCCGCGGTCGCCGAACGGCTTCGTCGTTGCGACCTGGTCGTGGCTGAGGGCGTAGGCGGGGTGGCAACAGCGAACGGGCGGGTGAGGTCGCACCCGGGAACGCCCGGGGCCGCCGCGGTATCTGCCCTGACCGTCAGCTACCAGCTGCCCGCCTGGTTTGAACGTTCCGGGCTGGTCGAGCAGAACATCCGCTACGACGCGCTCGGCGTGCCAGTCCGATACCCCGACATGACCGACGAGCAATTCTCCGCAGCCTGGCGCGCCGTACCGCTGTGGCAACGCGCCCTCGCAGTCACCGCCGCACCACTCGTCGGCCTACACCGGCTGGCGTTCGGGTCCCGCCGCGCCCTAGCCCGGGACATGAAGCTGGATGACCTGGACTGGCAGGACGAACTACTCGACATCGACTCGATGGACGACCTGCTGGCGTTGCTGGGCGAACAGCGCGACCGGTTACTCATCACGGAGCTGGACAAGATCCACCAACGGCGGCGCCGCGAGGCGATCACCGTCGCCGTGGTCTACGGTGCTGCGCACGTCGCGCCCGCCGTGCACGGCATGCGCGCCTTGCACGGATACGGCGTACGCAGCGCAGAGTGGCTGACCGTGTTCTCCTTCTAGGAACCACTCCGGCCGCTGCTCGTCCGCTTCCGTCGTGGAGGCAACCTTCGGTGCTGGGCGCACCGAGCGGCTGGTGCGCGAGCCGGAGACCCTCACCCGCCGGGACCGGGCGGCAAGCTGGTCCGCGATGAGCAGGTCTCTAGCCGGGGCCGGTTGCGCGAACGGGAGGCGGCGAGGCCCCCCGCAGCGCCGGTGGCAGGGCGAACCGTTGGCCCTCGCTAGCGACGTCGACTTCGGTGACGTCGCCGTAGCCCCGGGCGGCGAGCCAGTCGAGCACGTCAGAAACCCGGTCAGCGGGCGCCGAGGCGCCCGCGGTGAGTCCGACCGTGCTGCCGGTGAGCCATCGCGGATCGATGTCCTCGGGTCCGTCGATCAGATACGCCGCGCCGGCGCCGTGCTCCCGCGCCACCCGCGCCAGCATGGCGGAGTTGTGCGAGTGGGCGGAGCCGACCACCAGCACCACGTCGCACTGTCCGGCAATCGCTTTCACCGCATTCTGCCGGTTTTCGGCCGCGTAGCAGATGTCGTCGCTGGGTGGGTCAACCAGGAGCGGCAGCTGCTCGCGCAACTTGCGCACGGTCGCCTCCGTCTCGCCGAACGACAGCGTCGTCTGCGACAGCCACGCCACATGGGAGGGGTCACGTATGGAGAGATTGCCGATCGAGGCGGACGGCTCGATGATCTGCGTGCTGCCGGGAGCCTCGCCACGGGTGCCGATAGTCTCGTCGTGGCCGGGTTGGCCGATGAGGAGGATCTCGTACCCGGCGTGGGCGAGTCGTGCCGCTTCGCGATGCACCTTGGTCACCAGTGGGCAGGTCGCGTCGACCACACGCAAGCCACGCGCGGCCGCCTGCTCGTACTCGCTCGGTGCGACGCCGTGCGCCGAGAAGATGAGGACGGCACCGACCGGAACCTCCGTGATCTCCTCGACAAATACGGCCCCTAGCCGCTCCAGGCTCTGCACGACATGGATGTTGTGCACGATGTGATGGCGTACGTAGACCGGCGGGCCGTACACATCCAGCGCCCTCCGCACGATCGTGACGGCCCGCTCAACACCGGCGCAGAAGCCGAGCGGTTTGGCGAGAAGGACGCGACCCCCGGCCGCGGTGGACTGAGACATCGGACGCTGCCTCCAACGCCCGGTCGGCCGCCGGCAGGGACGCTACGTGCCGACTCAGGTGCGATCGTCGGCGATGTATTCACCTTGCCACGAACGATGGTCATGAACATCCACCGAACGACGTAGTCGGTGAGCGACGGGTTCGCGTACCGGATGCGCCGAGGTTTTCGCTGGTAGCTCAGCTGGACACAACCCCGACGCGGACCGCTCCTCTGGAATGGCCTCAGCCATGGAAGGGAACGGCGGTGTCGGCGTTCCTGGACACCGTCCAGTGTCGACACCGCCGCGGCGGCCGATGACCCTTGGGCGTTTATGCAGGTCACGGCCAATGCCGGCCGGTGCCCGTCGAGGTGGGGAATCAGCTGTCGACGACCGCGTTGCCGGATCTCCACGCACGGCCCCCCAGGCTGTCCGCGTTGCCGGCGCGCCTGCCGGGTGCATGGAAGGCACGTATGCGGCCATTGAGTCTGTACCACACATGCCGGGCGTCATAGCGTTGAAGGCGAGGACTCGGGCAGTCATCTGGGCAAAGGAGGAGCCATGACGATCCTCGACAAGGCAAGGGGGTCCGCAGAGCGCGGCATGGAACTGGGTCGCGCGCGGATGGACGAAATGCGGGCCCGATGGCAACACCGCAGGCTGCTACAGCAACTCGGCGAGGCCTGCTACGCCGAGCACACCGGGACAGGCACACACGAGGCCGTGGACCAGCAGCTCGCCGCTGTGACCGCGCACGAGCGGATGATGTCGGACAAGCGGACGGTGCGCCGACCGGACACGGCCCGGCAGGCGCGAGACATCATGCATCCGGGAGCCGAGTGCATCGGTGAAAACGACAGCGTCGCGACCGCCGCCCAGCGGATGCGCGATCTCGGCGTCGGCTCGCTGCCGATCTGCGGCGCCGACGACCGGCTGCAC
>DASYTU010000132.1:0-7549 GCA_036001925.1 Actinoplanes sp.
GGCCGCCGCCACCTCCCGCTGGGGCCGCAAGGTCGCGCTGTGGACCGCCGCGGCGCTGCTCGCCGGGCTGGTCGGACTGTCGCAGCTGTACCTGGGTGCGCACTGGCTCACCGACGTACTCGGCGGGCTCGCCCTCGGCACTGCCTGGCTGTTCGGCCTGCTGACCCTCAGCCGGACCACGCAGGACTACCACAGCGGCCCAACCGCCACCACCTCACGACAAGAGCGCCGAGCCGCCTCCAAGCGGTAACCCCGGCACCGGCGAACGCACTCGTCTGTAACTGGACGGATACGTAACCGATGGGATACGCTCGGCTCGTGGAGACCGTGCTGAAGGCGATCGCGGAACCCCGGCGTCAGGAGATCCTCCGCCTGATCTGGCAGCGCGAGCGGGCAGCCGGCGACGTCGCCGCGCACTTCGACATCAGCCGGCCGGCCATCTCCAAGCACCTGCGGATCCTGAGGGAGGCCGGGCTGCTGGCGGAGCGCCGCGTGGGGACCCAGCGCCTGTACAGAGCCCGCCCGGAGCGGCTCGCCGACGCCCGCAGGTTCCTCGAGAGCTTCTGGGACGAGGGCCTCGCGGCGATCAAGCGCTCCGCCGAGGATGACGCGAGGGGTCGGCGGACCTGATGGCGTCCATGGCGTCCGAGCCCGAGGAGATCGTCCGCGAGGTCCGCATCGCCGCCAGACCCGACGAGGTGTTCCCGTACTTCACCGACGCCGCCAAGCTCGTCGTCTGGAAGGCCGCGCGTGCCGAGCTCGACGCGCGCCCCGGGGGCGTGTTCCGGATGGACGTGACCGGGCGAGGGGACGTCGCACGCGGCCAGTACGTCGAGATCGATCCGCCCCACCGGGTGGTGTTCACCTGAGAATGGGAGGACCGAGGTCCGGCGACGCCGCCCACCCGCAGCGTGGTCGAGGTCACGCTGGCCCCGGACGGCGACGGCACGCTGCTGCGCCTGGTCCACCGCGGCGTGCCGCGGGAGATCCGGCGCGGCAGCGCCGCGGGATGGGCGCACTACCTGGCCCGGCTCGCGCTGGCCGCGGCAGGCCACGACCCGGGGCCGGACCCATGGGCGGCCGCCGGAGGAGGTCCGACGTTCGAGATCGAGGAGGTCCAGTGAGCGACGCGGAACGCAACAAGGCCAACCTGCAGCGCCTCTACGACGAGGTCATGAACGGGCACGACGTCGACGCCGCCGACGAGCTGATCACCCCTGACCGACCCGACCACGACCCGACGTTCCCGCCCGAGTTCACCCACGACCGTGAGGGGTTCAAGAAGCTGTTCCGCATGCTCATCGGGGCCTTCCCGGACCTGCGATTCACCACCGACCTGATGGTCGCCGAGGGTGACATGGTCGGCGCGTTCAGCAGCGTGCAGGGCACCCACCGCGGCGAGTTCATGGGGATCCCGCCGACAGGGAACTCGTTCACGATCAGCAACACCGACTTCTGCCGCTTCACCGACGACGGCTTGATCGCCGAGCACTGGGGCCTGGTCGACATGGCGTCGATGATGCGCCAGCTCGGCGTGGCCGGCTGACGATGATCCTTGTGACGGGCGCCACCGGGCTGACCGGCGGCGCGCTGGTCCGCCGGCTGTCGGCAGGACGTGTCCCCGTGCGCGCCCTGGCGCGCAGTGCCACCCGGGCCGAGCGGCTGTCCACCCTGCCGCAGGTCGAGGTCGTGGAAGGTGACATGGCGCAGCCCGCGACGCTCGGCAGGGCGCTGCTCGACGTGGACCGTGCCATGCTGATCTCCTCCGCGGACCCCGCGATGCTCGAGGTCCAGTCGAACTTCATCGACGCCGCCGCAAGAGCCGGCGTCGGGCACGTCGTCAAGCTCTCCGGCATCATTCCGGACCTCCACTCCCCCTTCCGCTACGCCCGGATGCACGGCGAGATCGAGCGGAGGCTGGAGTCCTCGGGGATGGCGTTCACGCACCTGCGCGCCGGCGAGTTCATGCACGCGTACTTCCGGCAGGTGCCCTCGATCGTCGCCAAAGGAAAGCTGCTGCTGCCCATGGAGGACGCCAGGATCGCCTCGATCGACGTCGGCGACATCGCCGAGGTCGCCGCCACCATCCTCACCGGCTCTGGGCACGAAGGGGCCGTCTATCCCCTCACCGGTCCCGAGGCGCTCAGCATGACCGACGTCGCCGAGAAGCTCGCCGCCGCCACCGGCAAGGCGATTCAGTACGTCAACGTCGCTCCCGAGCAGGCAACCGCGGCCCAGCTCGCCGCCGGCATGCCCCCGTTCACCGCCGAGGCGCTGGCCGAGCTGTTCGCCGAGCGGCGCAAGGGCAAGGAGGCGGAGGTCTCACCGTTCGTCCAGACGATCCTCGGGCGGCGGGCGACCAGCTTCGACGAGTTCGCCGCGCGGCACGCCGCCGTCTTCCGCGGCGAGCAGCCGGCACCCGCGGTCTGACCGCAATCGTCGACGGCTGCGACTCCGACTCACGATGCGCGGTCGTCGATGAGCCGCCTGACCGTATCCCTGAACAACTCGCGGTCCTGGACGGTGACCGTGAGTCCCGGATGGCGGGCGCGGCGGCCCAAGCCCCGAACCGGAGTGTGGAAACGGATGCAGACACCGCCCGCGGCCGTGCTGCCGAACGTCAGCCCGTGGTCGACCCACGACTCGCGGATGCCGATCGCCGTGTACCAGCGATAGGGCCCGGTCAGCTCCACTCCGGCGATGTTGTCCAAGCTCGTCCGCACCTGCAGCGGCCCGAACCGCGCCACCAGGCCGCGGGCAGGGCCGATCTCCACACGCGCGGTCCTGCTGTTCACGCCCCACAACAACAGCAACGAGCGGAACCGTGGGTCCACGTCGAAGCGGAACTCGTAGCGATCCTGCTCCATGGTCACCTCGATCCAGCCTTCATCGGGCCTCGGAGGGCTCATGCCGGGATGAGCCGGATGGCAAGGGTGTTGGCGTGCTGCTGGTAGCCCAGCGAGCGCGCGACCGCGACCGAGGGGACGTTGGCGAGCAGGGTCTGGTAGTGCAACAGCCAGCCCTGGTCGAGCCCATGGCGGGTCATCGCGCTGACCACCGCCCGGCCGTACCCCCGCCCGCGATGACCGGGACGGGTGATGATGCCGACGTCCCAGAACCGCTCCCGCCACGGCGCCAGCATCCCGGCGGCCACCAGCACGCCGCCGACGACGCAGCCGAACAGCGGCGGCCGGCCAGGGTCGATCGAGCTGGCGGCCCACTCGGCCGGAAGGCAGGCCGCGGCGAGCGCGTCCAAGGCCGCCCGGTCGGCGCTCGACAGCAGCCGCGTTCCCCGAGCGTCGGCCGGGGTGAAGCCGCCGGCGTCGACGTGGCCTTGCCAGGCGGGTCCGACGATCCGCTGCACCGCCGAGCCGAACAGCCCCGCCAGACGCGCGCTGTCGAACGCCTCGGCAGTGCTCAGATGTCCAAGGGCGGCCTGCGCCGCCGCATACCAGTCGTCCGGCACCGTGACCACGCAGGCGGTGGCGGTCGCCAACGCGAACGCGACGCGGTCGCCCTCGAACGCCGGGCCATGCCGCACGACCGTGGTGCCCGCGGAGCTCAGCACACGCGCCGTGGAGCCGAGCTCCGCGGCCCAGGCGGCCAGCGCCGCATCACGGCAGGTCATGGACCGGGGCCGTCGATGACCTCGAGCAGGATGTCGCCGTGGCAGGGCCGGTCAGGCGGGCACCAGCACGCCAGCGTCCTGCCGGCCAGCTCGCGGCGGGCGGCCTCGACCAGCTCCGGATGCTCGCTGAGGTGCCGACGGTACAGCGCCAAGGCCCCGGGGAGGCCGTGCTCGCTGACGCGGTAAGGGTTGCCCCACTTGCCGGGGCGGGAGATGACCACCGCGCCGGGCGGCTTGCGCCATCCCTTGCTGCGCCGGAGCTGGACACGACGTGGCGAGGGAGTGGCCTTGCTGGTGCCCATCCGCTGTCTCCTCGGGGCGTTTGGACCCTGATCGCGCGCGCCATACCAGCCTACGCACACTGACCTGAAGCCTGCGGGGCCTGCCGGGCGGAATGGAGCGGAGCCAGACCACGCCCGCCAATCCGACGGCTCACGGGTCCCGGAAGCGGGGGCGTAGGCCCGGCCCCATCATGGCGTCACGGTCCACCGAGCCGGCGATCACCGAGCGAGGACACGAACGACGCAAAGGAGCCGGCGGGGAGACCGGTGAGGGTCGCGACATCCGTCGAAACCGCCGCGAAGCGGCCCTCCCGTACCGAGGTGAACATCGAGGCGTACGCCTCGATCAGCCAGTCCGGCAAGCGATCCGCGGCGAGGCGACGGCGGTAGTCCGCGTCGTCGAGGGGAACGTAGGCGAGCGGGCGCCCGGCCGACGCGCCGGCGATCTCGGCGACTTGGCGGGCCGTGAGCGCGTCGGGTCCGGTGAGCCGGATCACGCCGTCCCGATCGCCCAGCGCCGCGGCGGCCAACGCGGCGGCGACGTCGTCGCAGGTCACCAGCGACATTCCCGCGCCACCGTCCGAGAGTGCGAGCTCGCCGTCCCGGAAGGCGGTCGCGAGCCACGTGTCGACGAAGAAGTCGGCGAAGATCGACGTCCGGGCGATCAGGTGCCGCAGGCCGGAGGCTGCGAGGCGGGCTTCGGTGGCACGGTGGCCGGCCGCGTAATAGAACCGCGAGTCCGGCTGGTCATCGATGATGCTGGTGTACACGACCCGGCGCACGCCGGCGTCGATCGAGGCGGCGACCACGTGCTCGTGGTGGCGGCCGACCGACTCGGCGACGCCGTCGCTGGAGATGAAGACCAGCGTGTCCACGCCAGCCAAGGCCGACGAGAGCGATGCGGGATCGTCGTAGTCGGCGTACCGGGCCACGAGGTCGTGCCGCAGCGGGATCGCCGCCGGGCGGCGCGCGAGCGCGACCACCAGCCTGCCGCGGCCGAGCAGCCCGCGCACCACTCGGGAGCCGAGGTTCCCCGTCGCCCCGGTGACCGCGACCGTCACTGGAACCGCTCCGCCAGCCGGTCATGATCGTCCACCGTTGCCTCCCTCCTCGCCACCCGTCATCGCAAGTGACCGACGAAACCCAGCCGATGTGACAAGGAGGCAGGCACGGCGCGGCCAAGCCGTTGGGGTAAGGAGCGCAGGAGATCCGAAGACCGCGGCTTGCGCCACGCTACTTGGTCCTGCGGGCCGTGTTGCACTCCTCGCGGCGGCTGAACGGGCTGGTGCTGCACCGTCTGAGGGTGTCGTGGTCGAGAAGCTCGAAGGTGGCGGCGGTGCTCCACTCGAACGTGCAGTTCTGCCCGGCATTGCCTTGGGACCACAGCTCGCTGCCCGTGTAGCGCGGCCCGCGTCCCTTGATCTTCCATTCCTGCCCGCCGCTGCGGAATGTGCAGCCGCTGCCGGACCCGGTGGAGTCTTCCCCAATTCGTACGGCGACGAACGATGTCCGGCCGGTCCGCTGGACCTGCCACGTCCCGCTCCAGGTGCCGACGATCTCCGGCGTCGGCAGCACGGTCTGGGCTGCGACGACGATGATCCCGGTGAGACCGGCGGTAGCGGCCCACAGGCCCAGCGTGGCGTTGGCGGACAGCGACGTGGCGGCCGGCGCGCTCGTCTCCGGTCGCGCATTGCCCGCCAGCCGGTTGACGAATCGCTCCACCCGGTCGGCGAGCCGGTCCCGGAGCCTACCCAGCGGCGAGTCGGGTTGCTTGCCGGCGACGAAGAGGACCACGATCGCCGGGCGCAGCACCAGCTTGGTCAGCCAGGTCCACAGGGAGACCGCCCACCGGTACCGCTGGTTGGTCTCCTCCCGCGCGGCCTCGACGCGTTCCCAGTAGCTGCGCAGCCGCGTCCCCAGCGGCTGTGGCGAGCGGTCACCGACGACCACCTCGCTCTTGAAGAGGAGGTCGTGCAGGCAGCGCCGCCGCGGGGTCACCAATGCGGCCAGCACCCCCAGCCCGAACACGTCGACCACCAGGTAGCCGAGGGAGTGCCGGCCGACGGCCCAGGCAAGCCCGCGGAGGGTGCGTGGCGGCGCCGAACCGTCGATGCGGCGGACGGTCAGGCCGAATAGCGCCTTGCCGATGGTCTGACCGGTCAGCCACACCGACACGGCCAGGTAGCTGACGAGGCCGACCACCAGCCCCACCACGAACAGAAAGCCGCTGTCGAATCCCAGCAGCTTGCCGAGGAGGGTGGGCACGGCGAGCACGGCGGCGATGATGAGGACGTCGACGGCGAAGGCGAGCAGCCGGGCCGGGTGCGGCGCCAGCCCCACCGTCTGCCCTGGCCTGCTATCACCGCTCGGGGGTTCATCGACCGGGGGGCCGTGAGGCTCAAGAGGGTTGGCTGCCGGGGTCGGGTCGACGGGCTGGTGCTCCTCCAGCGGCAGCTCCGGCATGTCATCCTCCTTGGCCGCCCGGGCGTCGCGCGTCGGATATGGAGGTTGTACTGCATACTCCGCGCTACGGACAGGATCGGCTGGTTCCTACGTTCGGTGTCTGACCCTGCCAGCCGGGGAGCTGGACAGCCCGCCGGCGGGCCGAAGCGAGGCGATCGCGCCTACGGCGCGCGGTCTCCCCCGACGGGCCCGAGCACTTCCCCGTCCTCGCCGCCAAGCTGCACCGGATGCAGTCCGAGGAGCCAACGCTCACCGTCGCCGACCTCGCCGGCTACCCGGGCCCGACGCTCGTCATGGTCGGCGACGACGACGACGAGATCCCCATGGAACACACCCTGCGCCTGCGCCAAGGACTACCGCAGGCGCAGCTCGCCGTCGTGCCCGGCACCGGCCACGGGCTGCTCGCCGACAAACCCGAGCTCTGCAACCGGCTCATCGCCGACTTCCTGACCGAGACCGAGAACGGAGACCACCGATGATCCCCCGGATCTGGGCGGACGCTGCGCCGGTGCGTGACCGCCGAGAGCCTCCCTCGTCGCAACCGCACCTCGTGTCCGTCCGCCACCTGCCTGCCGCCGACGCCGCCACCCTGCTCGATGGTTCGGGCTCACGACACCCGCGGCCGCGCCCGTCGTGGCCCAGTCGGCCGCCGTCGATGCATACGCCCTGACCACCGGGCGAGTCGTGGGCACCGTGGCCGCCCTGGTGGCGCTGGCCGGCGTGGTCGTCGGCGGGCTGGCCCTTGCCCGCTCCGCTGGTCGCATCAGCAACGGCGGGAGAAGGGGGGCCATCGTGGCCCTCGTGGCGGGGCCGACCGGCATGGTCATCGGCGGACTGTGGTGGCCGCCGGCGAGGGTGGTCCCGGCACCGGCTACGGGATCGTCGGCGGCGTTGCGGGTCTCACCCGAGACCTGCTAGCGGCGAAGGGTGGGGCGGCATGCCGTGCATGGCGAGCAGTGCGCGCTTGTCCGGCTTGCCGGTGGCCGCCATCGGGACGCCGGGCACGACGGTGATCGTCCGGGGGACGCTGTCCTCGCCGAGCTCGGCCCGGACCAGTGCGGTCAGCGCGTCGAGGTCGGGCGTACGGCGGCCATCCAGGACGACGAACGCGTGCACGGCCTCGCCGCTCCGCTCGTCCGGGGCACCGGCCACGTACGCCTCGGCCACGTCGGGATGC
>DASYTU010000133.1:0-50876 GCA_036001925.1 Actinoplanes sp.
CATGTCATCTGCACGGCGTCATCCGCGTCCGCTCCGCTCAGCCGGAAGCCGGCGGCGATCGCCATCAGTCTCCCTCGGTGCCGGCGCACGAGCTCGTCCCATGCCTGCTGATCACCGGCCACCGCATCGGCGACGATGTCGGCGGTGTCGCAAATCGCGTACATGACGCCCCCTGCCCTTTCCCCGGCCCGGCGACTCCCGTCGCCCGGTTACGTCGGTCCCGAGACCTGACAGAAGCCTCGCCGTACGCGCTGGAGGCATCGCTGGAGTGCGGACTGGACCGCCGTCCGGACGCGCTGGATTCCGGAGCCGCGGTCTGAGGCATCGCGCACGCATCAGACGCGAAACGCTTTCCATAACGCCGTCGCTTTGTTTCGTCATCCCTCCTGGAACAGATGCCCTCATCAAGCGAGGCGCATGATCAGGCGACAAAACCATGCCGACCCTGATTCCTTGCAGGAAGAACGCGAACGGTAGCTAGCTCGTTCACGATGGCCGTCGCGGCTCGCCACGGCGGATCAATGAATCCATGAAGTCCGATAATGCGGGTGCAGCCACAGTGGACGCCACGCCGCCGCCCATGCGAGACGCGATAGTCGCAGCTTTCTTGATCGCTATAAAAGGATCTCGAATACGCGGTGTCTCCTATCCGTCCGGAGTCTTGCCCACCGCCGGCGACGGGCATAAAACAACGGGCAATAGGCAATTCTGATCTCTGCCCGAAGTGGGTGCACTCAAATGGTTGATGCCAGTTCAGTCCGCCGGCGACACGAAAGCGCGCTGCTCGCGCTGCCGAACGTGGTCGGCGTGGGAACGGGCCGGGACGACCGGACGGGGTCAGAGGTCATCCACGTATACGTGCAGCGCAAGGTGCCGCGGCAGGAGCTGAATCCCGACGAGATGATCCCGAGCGTGCTCGACGGAGTGCCGGTCTGGGTCGTCCCCATCGGAGAAGTTACCGCCCAGGATTCCTGACGAGCGTCAGCACGTGCCCAAGAGAAGGTGGTCAATATGACCCAACAGGACTTGATGCGAGGACCCGCCGGCGCACGGCTGAGCGAGGCAGCCCGCGAACAGGCCCTCGAACAACTGCTCAACCCCACGGCGCCCAGAGCGAACGTGATCGGGTTCGGCTCCGGAGTGAAATGGACGAACGGTGAGCCGACGGGCCAGGATTCCATGCTCGTTTTCGTCACGAGCAAGGTTGCCGACATGGCGCTGTCGAGTCGCGACGTGGTGCCGCGTCAGATGGACGACGGCACGCCGACCGACGTCGTCGCGATCGGCCACGTGACCGCCCAGCAGCGCGTGCTCAACTCGCCGGAGACCGATCTGTTTGTCCGGCTCCCCGAGCGCGGCCTGGAGGGACACCCGCAGGAGCCCCGCGCCCCGGAAATGGTCGGCGCCATGGAGACCGAGCCGCAGCTGCTGCGCCGCAGGATGCGCCCCTGCCCGTCGGGTTTCTCGATCGGCAACGTGGCCATCACGGCCGGCACGCTGGGCAGCGTCGTCTACGACTTCCAGCCGGGAGCGGCCACCGACCCGCCCGCCCCGGGCATCGGCGTACCGTCGCGGTACTACGTGCTGAGCAACAATCACGTGCTTGCGGCCAGCAACGCCGCCCCGATCGGCAGCGCGATCCTGCAGCCGGGACCGTTCGACGGCGGTGTCGATCCGCAGGACCGGATCGCGACGCTGACCCGGTTCATCCCGATCCAGATGGCGCCGCAGGTGCCGCTCGATCGGCACAACAACGTCGTCGACGCCGCCATCGGACAAGTGGAGTTCGCCGACGCTACCCGCGAGGTGTACTTCAACGGCGCCCCGCGGGCCTGGCGGCGCAAGGCCAACGTGGCCGTGGGCGACAAGATCCGCAAGACCGGCCGCACGACCAACGTGACGTTCGGGCGCATCATCAGCGTCGACGCCACGGTGGACGTCAACTATGGCACGGCCGGCGTCGCGCGCTTCCACGACCAGATCGTCACCACCAACATCTCGGCTGGTGGCGACTCGGGATCCCTGGTCACCTCGTTCGACAACGTCGCCCTCGGGCTGCTGTTCGCCGGCTCCTCGCAGGCGACCATCGTCAACCACATCGAGACCGTGCGGTCCCTGCTGCGCGTCGAGATCGCCGAGCTACTCGCCTGAGCCAGAGATAGGGGAACCATCATGACCACCGAAGTCGACGAGCAGGCCGGCGTCTGGCGCGGCTACCTCGACCCCAGCGGTAGGCAGGTCGAGTCCCGGGAAGAGGCCTTCGCCGCCCCCCAGGCCGTCGCTGTCCTCACCAAGCTGACCCTGCACAACGGCGCAGTGACCTTCGAGATCGAGGCACAGATCAACCCCAACACGTACCCGTTCGTGCTGACCGGCGGCCAGATCACCTCCGGCATCTGCGGCGCGCCGTGGAACATCACCGGCGGCTACCTGGGCGACGACATGCGCCTGGACGCCGCACGCGCCGGCAGCGGATCCTGCGCCGACACGATCACGGTCGTCGGCGAGTTCGTGAACCCCGGCGCGTACCGCGGCACCTACGGCTTCAACGGCACCAGCAGTTCCTTCCACCACACCACGATGTACCACGGCTGATCGAGTCGATCCCGTGGAGCCGGACCGCGGCGTCTGGCTCCACGGGATCAGCCGCTCTCAGTCCGGGCCGGAACCAGGCCGCGCTGTTCTCGGCTCGGACGACGGTGCACGCTGGTGCCGGTCACACCTTGCCGCCGGTCTGCCGTTCGTAGTGGATTGCGGCACGCACGGCCTCCGCCTCGGCCTGCACCGCGGCGAGGTCGGCGGGTTGGCGTACCGTGCGTTCAGCGTCCTCGACCACCAGGCGGGCCTGTTCATCGATCGCGGCCAGCCGGTGCGGGTCCGGCCCGTCGATGCCGGCACAGTTGCCCAGCAGCCGCAGCAGCGCGACGACGACAATGGGCTCGCCCGAGCCGTACCGGCGGATAAGCCCGCACATGGTGGCCAGGTAATCACCGAAGGCGCGGCCGGGGACGGTCACCTCGGCGCCGGTCGGATCGCTCGCGACGTGGTAGCCCAGCGTCCGTGTCGCCAGCGCGCAGAACAGCACCGACAGCCGGTCGATGGCCTGAACCGCGGTGTACGGGTCGTTGATCGCCGGGGACATCGCCTTGCACGCGATGTCGACCAGCTGCCGGATGCCGAACGCGGCGTCCTGCTCGAAGGTGCGTTCCCGGCCGATGCGTACGGCATCGTCGAGCGCCTGGTGCACGGCCGGCGCGGCGGCCGGCGCCCCGCCCTGCACAGGCCACACCCACAGCAGCGTCGTGCCGGCCACCACGTGCTCGCCAACCCGGGGCCGCAGCCGGACCCGTACCCCATCCTGGCGTGCCGCCGCGAGCAGCCGTTTGACCCGCACGGCCTGTACGTACCCGGAGCGCGGGGCGGCCATCGGCACGCCGCCTTCCGCGACCGGCGGTGGCGGTCCGCCCTCGAGGATGTCGCCGAGGATGACCGTCAGGGCATTGCGTTCCACGACCGACATGATGGATTCGATCTGGATGGAGTGCGCGAGGTGGTCGGCGAAAAACACCAGCAGCCCGAGGCTGGCGAACAGCAGCACAATCGCCCCGGTCACCGCCAGCCGGGGAAACTCGGTCGTCCGGGTGCCACCGGACACGCCCACCGTGTACAGCCCCGCCGCGCTGTACGCGAACGTGGCCACGAAGGCGCTGAGCACCAACTGGTTCGGGCGGTCGCGGAGGAAGTTGCGCAGCAGCCGCGGCGAGAACTGGGTGGACGACAACTGCAGCGCCACCACCGTCAAGCCCAGCACCAGCGCGATCACGGTAACCATCGTGCCGGCTATGCCGATCAACAGCGCCCGGGCGTCGTCCGGGGTGCCCTGGAACGCGAGTGGGGAACGGGCCCCCAGATTGACCAGCGACAGCAGCCCGCCGGCGACGAGCGCGCCGACGACCGCCAGCGTGGGCAGTACCCACAACGAGCCGCGCAAGTACTCCCGGAGCGCATCGCGACGGATCATCATCAGGCCTCCACTCGACCCATGCCCGGGCCGGTGCCCGGATCACCTCAGCATTACGCAACCCCAAGGAATGGTTCCGGTCGAGTAGCGCCGGCCATCGTTTCCGCCCGACCGGCTATTGGGCGGACCGACCCGGCCGGATCCTCCCTGCTTCGATCTCGCGACGGCCGGCATCGGTCGCCCACGATCGCCCGCCTGCCGCACGCCGGACGCCGAGATCGCGTCCGCCCGCCTCGGTCGGGAGGTCGTGAACCTCCGCGAACCGGAGCATCGTGCCCGCCCGCCGGACTCGGTCTACTCGCCGCGGAGGCCGGGCACCTTCACGACGATGAACTCATTGTCGTCGGCGCGGCCGGGGTTGCGGCCGGTGTTGGGGAAGTTGTTGTCACAGCCGAGCAGCAACCGGTTGCCGGCGATCTGATGGATGGCCTCGATCGATTCGCACGTGACGCGGTACGGGTTGCCGAGCCCGACGTCGCCGGGGTGGATGGCGGGTAGGGAGACCAGGCGCGGGTCGGGCACGGCGGCCAGGTCGACGGCCTCCGTCTTCACGAGGGACCCGCCCGCATCGAGTTCGGTGAGGTCGACGGCGTACACCTTGCGGAACAGCGCGTTCAGGCCGCTGCCGCCGTCCCGCTCGATCACGACGAAGTGGTGCCGGTCGAGGGCCGCCATGTCCGACACGAAGTATCCGGGCTGCTCGGTCTGGTACAGCCACGTCCGCCCCGTGAAGGCCTCGTCGCGCACGCTGAACTCGAAGACGTGGCGCCGCGTGCTGCCGAGCTCGGCCACCGTGGCGCCCTCCAGCGCGGGGTACAGGTACCTGCCGTCCGGGCTGATGGCCATGGCCTCGAAGCCGCGGCTGTTCGGCTGGGTTGCCGCCGCCCCCGCGAGGTGCGGGTTGTTGGGCGACCGCAGGCCGCCCGGAGCCGCGAAGGGTGCGTCCAGCAGCTTGCCCGTGGCGTCGAAGTGCAGGACCCACGGCCCGAACTCGTCGCCGACCCACAGGTCCCCGTGAGCGCCGCGCTGCAGGGACTCGGGATCGATGTCGCCGCCGGTCAGTAAACGTTCGGTCGTGCCCTCGTTGACTATCTCGAAGCCGATCAAGCGGTCGGGGTCACGGAATTGGATGAACGCGTTCAGATCGATGTCGACCTGGCCGCTGCCGCCCTTGGCGGTCTTGAAGTCCGGCCGGATGTAGTAGGCGCGGATGAGGAAGTCCTTCGAGTTCGCCTTGGCGCCGAAGCCGTTGTCCGGCATGGCGAGGTACTCCCCCGGGTGCCGGCCGGCGACGATCGCCGAGAATCCCTCGACCGGCTGCGAAGGCAGCGGGAAGGTGATCCCATTGACCGTTCCGGGAGGCAGCAGTGTCCCGGAGGGCGGCCCGGGAGCGTACGTCTCGACCGGCAGCACCGCGCGACCGAGCAAAGTCGGTTGTGCCCTGTTGTCATCCGCGTATGCGCCGAGTGAAGGGATTGCCAGCGTCGCAGCGAACGCGGCGGCGATGGCAGTGGACAGTCGCCTGAACATCATCGGCTCCTCTGGACGGTGCTGACTCTTAGTGAGCATGCGTAAGCCCGTGTCCCGAGTGCCGGAGGCCGAGGTCTGGGACCCGCACGGGACCGACCCGATCACCAGCCTGGCCCAGATCGGAATGCGTGGCCATCGGTGCAACGATGCACATCGCCTGGACGAAAGTTCCGTCCATTCCGAAGAGCGTGTTTGAGAAGTTTTTGGATCTTGGTCGGCGTCTGCGTGACCATGAACGTCGATGCCGTCAGGGTGGCCGGTGTCTCGGCAGCGGCGGTACCCCTCGGACTTGACCGACGAGCAGTGGGCGCTGGTTGAGCCGCCATCGTCGAGCCGTGAGCTGTTGTTGATGAGCGCCCCGGAACGTGTTCCGGGGCGCTCATCTCATTGGTCGATCGCGAACATGCCCGCGGGGACACCGGCGATCTCGACTTGGCGCCAGATCGAGCGCCGGCGCGGCAGCTCGTGGTAATGCCGCAGCCCGGCGATGCCGCCCAGCCAGCCGGCCCAGCCCGGGTACGGCGGGTTGGCGGGGTCGAACCCGCTGTGCACCATGGTGAGCCGGGTCTTGCCGTCCGAGCCTTCCAGCTCCCAGCTGGTGGTCTCGCCGTCGGCGAACCGCAGGGTCGCCTTGCGGCCCGGTTCGAACTCGACGAACTTGGCCCCGCCGGGGTCCAGCTCGAATCCGCCCATCGCGAAGCGGCCGCCCACATAGGGCTCGATGTCCACGTTGGCGCCGAACCACTTGCGGAACACTTCCGGCTGGATCATCGAGTCGAACACCTTGTCCGGTGCCGCGTCGATGACGACCGACGCGTGCAGCTGGCTCGACGTGAAGTCGCACTTGGGGGTCAGCTCACGGCCGGCCAGGTAGTCGGCGAGGTTGGCGATCGCCAGGGACCAGAACGTCTGCAGGGCGCCCCGGGCACCGGCCTTGTCGGCCAGCACGTCCGCGAAGCTGGGCAGGTCGCTCTGGCTCAGCGTGACCAGCGTGCCGTCCTCGTCTTCGGCCACCTCGATCTGCGTCGTGGTCTCCACGCCGTCCAGGGTCCAGGCGAACCGGATGGTGCGCGCGTCCACGTGCAGCACGCGCTGGTGCGGCTGCGCGCCATCGGGCGTGTAGCGGCCCCAGAACTCGTACTTGCCGGGCAGGTCGACGTCGGCGTGCTCGGCCAGCCACACGCGCAGCGCGGCCGGGTCGGTCAGCGCCTCGTACGTGACCTTCAACGGGGCCGGAACGACCGCGCGTAGGCGCAGGTCAGGCTCGGTCATCGGGATCTCCCTTCGGGTAGCAGGCGACGGCCAGGCGGAACGCGTCGCCCTCGGCACCGCCGTAGCGGGTGAACAGGTCCTGCAGCGTCTGCTGCAGCTCCTCGAGGAACGCCTTGCGTTGCTCCGGGCGTACTCGGATGTCACCGGACACGCCGATCGAGGGCAGGTCGGGCCGGGTGAGGTCGAGCGCGGCGACGTCCGCCTGCACGTCCTCCATCAGGTCGACCAGGTAGCCCAGGCTGAGCCGGTCGCGGGTCTGGCGCAGCCCGATCCGGCCCACCAAGCCCGGGGACAGCCAGTAGGACCGGCCGGACGCTTGGTAGATCCCCTCGTGGATCCCGCGCACCCGGCGCTCGGCCACCTGGCGGACCAGGGCGGCCTCCAGCAGGCGCTTCACGTGGTAGTAGACCCGCTGCGGGGTCTGGTCGAGCTCGACCGCCACCTCGGTGCACGACCGGGGCTCGGCGAGCTGCCGCAGCACTTCGATCCGCTGCGGCTTGAGCAGGGCCTCAGCCTGCTCGATCTGGTCGAGGTAGACGACGTCTCTCATGACGAAAATCAGTCTTTACGTAAAGGAGTTCTTTGTCAATGGCCCCTGGCGAGACTGGGTGTTCCTCTTAGCGTGTGTTTGAGACGCGGTCATGATTCGTCGGGCCAGTGCCAGCGTTGTTGCCGTGTGGCGGGTTCGCCTCGGGCGATGCGGCTGGTCATGGTGTTGATCGCGGCCCAGCGGATCATGGCTTCGGGGTGGCGGGGTCGCGTTCGTAGTCGCGGGCGAGGCGGCGGTGGGCGGTGAGCCAGGCCAGGGTGCGTTCGACGCACCAGCGGCGTGGAATGACGGCGAAGCCGTGCTGGCCTTCGGGTTTGCGCACGACGTGCACCACGGTGGCGAGGATGGTGCGGGCCCAGTCGACGAGCTTGCCGGCGAAGCCGCCGTCGGCGAAGACGAACCGGATCGGGCTGAACCGCTTCCTGCCGTTGATCTTCTTGCCGGCGTCGTAACCACGGCTGTCGCGTCCGACGGCGTCCGCGCCCTTGACGCTTTGCGAGTCGATGATCCCGGCGCTGGGCTGGGGATTGCGGCCCTGCTGCACCCATGCCTGCTCCCGCAGCGCGGCCAGCATCACCTCGGTGACCTTGGCCTGCTCCCACTGCTTGAAATACCAGTACACGGTCTGCCACGGCGGGAAGTCAGCCGGCAGGTATCGCCAGGCGCAGCCAGTCCGCACCACGTACAAGATTCCATCCACAATGGACCTACGTGGATGCTTCTCCGGCGGCCGCCAGTCCTCGGCGCCGGCAGCAGCGGCTCAATCAGCGCCCACTGCTCGTCGGTCAAGTCCGAGGGTACCGCCGCTGCCGAGACACCGGCCACCCTGATGGCATTGACGTTCATGGTGACGCAGACACGCCGACCAAGATCCAAAAACTTCTCAAACACGCTCTAAAGTAGGCGCTGATCACCGTCGGTTTCCCTGACACGCCAAGAAATGGGTCAGCTGCGCATCTGCCTACGACGTGAACGAAGGCTGGTGCGACATCACCGGCGTCGATGCGCCCCGGCGCGCGGTTTGACCCGTCCGGGCTGACGGCAAGGAGTGCCGCGACCTGTCTCACCGGTCGAAGCGGACGAGCACCTTGCCCGGCGTGCCGTCATGAGCGGCGAGGCTGGTGAAGGCAGCGGGTGCCTCGTCGAGGCCGACCTGCCGGCTGATGAGCTCGGCGGCGACCGCAGGACGGGTGGAGATCCACTGTGCAGCGTCGCGGAAGTCCTGGGCGGAGTAGGTGAAGCTGCCCACGAGGCTGCGTTCCTCGGTGCTGACGGCGAAGGCCGGCAATTCGAGCGTGGGGCTGCCCATCCCGACGAGGCACACGGAACCGCCGGGCACGGTCGACGCCAGCGCGTCGGCCACGCTGCCGGACACGCCTGCCGCATCCAGCGCGACGTCGACTCGGCCATCGAGCAAACGTTCGACCTGCTCGGGCACCGGACCGCCGGCGGGATCGACCGTGCGCGCCCCCAGTCGCTCCACAAGGGCGCGCCGTCGTGGGTCGATCTCACTTACCACGATGTCCACGACGCCCTCCAATGCGAGGGCGAGCACGATCGACTGCCCGATCGGCCCGCCGCCGACGACGAGTGCCGCGAGCCCGCGACCGGCGCCGACACGACGAACCGCGTGGACCGCCACCGCCAGCGGCTCGATGAGCGCGCCGTGGTCGATGGGCATGTCCTCGCGCAGCGGCACGACGTTGCGAGCCGGCACCGTGACGTACTCCGCGAAGGCGGACACCACGTCCGGCTTCACGCCGATGACGTACTTGTTCGGGCAGCGCTGCTCGCGTCCGGCGTAGCGCTGCACGTCCGCATCGGGGATCACAACAGGATTGAAGGTGACCGGGTGGCCGATCTCCAGGCCGTCCACCCCCTCCCCCTGGGACGCCACCCGGCCCACGCTCTCGTGGCCCATCACCTGACCCGGGACCCGGCGCCCATTCGCCCCGGTGAACCCGTGGATGTCCGATCCACAGATGCCGGTGGCGACGATCCTGATGAGGACCTCCCCACGCGCAGGGTTGGGGTCCGGACGCTCCTCCACCACCATCCGGCCGAACTCGGCAAGCACCAGTGCCCGCATGTCGATCACTTCCTCCCTGCTGGTCAGGTCGTTGGACGGGGTCGGGGTGTGGTCACCCGCAGTTTTGGCCACCGTCATCACCGGCCGGCGTCTCGGTTCACGGTGATCGGGGGTGCGCTCGGGGTCAGCGTTGCAGTCCGTGCCATGACCATCGCGGAATGCTGAGGCCCTCGGGAACATCGTCAGCAGACTCGTGGTAGCGCGACATGGTGGTTGTGGTGGCCCAGGCGAAGTATTCGTGCAACACCTGCCGGAGTGGCTCGGCCGCCGTCAGCCCCACGTCCTCCAGGGCCTGGTCGAAACAGGCGATCGCCCGGCGGTCCATCTCCTCGTGTGGGCCGTTGCCGCTATGGATCCGGACGACCGATGTCTCGTTTCCATAAGTATCTGAGTAGGTGGTGGGACCCCCGAGGGCCTCGCCCCAGTACGCTGCGAGTCGCTCGTGGTGCTGCGGATGGAATCCGTGGCTGAACGCGTGGCTGACTATCTCGTCGGCCATCACACGGCAGTGCCACGCCTGGGCTAGGCGGAGTAGGCCCTCACTGCCGCCCGCGGCCTCGTACACGCTCGTCATGTCCCAAGGATGGCAAGGCGGCGCGGCCTGGCGTGCAGCGCCCCGCACCCGGGTGCGGCCGAGAACGGGGCGCGCGTACCTTACCCAATGGAGCAAGCGCATCCCCTCCCAGATACATCACGCCCGGACCCGATCGTGCGGCCGCGCGGCTCTGGGCGGTGAGCGCCGATTTGTGCGGCGTGACCCTGTAGCGCCCCCTACGCGTCTCGCGAATCCCTACGGCTGGATACTCGCGGCATTGAGGACCGCGGTCAGATCGCCTGGGCGCGCGCCGGTCTCAGGCGGCTCTCGGGTTGAGCGTGATCCGCGGCTGCGCCGGGTATGCCGCACGCAATACCCGGCGAACGAGCTCTTCGATCTTGTCGGGCTCGGAAGTCACGCCGCGCTCGCGCAGGGTGGTGTGCGCGCCCGCGATCGCCCTGAGAACGGTGCCGACCGGGAGATGGGCGAAGTCGGCGAGGAGCCGGTCCGCCATCGCGAACACCCTGGCGTCGACCGGCTTGACCGTCCGGGAGAAATGCCCGCCGGCAACGGCGCGCGGTGGTCCGGTGCGCATACCGAGTTCACCCTCTTTCGGATCGTGAGCTACGACCCTGCTCACCTACGATCGCCGTTCGGGTCCGTTCTGTCGTCACGGTGAGCTGGTAATTCGCGTACCTGCTAGCCGGAATCGCGCGACTGGAGCCAGCCGCGGTGGCGTCGCGGTGCGGGGACCGCCGGTCTCGTATACGTTCGCCACATGGGTGTCCGCACCTGGATTCAAGAATGGCCCGTCTACCGGCAGCTGACCGGCACCGACCCGTTGGGTCGCGGCGCCGCGGTGCAGTCGGAGCGCTCGAAGTCACTGACCGCCCGCACCGAGAGCGCCGACTCGATGGCTCGTTCGGTGTGCCCCTACTGCGCGGTTGGCTGCGGGCAGCGGGTCTTCGTCAAGGACCGCAAGGTCATCCAGATCGAGGGCGATCCGGACAGCCCGATCTCCCTGGGCCGCCTTTGCCCCAAGGGCTCGGCGAGCCTGAGCCTGGTGACCAGCGACCGGCGGCAACAGAAGGTTCTCTACCGGCGGCCGTACGGGACCGCCTGGGAGGACCTCGACCTCGACACCGCGATGGGGATGATCGCGGACCGCGTGCTCGCGGCGCGGGACGCGACCTGGGAGGACGCCGACGAGGACGGCCGGCCGCTGAACCGTACGTTGGGCATCTCCAGTCTCGGCGGCGCCACCCTCGACAACGAAGAGAACTACCTGATCAAGAAGCTCTTCACCGCCCTGGGCGCTCTCCAGATCGAGAACCAGGCGCGCATTTGACACTCCTCCACCGTTCCCGGTCTGGGAACCAGCTTCGGCCGTGGCGGGGCCACCGCATTCCTCCAGGATCTGGCGAACGCCGACTGCGTCATCATCATGGGCTCCAACATGGCGGAGGCCCACCCCGTGGGCTTCCAGCACGTGGTGGAGGCGAAGCGGCGCGGCGCGAAGGTCATCCACATCGACCCGCGATTCACCCGGACCAGCGCCCTCGCGCACACCTACGTCCCGGTGCGGGCCGGCGCGGACATCGCGTTCCTGGGCGGCGTCATCAACTACATCCTCAGTGACGAAAAGGACTTCCGGGAGTACGTGCTCGCGTACACCAACGCGTCGATGCTGGTCAACGAGGGCTTCAAGGACACCGAGGACCTCGATGGGCTGTTCTCCGGCTACGACCCCGAGACCAACACGTACGACCAGAGCACCTGGCAGTACGCCAGCCACGAGGAGCACGGCCGGAGCACGGGCAACTCGCACGTGGCCCGGGACACCGCCTCCGCGCTGCGCCACGAGTCGCACGGCTCGCCGCTGCCCGGGGGGGACGTGGCCCGCGACCTGACGCTGCAAGACTCGCGCTGCGTCTACCAGATCCTCAAGCGCCACTACTCCCGCTACACCCCGGAGGTGGTGGAGCAGGTCTGCGGCGTCCCGCAGGACACGTTCCTCGAGGTCTGCGAGGCCTGGACGGCTAACTCGGGCCGCGAGCGCACCACCGCGCTGGTCTACTCCGTGGGCTGGACGCAGCACACCGTCGGGGTCCAGTACATCCGGACCGGCGCGATCATCCAGCTGCTGCTGGGCAACGTGGGCCGGCCGGGTGGCGGGGTGATGGCGCTGCGCGGGCACGCCAGCATCCAGGGCTCGACGGACATCCCGACGCTGTTCAACCTGCTGCCGGGCTACCTGCCGATGCCGCACCACCGCCAGCACGAGACGTTCCGGCAGTGGGTGGACGCGATCCGGCACCCGGGCCAGAAGGGCTTCTGGGCCAACGCCGAGGCGTACGCGGTGAGCCTGCTCAAGGCGTACTTCGGCGGTGCCGCCACCGCTGAGAACGACTGGGGCTATGGCTGGCTACCCCGGCTGACCGGTGACCACGGCACCTACCAGCAGGCGCTCGACATGATCGACGGCAAGATCAAGGGGTACTTCCTGCTCGGGCAGAATCCGGCCGTGGGCTCGGCGCACGGCAGGGCGCAGCGGCTCGGCATGGCCAACCTGGACTGGCTGGTCGTCCGCGACCTGTACATGATCGAGAGTGCGACGTTCTGGAAGGACGGGCCGGAGGTCGCCACCGGCGAGGTCGTGCCGACCGAGTGCAGGACCGAGGTGTTCTTCATGCCGGCGGCCTCGCACGTGGAGAAGGAGGGCACGTTCACCCAGACGCAGCGCATGCTGCAGTGGCGGGAGCAGGCCGTCGAGCCGCCCGGCGACTGCCGCTCCGAGCTGTGGTTCTTCTACCACCTCGGCCGCCTCGTCCGGGACCGGCTGGCCGGCTCCGCCGCACCCCGCGACCAGGGCATCCTCAACCTGAACTGGGACTACCCGGTGCACGGCGAGCGCGGCGACGAGCCCAGCGCCGAGGCGGTGCTCAAGGAGATCAACGGCTACGACTCCGCGACCGGCGAGCCGCTGCCCGGCTACCTGTCGCTCAAGGACGACGGTACGACCGCCTGCGGCTGCTGGATCTACTCCGGCGTGTACGCCGACGGCGTCAATCAGGCCGCGCGCCGCAAGCCGGGCTCCGAGCAGGACTGGGTGGCCCTCGAGTGGGGCTGGGTCTGGCCGGCCGACCGGCGCACGCTGTACAACCGTGCCTCCGCCGATCCGGACGGCCGGCCGTGGTCGGAGCGCAAGAGGTACGTGTGGTGGGACCCGGAGGCCGGCGAGTGGACCGGCTACGACGTGCCGGACTTCGAGAAGACCAAGCCGCCGACGTACCGGCCGCCGGAGGGCGCGACCGGCGTCGCGGCGATCTCCGGCGATGACCCGTTCATCATGCAGGGCGACGGCAAGGGTTGGCTGTACGCGCCCGGCGGCCTCATCGACGGCCCCATGCCGACGCACTACGAGCCGGCCGAGTCGCCGGTGCGTAACCCGCTCTACCACCAGCAGGCCAACCCGACCCGCAAGGTGTACGACCGGCCGGACAACCCGATCAACCCCAGCCCGCCCGACCGGCATGTCGACGTGTACCCGTACGTCTTCACCACCAGCCGCCTCACCGAGCACCACACGGCCGGCGGGATGAGCCGGCACCTCGCGTACCTCTCGGAGCTGCAGCCGGAGATGTTCGTCGAGGTGTCGCCGGAGCTGGCCGCCGAGCGGGGGCTCGAGCACCTGGGCTGGGCGCACGTCGTCACGACCCGAACGGCCATCGAGGCGAGGGTGATGGTCACCGACCGGCTGACCCCGTTGCGCATCGAGGACCGGATCGTGCACCAGATCTGGCTGCCGTACCACTGGGGCGGCGAGGGCCTGGTCACCGGCGACTCCGCCAACGACCTGTTCGGCATCGCGCTCGACCCGAACGTACTGATCCAGGAAAGCAAGGTCGGCACGTGCGACATCAGGCCGGGGCGCCGGCCCACCGGTCCGGAGCTGCTGGCGTACGTCGACGAATACCGGGTACGCGCCGGAGTCGCGCCGGACCGCTACCCGCACGTCCTGACCCCACGCGCAGACAAGCCGGAGGCCTGAGCATGGCCGGACCGAACAGTCTTTACGGCCCCGTCGACCCCGCACCCGACGCGGGGTACGTCGACGCGCCGCCCCGGGTGGGGTTCTTCACCGACACCAGCGTCTGCATCGGCTGTAAGGCGTGCGAGGTGGCCTGCAAGGAGTGGAACCTCATCCCCGACGACGGCTTCAACCTGCTCGGTACCTCGTACGACAACACGGGCGGGCTGACCGCGAACTCGTGGCGGCACGTGGCGTTCATCGAGCAACCCACCGCGGGCCGCGGCGCCGGCACCGACTCCCCCGGCGCGTTCGCCGCCATGCCGGTGGGACCGCCGGCGAGCGCACAGACCGCCGTCGTCGCGGCCGGCACCGCGCCGGACACGGGCACCGAACCGGGCGTACCCCCGGCGGTGGACGCGCTCGCCGCGGCCGGCACCATCGCGCCGCCGGCCACCGGACCGCAGTTCCTCGGCATGCCCTTGCCGGACCTACCGGGACGCATGATGGACGCCCCGCGCAGCGACTTCCGTTGGCTGATGATGTCCAACGTCTGCAAGCACTGCACCCACGCCGCCTGCCTCGACGTGTGCCCGACCGGCTCGCTGTTCCGCACCGAGTTCGGCACGGTCGTGGTGCAGGAGGACATCTGTAACGGCTGCGGCTACTGCATCCCCGCCTGCCCGTACGGGGTGATCGACCGGCGCGAGGGCGACGGCCGGGCATGGAAGTGCACGATGTGCTACGACCGCATCGGCGACGGCCTCACCCCCGCCTGCGCCAAGGCGTGCCCGACCGAGTCGATCCAGTTCGGGGAGCTCGACGAGCTGCGCGCCCGCGCCGAGCGCCGGCTGGAGAGCCTGCACGAGCAGGGCGAGACGTCGGCCCGGCTGTACGGCAACAGCCCGGACGACGGCGTGGGCGGCGACGGCGCGTTCTTCCTGCTGCTCGACGAGCCCGAGGTGTACGGCCTGCCGCCGGACCCGGTCGTGTGCACCCGGGACCTCCCGGCCATGTGGAAGCGGGCCGGCTGGGCCGCGCTCGCCATGGCCGCCGCGGTCGTCGTGTCGTTCGGGAGGCGTCCATGAGACCCCGCGAGGAGGCGGAACGGCCGCGCGACGAGTCGCTGAGCCCACCGCCCGCGGGTCGCCCCGGCAGCGGCCTGGCGCGCGACGAGGCCCCCGGCGGCCCGCTACGTGCCGAGGCCCCCGGCGGTCCAGCGGCCGGCCGGGCCACCCGCGACCGTGATGGGCGCAGGCGCCGCGGCGATCGGGACGGCGATCGGCCGATGGTGCCGCCCGCCGAGTTCCGGTCCTACTACGGGAGACCGGTAGTCAAGGCGCCCGTGTGGCACCACGACATCCCCGCGTACCTGTTCACCGGCGGGCTCGCGGCCGGGTCCGCGCTGCTCGCCGCCGGCGGCGACGCCACCGGCCGGGCCGCCCTGCGCCGCGCCGGGCGGGTCACCGCGCTCGGCGCCCTCGCCGCCAGCACGTACTTCCTCATCCACGACCTCGGCCGGCCGGAACGCTTCCTCAACATGCTGCGGGTCGCCAAGCCGACCTCGCCGATGTCGATGGGCATCTGGATCCTGAGCGCGTTCGGCACGGCCGCCGGCGCGGCCGCCGCGGCCGAGGCCGCCCCGCTGCTGCCCGAGCGGGGCATCCCCGGGCTGGCTCGCAAGCTGCTGCCGCCGATCGGGACCGCCGGCCAGTACGGCGCCGCCGTCGCCGCGCCCGCGCTGGCCACGTATACCGCCGTGCTGCTTGCCGACACCGCGACGCCGAGCTGGCATGCGGCCTACCCGGAACTGCCCTTCGTCTTCGCCGGCAGCACGCTGGCCAGCGGTGCCGGCGTGGGGCTCATCGCCGCCCCCGCCGACCAGGCCGGCCCGGCGCGCCGGCTCGCGGTGTTCGGCGCGGCCCTGGAGTTGTACGGCGCCCGCCGGGTGGAGACCACCACGGGCATGCTGAGCGAGCCGTACCGCGAGGGTCGTCCCGGCCGGCTGCTGCGTACGGGCCGTGCCCTCACCGCGGCCGGAGCCGCCGGCGCCCTGCTCGGCCGCCGCAGCCGCGCCCTGTCCGCGCTGTCCGGCTTGTCGCTGCTGGCCGCGTCGGTCTGCACCCGGTTCGGGATCTTCGAGGGCGGAGTCGCGTCGGCGCGGGATCCGAAGTACACCGTCGTGCCGCAGCGAGAACGTCTCGCTAGCCAGGTCGGCAACGGGGCTGTCGCGGGACGGAAGGAGACAGGACCGGCAGCGGCCGGCCATTAGCCTGCGTGATTCAGGGTGATCGTCAAGATGGATGTTGTTCGGCGTGTACATAGGCGGAAGTGCCTGTCCTGTAAGGGAAACTTGTGATTGCCACATCGACAGGTTTCTCTACGAGGGAGGCACTTCCGAGGCGCAGTCTACGGCGTGGTCGAAGGGTCTGCGGGTCACCGCGGACGGCACCGGGGTGGTGTCGCATGTGGGAGCGGCGTTGCTGCGGATGCTGGCCGATCGGGCCGGGCTGACAACGGCCCTGTCGGCCGGACTGGCTCGGCGGGGCCGGTGGCCGGTGCACGACCGGGGCCGGGTGCTGGTCGACCGTCGTCCGTCTCCAGCGGACGTGCACGCGCTCGTCCCGCCGGCACCGTTGCCCCCAGCGTGATCGCGGGCCAGGCTGGACAGGAACAAGGTGGTGGTGGGGATGACGATCCTCGTGCTCGGGGCGACCGGAGACACCGGCCGGCTCGTGGTCCAGCAGGGGCTGGCCGGCGGCCAGAAGATCCGGGCGCTCGTGCGCTCACCCGACAAGCTCACCGTCTCCGATCCCGGGCTGGAGGTGATGACCGGTCAGGCGACCGACGCGCAGGACGTCGGGGCCGCGATGGCGGGCGTCGATGCGGTCATCAGCACCCTCGGCGGCAGGGGCGGCGACGTCATGACGAGGGCCGCCCGCGCGGTCATCGCCGGCGCGGACGCCAGCGGCGTCCGGCGTTTGGTGATGCTGTCCACGTTCGCGGTCCGGCGTGACCGGCTGAGCCCTCCGGCCAGGTTGGTGACGAAGCTCGCTATGGACGCCGAGGTGCGCGACAAGACCACCGCGGAGGACCTGCTCCGGGCCGCCGACGTCGACTGGACGATCGCCCACGCGGTCCGGCTGACAAACGGTCCGGCGACCGGCGACGTCGAGGTCGTGCCGGAGGAGGCCACGCTGCACCTGCGGGACTCGATCTCGCGTGCCGACGTAGCGGCCTGGCTGCTGGGGGCGACCGCGGACGACTCCATGATCCGTCGGGCCGTGTCGATCAGAACACGACGGGGGCGCCGGAACGGCTGACCGAGTCCGTAGCCGGCTACGTCCGTCAACACCTGGTCGGCACCGTACAGCCGGCACATCGCCTCCACGTCCGTCGGCTGCATCGGTGCCTGCCCGGTCTCGTAACGCCAAATACGGGGCTTGCTCCACTCAAGTGCGGCCACCACTTCCCGGACCGTTAACTGTCGGGCCTCCCGAAGCTCCCTCAGCTTCCGGCCGAGTTGCCTGCGGGGAACTGTCGATCCGCCACTGTGGTTCGTCACGTGCGTAACCCTCTCTCGGTCAGCTGCGTAACCCTGTGCCGCTGCTGCCGCGTAACCCTCGTCGGACGTTCGGTTGCTTCCCGAGACATTCGGCGGCGTAACCGTTGCGCGGAACAGAGGTCAGTCGAGAACATCGGTCAAAAGGCGGGATCTCCCGCCTTCCTAGAACCCGATGTCCTGCCTGCTCCCTGGATAGCGCGGGCAGGACACCGGCCTTCCGTGAAGGGGCAGCAAGTGGAGTTGATCCTCACGGTGTTAGCCGGCATCCGTGGACATTGGACAGTGAGTCGTTTTCCAGACCTGCCACGCCGGGTCCCTGGCATGGCCCTACGGGCTTGCGTCACAACAGACCTTCGACGGCGCTACGTCGGCCGCGCCTCTGTCACAGGCCGCGTCCGGTGGTCCAACGATCCGACCACGACGGCGCGGCTCGTCGCGGGGCTGCGGTCAATGGAGGCGGAAGCGTGACCCGTGAGGAGATCGTTAACGCGGTTCAAGTTCTGCCGTTCGGTGCGGACGTTCAGGTCAACGTCGGTGGCTTCTATGTCGACGTGACGAAGGTTCACTACGACGCAGCGCGCCACTCCATCGTCCTTGACCTGCTCTCGGATGACGCTGAATACGCCATGTGGCACTTCGTCAAGGTGGGGCCGCTCGACTTCGGGACCGGCAACACGCTCTGACCCATCAGAAGGGCTGAGAGCCATGAGCCGGTGGTAAGGCTCATCGCTACCAGGGTTGTCCGTCACACGGACCGGCGGTCGTCCCGCGCAGCGACTCACTGGCCGACCGATGAACCACGGGCCGCAGCGGATGCGAAACTGTCACAGCCGCCCGATAGACATAGATGACGTTCACCGTTCACCGGGGTGTTTCCCGGCGCTGCGGGCGCTCGCCGTAGCGTACTCGCGTCCCGAGAGCATGGAGGCTGCCGATGTCCTGGTCCCGAGTGAGCGGTCTGGTGGCCGGCGCCGTCGCGACGATGCTGGTCGCGACGATAGGCGCGGCCGCGCCGGTCGCGGCGGCGCCGACGCCGGCGCCGCTGGTGGAGAACCCGGTCACCTATGTGGACCCGTTCATCGGCACCGCCCACGGCGGCAACACCTGGCCGGGGGTGACGCGGCCGTTCGGCATGATCGCGTGGAGCCCGACCAGCACGACCGGCGACCAGACCAGCACCGGTGCAGCCAACGGCTACGAATACAACGTCACCAAGATCCGCGGCTTCAGCCTTACTCACCTCAGCGGGGCCGGCTGCAACCCGGGCGCGGCGGGCGATGTGCCGATCATGCCTTACGTCGGCGACGTCACCACGTCGCCGACCGCGGACACCACGGATGCGAAGTACGTATCGACGTTCTCGCACGCCAACGAGCTGGCCAGTCCGGGCCGGTACGCGGTCGGACTCGACAACGGCGTGCGTACCGATCTCGCGGTCAGCACCCGCGCTGGCGTCGCCGACTTCGCCTTCCCGACCGGGTCGGCCGCCAATCTGCTGTTCCGCACCTCCAACTCGCTCAACGGCAGCGAGAACGCGGAGATCTCCATCGACCCGGCGACCCGCACCGTCACGGGCTCGGTCCTGACCGGAGGGTTTTGCGGACGCCGCGGCAACGGCGGAGGCGCTAACAACCCCAACCGCAGGTCCTACTACCGGCTGTACTTCAGCGCGGTCTTCGACCGCGACTTCGTCCGGACGGGGACCTGGCAGAACACGACCGTCACACCGGGCGGCACCACGACGGCTGGGGGCGAAGGTTACCTGACGGGCGCGGACCGGGCGGGCAAGGGCTCCGGCGGCTGGGTCGGCTTCGACACGACCGGCGGCGGCGACGTGCGCATGCGGATCGGCATTTCGTACGTGAGCCTGGCCGGCGCCGCCGCCAACCGCGACGCCGAGGTGCCGGAAGACGCCACCGTCGCGTCGGTGGCGGCCGCCACCCGTGACGCGTGGAACACCGAGCTCAAGCGGATCCGCGTCGGTGGCGGCACCGACGCGCGCTACACCGCGTTCTACACGTCCGTCTATCACGCGCTCATGCAGCCGCAGACCATGAGCGACATCGACGGCCGCTACCTGGGTGCGGACATGCAGATCCACACGCGAGCTCCGGGGCAGCAGGTGGTGTACGGGACGTTCTCGGGCTGGGACCAATACCGCGCGCAGATCCAGCTCCTCGCCGTCCTGCGGCCGGACGTTGCCGGCGACATGGCCCAGTCCATGCTGGCGTTCGCGCAGCAGAATCGCGGGATCTGGGACCGCTGGCTGCATCTCGGCGCGCCGACGCACGTCATGACCGGCGACCCGGCCGCGCCGACGCTGGCGACCTACTACGCGATGGGCGTGCGCAACTTCGACGTGAAGGGCGCCCTCGCGTCGCTGGTCCAGCAGGCCACCGTGCAGAACCCGGACGCGCTGTCCGATGCGGGCTGCCCCGGGCAGTGCACGGGGCAGCGCCCGACGCTGAACACCTATCTGGCGCTGAAGTACGCCGCGAACGATGTCTGCCACTGCTGGGGCGGCGCGGCCGAGACGCTGGAGAACTCGGTCGCCGACTTCTCCCTGGCGATGTGGGCGCAGCGGGCAGGCCGCACCGACCTGTACCGGCAGCTCCTGCCGCGCGGCGACTACTGGAGGAACACATACAACCCGGCGGTGGGCTACCAGGCCGCGCGCAAGGCCGACGGGAGTTGGCAGAGTGGCTACACGCCATCCACCGACGTGGGGTTCGCGCAGGGCTCGAGCGCCCAGTACACCTGGATGGTGCCACAGGACGTCTCGGGACTGGCCGCGCTGATGGGCGGCCGGGCGGCCGCCGCCGCCAGGCTCGACGACTTCTTCCACGACGCGAACGGCAACTGGGCGGTGCTCGGCGGCAGCGCTCTGCGCTACGACCCGACGAACGAGCCGGACATCCACGCTCCGTGGCTCTACAACGGACTCGGCCAGCCCTGGAAGACCCAGGCGACGGTACGGCAGATCGTGGACACCGCGTACGGGGTCGGTCCGTCGGGGCTGCCCGGCAACGATGACCTCGGCACCATGAGCGCCTGGTACGTGTTCGCGGCGATCGGCATGTTCCCGCAGGTCCCGGGCCGGGCCGAGATGCTGCTCGGCAGCCCCGTCTTCACCCGGGTCATCGTGGACCGCGGCAACGGCGTGCGGCTCACGGTCAACGCGAACACCACGGACACGTACGTGCAGGGCGTCAAGCTCAACAACTCGACGCTCGATCGTTCCTGGCTGCCGGAGTCGTTCGTACGGCGCGGCGGCACGGTCACATTCACGCTCGGCACCGCCGCGAACACCGCGTGGGCGACCGCGCCGGTCGATCTTCCGAGGGATCATTGAGCCGGGTGATCCGCCCGGTCAGCGGATCACCAGGGTCACTGCCGCGTCGCGGCGCGGCGTCAGCTCTCCGATGACGGGGTAGCCCGGTACCTCGCCCGCCACGAGCAAACCACCCGAGGTCTGCGCGTCGGCGAGCAGCAGCAGCTCGTCCGGTGACACGCCGCCGGTGTCCGCGTACGGCCGCACCCAGTCGAGATTGCGCCGGGTGCCGCCGCTGACGTATCCGGCGGCGAGGGCCTCGCGCGCCCCGTCGAGGTACGGCACCGCGGCGGCGTCGACGCGCGCCGTTACGCCGCTGGCCCGGGCCAGCTTGTGCAGGTGCCCGAGCAGCCCGAACCCGGTCACATCCGTGGCACAGACCGCCCCGGCGGCGAGCGCGGCCTCCGCGGCGTCCCGGTTCAACTCCGTCATCGCGGCCACGGCCTGCGGGAACACCTCGCCGGTCGACTTGTGCCGGCTGTTGAGCACGCCGATGCCCAGCGGCTTGGTCAGGGTCAGCGGCAGACCGGGCGCCCCGGCGTCGTTGCGCATCAGGCGCCGCGGGTCGGCGATCCCCGTGACGGCCATGCCGTACTTCGGCTCCGGGTCGTCGACGCTGTGCCCGCCAGCCAGGTGGCAGCCGGCCTCCTCGGCGATCGCGAGGCCACCGCGGAGCACCTCCGCCGCGAGCTCCATCGGCAGCAGGTCGCGCGGCCAGGCCAGCAGGTTGACCGCGACCACGGGGACGCCGCCCATCGCGTACACGTCGGAGAGGGCGTTCGCCGCGGCGACGCGGCCCCAGTCGTAGGCGTCGTCGACCACCGGGGTGAAGAAGTCGGCGGTGGCGACGATCGCCGTGCCCGCCGCGATCCGGACCACCGCGGCGTCGTCGCCGTCGTCCAGTCCCACGAGCAACTCCCCTGGTCCCCGCGACGCCGCGTCGCCCACCAGCCCCGCCACCACCGACTCAAGTTCGCCGGGCGGGATCTTGCAGGCGCAACCGCCGCCGTGGGCGTACTGGGTCAACCGTCGAGTCGGCGTCATCGTCACCCCCGCACTCTCGCACGGCCGGTGGTGTCCCGCTCGCGACAACGCGGCGCGGCCGCGTGCCTCACCAGCGCGCGCACTAGGGTGACCGACGGAGGCGTTCAGGTGGCTGGTGCCCCTCCCGGTCTTCAAAACCGGTGCGGCCCGGTATCCGGGCCGGGCGGGTTCGATTCCCGTCCGCCTCCGCTCCCCCAGCCCAACCCAGTGTGAGCTGGGGAAACTCCTCCCCGGCGGATGAGGACGCGCGCCAATGGTCACGGGAGACTCGGTGCCTGGAGCTCACTCGCGGAAGGGGAACGTCGATGGCCACCGGAGAAGCACCCGTCTTTGAGGCACTGGTCGAGATCAATGCAGCATCCTTGGCGCGCGTCGAACTCGACCCCGCGACGCTGCTGCTGGTAAGGATCGCCGCGCTGGTCGCGGTCGACGCTCCTCCGGCCTCCTACCTGATGCACGTGGGTCCGGCGGTGGAGTCCGGCGTGCGGCTCGAGCAGGTTCAAGATGTCCTCGTCGCCGTCGCTCCGATCACCGGGGCTCCTCGCGTGCTCAAGGCCGCCCGGGCGATCACCGAGGCGCTCGGCATCGCCATCGCGATCACGGAGGCCCCGGCCGACGCGGGGGACGGGGCCTGAGAGGCCTTACGTTGGGCTGAGCGGGGACGGTGAGGGTCGATGTCAAAGGTAGAACTCGCCGAGCCGGTCACGCCGGACTCGGCGGCAGATGTTGGGCTGCTGGTCGCCTCGGCGCTCGCGCCCGGGACGTTCGCGTCCTCGCTGGCCGCCCGCAGCGTTGTTGATCAGGGAATCGTCACGGGCTTGTCCATCGGGCTGCACTATCTGCTGACCGTGAGCACGCAGGACACCCTGCGCGGCATCGCCGCCGCACTTTCGGTCGATGGCGCTGCCGATACGGCAGCGATTCCGGCGCGCCCGCGAGTGTCCCCAACGCTGATGGCCGATGCCGTGGCGATCCCGGTCGGTCTGGCGATCCAGCGTGTGCTGCCCCCGGGTCCTGGCGAGGCGATGGCCCGCGGGTTGCTGCGGCAGGTCGGCTGGAGGTTCGCTGCGACTGGCTTGGGGGGCGTCGTGCTCGTGGGCGCCCAGGCGGGTGCCCGGTGGTTGGATGTCCAGGTCGGGGCCGGTGGGCGGATCGCCGGGCTGCCGGTGGCGGTGCCGGCGGGTCTCGGCGTCGCGTACGTGCTGGAGCGCCGCCGGGTCCGGGCTTCGGATCGGGGGTCCGGTACGGTCGGCCGGCCGTCGGCGCTGCGGTCGCTGGCCGTGGCTGGTGGGGTCGTCGGAGGCGTGACCGGTGCGGCCTACACGGAGCACCTATTGGCCGATCAGTTCGCTCGACGGGCGGCAGGGATGCTGCCCGGCCCGGCCGGAGCGTGGCGGGTGGTGGGACACGGTGGATTCCTGGTCGTGCTCGGTGCCGGCGTCTCGGCCCTTTGGCACCGGGCAATGCGGCGGATCGAGGCGGGTACGTCGGCCGACCAGCCGGTGTTCGGGGCCGATGAGGCGACCCGATGGGTGGGGCCGACCATCAGCGGCGGCCCGGAGAGCGTGGTGCCCTGGACGAGTCTCGGCCGGGAGGGCCGCCGGCACGCACTCGCCTACGTGCGGCCCGCGCCGATACCGGATCCCCCGGCAGGTACGCCGGACCTGTCCATCGAGACGGTGATGGGTCAGCCTGCCCGCGCCGAGCCGGTGCAGGTCTACGTGGGGCTCGACAGCGCGCGGACCGCCCGGGAGCGGGTGGATCTCGCCCTGGCCGAATTGGACCGCACCAACGCGTTCGACCGCTCCCTGATCATGCTGGTGTCGCCGACCGGTACTGGCTATGTCAACTATGCGGCGGTCGCGGCGGCGCAGTACCTGGCGCGGGGCGACGTGGCGACCGTGACGTTGCAGTATTCCAAGCGACCGTCGCCGCTGTCGCTGGGGATGGTCAGGGCGGCTCGGGAACAGAACCGGCTGCTGTGGCTGCGGATTCTTCAACAGGTTCGGAGCCGTCCCGAACCGCGGCCACGGGTGGTGCTGTTCGGCGAGAGTCTCGGCGCACACACCAGCCAGGACGTGTTCCTGCATTGGGGCACGCTCGGTCTGGAGACGCTGGGCATCGACCGCGCGCTGTGGATCGGCACCCCGTACGGCAGCGGCTGGATGCACCAGGTCACCGGCGAGAAGCGGCTCGACGTCGACCGGGACACCGTCGCAGTGGTCAACGACTTCGCCCAGCTGGAGGCCCTCGGCCCGGAACGGCGGGCCCGGCTGCGCTACGTGTTGCTCAGTCACGACAACGACGGCGTCACGAAGTTCGGGCTGGACCTGCTCACGACGCCACCACGGTGGCTCGGCCCAACCCGTCCGCTTCCGGAGACCATCGACGGGGCCAGTCCCCGGGGAATCTCGCCGGGCATCCGGTGGCGGCCGCTCACGACCTTCTTCCAATTGCTGATCGACACGAAGAACGCGCAGTTGCCCGGACGGTACCGCGCGTGGGGTCACGACTACCGGCCGGACCTGCCTCGGTTCATCAGCGAGGTGTTCGGTCTGCCGGCCACGGCGGAGCAGTTGGACCGGATCGGTGTGGCGTTGAAGTCGCGTGAGACGGTCCGCGAGCAGCTGTTCAGCCGTCCGACGCGATAGGACGCTGGACCAGCGCTTCGTCCAGGGGGCGAAGACTCAGGAGACCCTGCTGCCCAGCGCCGCCGCGATCTCGTCGATGGCGTCAGCCTCGGCGGGGCTCACGCTCTGGCCGCCTTCCCGGTGCGCGGCCGCGACCTTGTTCGCGAGATTGAGAACGAAGCGCCGGTAGCCATCGACCTCCTCGGCTGTCGCCTTGCTCTCCAGCAGCGCCACCGCATCGCGCAGGTGCTGGAGTCCGTTCTCCCTGAGCTCCTCCGGGGAGCGGTACCTGGTGTGGTCCGCTTGGGGCTTGGCCGCCACGATCTCATCGAGAAGCTCACTCTCGCCGTGCTGGGCGCGCGCTTCGGCGTAGGCCTTCGACAGCGCCAGCGTTTCGCGGAACATCCCGCCGCGCGCTGCCGTAACGACGATCATGCCGGCGCTCGGCGGACCCTCGAGAACCACCGTCCACTCTTCGGGCGAAAAGGCAGCCTTTGTCGTCATCGCAGCTCCTCTGCTCAGGTGGGCCCCCACATCGCCGAAGCGGTTCGTCGCCGTCACGAAGGACTGCGGCCAGGCCACGATCCAGGTTCGAGGTTACGTCATACGGCCGGGCTGAGCCGGCGGGTCGGCGGCGAGTCTTATCGTGTCAGTGCGCCAGCGACCGCAGGTCCGTGCGCTCGTCGGCGAGCACTCTGCTATCGAGCTGGGCGCGCCCGGCGACGAGCTGCGCGCAGGCCGCCATCTCGGAGTCGGCTTCGTATTCGGGGTCACCGCCGCGGTCGAAGCCGACGGCAGCCCGCACCACCCCTGCGAGCAGGTAGAGACCAACAAACTTTCCTTCCTGCAGGTTTCCCCGGACGATGAAGTCGTCCCACCTGGTGGCGTGGCCGGCGTACTGGAGCTTGTGCTCGTACTGATCGGACCAGAAATTATGGATGTAGTCGAAGGGGGCGGCCGAGCCCAGCATCGACCGCGCCGCCGCGGCTCCGTGATGTACGGCGCTGTTGTAGTGCTCGACGCGGAGCCGGCCGAGAACGGGGTGGAGATGGGCGGCGACATCGCCGGCCGCGTACAGGTCGGCCGCGCTGGTCCGGCACAGTTCGTCGACCAGGATCCCGTTCTGCTGCGCGACTGATGATCCCGCGACGGCCGGCACCTCGGGCTCGATTCCCACGCCGGCGACCGCAAAGTCGCACCCGATACGCTCCCCGTCCGCGGTCACCACCGCCTCTAGGCGCTCCGTTCCCTCAAACGCGGCTACCTGAGCCCCGGCCAGCAGCCTGACTCCGCGTGAGCGGTGAATTGCGCCGATCAGTCCGCCGGTCTGCTCGCCCAGCACCCGTTCCAGCGGGTTTCTTCCAGGAAAGACCGCGGTTACGGCCACCCCAAGCTGGGTGAGGGAGGCCGCCACCTCGCTGCCGATGAACCCCATGCCCACCACCACCGCGCGCCGGCCCGCCACAGCTTCGCGCTTGATCGCTTCGCATTCGGCCACCGTCCGCAGATAGTAGATCCCGGGCAGCTCGGCCCCGGGAATCTGCAGCCGCCGGTTCTGCCCGCCCGTGGCGATCAGGGCCTTCTGGTACTCGAGTTCCCGGCCCGAGTCCAGGACCAGCGTGTGCGTCGCCGCATCGATGGCCGTAACGGCGGATTCGGCGCGGAGGTCGACATCGTGTGCCTCATACCAGCCGGATGGCCTGACATACCAGCCCTCAAGATCCTCTTCCGACCGCAGGTAGGTCTTGGACAGCGGGGGACGACCGAACGGGATACCCGGTTCCCGGCTGATGATCACGACCGGTCCGCTGAAACCCTCCTCACGCAAAGTTGCGGCAGCGGTGCCCCCGGCCGTGCCGCCACCGATGATCACCATCGGTTTGGTGCTGGCTCCCTCAGACATGTACAGCATTCTGCCGCCTCGCAGCGCGAAACTGCGCACCATGGGAGGAGGGTGAGCTCACCGGAGCGGAACCTCGGAGTGAGGGCACGCGATGATGGGAAGAAAAGTCCGCGTACCGCGACCAGCGGGTGAAGGAGGCACGGGTGGGGCAAGCCACGGTGGACCCGCGACGCCGGGTGCCTCGTACCGATGCGGTTCTGGCCGACCCCCGGCTCGTCGCCGCCGCGGCCCGCCTCGGCCGCCGCCCCGTCAAGGCCGCGGTCGTCGCCGCCCAGCAGCGCGCTCGCGCCGGCGAGCTCGACCCTGGTCAGGTGGCGGAAGCCGCCGTCGCCGCGCTGCCGGACACCGCGGGCGGGCTGCGGCCGGTTCTCAACGCCACCGGCGTCGTGCTGCATACCAACCTGGGCCGGGCCGCGCTGTCACCTGCCGCGCTGGCCGCGATCGCCGCCGCGAGCGGGCACACCGACGTCGAGCTGGACCTGGTCACCGGGCGGCGCGCCCGCCGGGGCCGCAGCGCGCTAGCCGCCCTGGCAGCCGCCGTGCCCGACGCGGCTGACGTGCACGTCGTCAACAACGGCGCCGCCGCGCTGGTGCTGGCCGCGACCGCGCTCGCCGCCGGCCGGGAGATCATCGTCAGTCGCGGCGAGCTCATCGAGATCGGCGACGGCTTCCGGCTGCCCGATCTCCTGGCCTCCACCGGTGCGCGGCTGCGCGAGGTGGGCACCACGAACCGCACCTCGCTCGCCGACTACGCGGCGGCGGTCGGCGCGGACACCGGGTTCGTCCTCAAGGTCCACCCGTCGAACTTCGTCGTACGCGGCTTCACCAGCGCCGTCGGCATCGCCGACCTGACCGGTCTCGGGCCGCCCGTGGTCGCGGACATCGGCTCCGGGCTGCTCGCGCCCGACCCGCTCCTGCCCGCCGAGCCGGACGCCGCGACCACCCTACGGGCCGGCGCGGACCTCGTCGTCGCCAGCGGCGACAAGCTGCTCGGCGGCCCGCAGGCCGGGCTCCTGCTCGGCGACGCGGACATCGTCGAACGGCTCCGGCGCCATCCGCTGGCCCGCGCCTTGCGCGTGGACAAGCTGACCCTCGCCGCCCTGCAGGCGACGATCAGCGGGCCCGAGAGCCCGACGTGGCAGGCCCTGCGCACCGACCCCGACACCCTGCGGTCGCGCACGGAACGCGCCCGCGCGGCGATCAGTGCCGCCGGCGTCGCCGTCGATCTCCAGGCCTCCGTCGCGGTGGTGGGCGGTGGCGGCGCCCCCGAGCTCGAGCTGCCGTCGTGGGCCCTAGCGCTCCCCGAGACGTACGCGGCACCGCTGCGGTGCGGCACCCCGCCGGTGGTCGGGCGCGTCGAACGCGGACGCCTGTTACTCGACCTGCGATGTGTGCCGCCGGACCGCGACGACGCAGTGGTGGCCGCCGTGCTCGCGGTCGCGGGAAGCTGACATCCATGCACGTCCTGGCCACCGCGGGGCACGTCGACCACGGCAAGTCCACGCTGGTCCGCGCGCTGACCGGGATGGAGCCCGATCGGTGGGCCGAGGAACGCCGCCGGGGCATGACCATCGACCTGGGGTTCGCCTGGACCACGCTGCCGTCCGGCGCCACCGTCGCCTTCGTCGACGTGCCGGGGCACGAGCGGTTCGTGCCCAACATGCTCGCGGGGGTCGGCCCGGTGCCCGCCGCGATGATCGTCGTCGCCGCCGACGAGGGCTGGATGCCACAGTCGGCGGAGCATCTGGCCGCTCTGCATGCGCTGGACGTCCGGCACGGTCTGCTCGTCGTCACCCGCTCCGACCTGGCCGACCCCGGACCGGCGACGGAACGGGCGCTGGGCGAAATGGCCAAGACATCGCTCGGCGCCGTGCCGGCGGTGACCGTCAGCGCGGTCACCGGCGCCGGGCTCGAACAGCTGCGGTCCGCCCTCGACCAGCTGGTCGCCGCGCTCCCCCCGCCAGATGTCGACGCTCCGGTGCGGTTGTGGATCGACCGGTCCTTCATCATCAAGGGCGCCGGGACGGTGATCACCGGTACCCTCGGGGCCGGCCGCCTGCGCCCCGGTGACGAGCTTGAACTGACCGGGACCCCCCGGCCGGTACGCATCCGCGGCCTGCAGAGCCTCGGCGCCTCCGCCGACGAGGTGACGGCGGCGGCGCGGGTGGCCGTCAACCTACGCGGCGTCGACAAGGACGCCATCGGGCGCGGCCAGGCGCTGCTGACACCCGGCCGGTTCCTGGTCACCGATGTCATCGACGTACGGGTGCACGGCGACCCGGTCGCCGACCTGCCCGCAACCGTCACCCTGCACGCCGGGTCCGCCGCCGTACCGGCCCGGGTACGCCCCCTCGGCGCGGATACGGCACGGCTGCGGCTGGGCTCCCCGCTTCCCTTGCGGATCGGGGATCGTGCGCTGCTGCGCGATCCGGGACGGCACCACGTCGCGGGTGGGGTCACCGTGCTCGACGTCGTACCGCCGGGACTGACCCGCCGCGGTGCGGCGGCCGCGCGCGCCGCGGAGCTGGCCACGATGGACGGTGTGCCGGACCTGGCCGGGGAGCTGCGCCGGCGGAAGGTGGCTCGCCGCGAGGACCTGGCCCGGATGGGAGTGAACGCCGCCGGCGACGCGGCGGCGGGACAATGGCTCGCCGACCCGGCGTACTGGGCCGCACTGCGCGACCGGCTCGCCGAGGAGGTCGCCCGCCACGCCCGCGAGCACCCGCTGGAGCCCGGCGCACCAGTCGACGCGTTGCGTCACCGGCTGGGGCTGCCCGACCGGACGCTGGTGGAGGCGCTCGTACGGCCGCCGCTCGCGCTCCACGGCGGCCGGATCTCGGCCGGCGCTCCCGCGGTGCCCGGCGAGCTGCGGGCCGCCATCGACCGGGCCTTCGACACGCTCGCGGACCGGCCGTTCGCGGCGCCCGACGCGTACCGGTTGGCGGAGCTGGGCCTGGGCGCTCGCCAACTCGGTGCGGCCGCCCGGGCCGGCCTGGTCGTACGGCTGGCCGACAACGTGATTCTGCGCGCGGGCAGCCCGCAACGGGCGGTGGCGACCCTGGCCGGGCTGCCGCAGCCGTTCACGCTCAGCGAGGCCAGGCGTGCCCTGAACACCAGCCGCCGAGTCATCGTGCCCCTGCTGGAACACCTCGACAGGGCCGGCCTCACCCGCCGGCTGGCCGACGACCGCCGCACGATCGCGCCGGCACAGCCGCCGCCCGCCGGTGAGAACCGGTGACGACGGCCCCGACTCGACATCCGCTCACGTCGGACGAGCCGCTCGCGCGATGTCGGCCGCAGCCGATCGCGCCGGTTCGTACGGCGCTGCCGGCGGCTCCGGGTCCGAGCCGCCGGCAGGTTCGTACGGCGCTGCGGGCGGCTCCGGGTCCGAGCCGCCGGCAGCGCCGGGTGCTACTCGTAGGCGATTGCGGCCAGCACGTTGGTCCGAGCTGCGCGGATCGCCGGCAGGATCGCGGCCACCACGCCGACGAGTGCGGCAAGTGCCACGTACGTCGCCATCTGTTGCCAGGGCAGCGCCAGTTCGCCGATTCCCTGGCTCTTCAGCGCCCGAACGACCGACGCGCCAAGCCCGGTCCCCACCGCGACCCCGAGGAGCGCGCCGAACACCGAGATGACCACGGCCTCCACGGTGATCATGTGCATCGTCTGCCCGCGGCCGAGTCCGATCGCTCGCAGCAGTCCCAACTCACGGGTCCGCTCGAGCACGGACAGTGCCAGGGTGTTGATGATGCCGAGGACCGCCACGAGGATCGCCAGGGCGAGCAGGATCTGGATCATCGAGACGATCCGGTCCAGGATGGCGGTCTGCTGGGCGATGAACGCGCTGCGATCGCCGACGCTGACCTCCGGACTGTCGGCCAGCAGCTTGTCCACCTGGGTACGGATCGCTGCCAGGTTGGCCCCGTCGGCCAGCCGTAAGTACGCCCCGACCGGTTGCCTGAGCTCGAAGTCGCGGACCGACGCCGGACTCAGGTACCAGCCGCGGGACACCTCGGTCGCCTGGAACACGCCGACGACCGTCATCGCGTGCGGCCGGCCGTGGGAGAGCTGGATCAGCACGGTACTGCCGGCGTGCAGGCCGTACTCCTTGGCGAGCTTGTTGTCGACGACCAGCTCGTCGGCCGACAGCGCCCGGATCGTGCCGTCCACCGGGCGCATCGGGAACATCCGCGCCGTTGCCACCAGGTCGGTCGGGGCGGTGAGGGCGGTGTCCTTGCCGCCCACCCGCGCGAAGTCGAGGTACTCACCACTGATGTCGCGCACCCCGGGAATCTGCTTGGCGGCGGTGAGCACGGCCGGGTCGAACGTGGGCGGCAACCCGTCGCCCGGGTCTCCGGCGATGATCAGGTCGGCTTTGACCATGGTGTCGCCCTGCTTGTGCAGGCTGTGGATGGTCGAGGCGAGGACGACGTTGACGCCGGTGACCAGCGCCACGCCGACCATCAGCGCGGCCGCGGTGATCGCGGTACGCCGCGGGTTGCGTGCCGCGTTGCGCCGGCCCAGCTTGCCCGGTACCGACCAGGACAGGACTCGACCCAACCCCGACACCACCGGTCTGGCGATCAGCGGCGTGAGGAGCGCGAACCCGATGAAGCCGATCAGGATGCCAGCGAGGATCAGCCACAGCGTGTTGCTGTGCGCCCGGCCGGACAGGCCGAGCCCGAGCGTTGCCGTACCCAACGCGGTGATGAAGCCACCGGCCGCCGTCACCCGGGTGAGCGGGCGGTCCGGCGTCGCGACCTCCTGCAGCGCCGCCATCGGGGGAATCCGCGCGGCGCGCAGCGCGGGCAGCAGCGCGGCGGTCAGGGTCACTAGGATGCCGACCCCGAACGCGGCGATCACGGCCGACGGCGGGACGCTGACCCCGGCCAGCGCCAACTCGCTGCCGCCGGTGTTGCCGAAGATGTAGGCGAGCAGGGTGCCCACGCCGACCCCGGCCGCCAGCCCGAGCGCCGAGGCGATCAGGCCGATGACGACCGCCTCCGCCAGCACCGAACCGATCATCTGGCGCCGGCTGCCGCCGATCGCCCGCATCAGCGCCAGCTCCCGGGTGCGCTGGGCGACGATGATCGAGAACGTATTGAGGATCAGGAAGACACCCACGAACAGCGCCACGCCGGCGAAACCGAGGAAGACGTTGTTGACGAAGTTCAAGTCCTTACGGGCCGAGGCCGACTCGGCGGCCTCCATCTGCTTTCCGGTCTTGGCTTCGTAGCCGGGGCCCACGACGCCGTTCAGCCTGTCGCGCAAGACTTCCGCGGACACCCCCGGCACGGCCCGCACGTCGATGTGCGAGTACCGACCCGGGCCGCCGAGCATCAGCTGCTGCGCGACCGGCTCAGTGAACGCGATCTCCTGGGTACCGGCGAGGGAGTCCCGCCCGCCGCTGTAGCCGAAGATGCCGACCAGCGTGAACGTCTTCTTCGGCACCCGGGTCAGGACGCCGACCCGGTCGCCGACCTTGACGCCGGCGGCCTGGGCCAGGGCGGCGTTGATCGCGATCTCGTCGCCGGCCGCGGGACCGTGGCCCTGCCGAAGCAGTACCAGATCCGAGGTGCCGGTCCAGTTGCGCCCGTACCGGGGCGTACCGGTGACCGCGGGCACGACCTTGCCGTTGGCGCCCACGATGCGGGCGCCGTTGACCTGTACCACCCCCAGCGCCGAGGCGACACCGGGGGTTGCCCGTACCTGGGTGAGCCGGTCGGCGGGCAGGGTCGAGGTCGCCCCGAGGTCGCCGGTGACCGCAGCCGCGTGCACCTCGACGTCGACCTCCGTGTACACCGAAGCGAACAGCTGGTCGAAGGAGCGGCCCATGGTGTCGGTGAGCACGAACGAGCCGGACACGAACATCACGCCGAGGACGACGGCGAGCCCGGACAGGACCAGCCGCACCTTGCGGGAAAGCAGGCTCTTGAGCGTGGCGTGCAGCATCTCAGCCCACCGCTTCCGCCATGTCGATGGCCGGGTGCCGGCCGTCGAGGCGCTTCATGGTGTCCAGCACCGCGTCCGCGGTGGGATCGGACAGCTCGTCGACGATGTGTCCGTCGGCAAGAAAGACCACCCGGTCGGCGTATGACGCCGCATTGGGATCGTGGGTGACCATCACGATCGTCTGGCCGTAGTCGCGCACCGATCTTCGCAGGAAGCCCAGCACCTCCGCCCCGGACCGGGAGTCAAGGTTCCCGGTCGGCTCGTCGGCGAAGATCACCTCGGGCCGGGCAACCAGTGCCCGCGCGCACGCCACCCGTTGCTGCTGGCCGCCCGACAGCTGCGGCGGGCGGTGCCGCAACCGTTCCCTCAGCCCGACCGTCTCGATGACGGTGTCGAACCACTCGGCGTCGGGTTTGCGCTTGGCGATCGACAACGGCAGCAGGATGTTCTCCCGTGCCGACAACGTCGGCAGCAGGTTGAACTGTTGAAAGATGAAGCCCACCTGGTCGCGGCGCAGCCCGGTCAACGCCCGGTCGCCGAGGCCGGTGACGCGGGTGTCGCCGATGTACACGTCGCCGGCGCTCACCGCGTCCAGGCCGGCGAGGCAGTGCATCAACGTGGACTTGCCCGACCCGGACGGGCCCATGATGGCGGTGAAGCGGCCGGCGGTGAACGCGACGCTGACCTGGTCGAGGGCGAGCACGCGGGTCTCGCCAGAGCCGTACGCCTTGCTGACGCCAACGGCGCGGGCGGCGACGCGCCCGCCGATGGCGGTGCTGCTTGCAGTCATTGCGGTTGCTCCTCTGATGGTGTCCTCGGCCGGTCGCCGGGGCCCGGATGACATCCATCAGTGAAGGCCGGTGAGCGGGTGCCGCCCACCGTGGCCGCCGCACAGCGCGGCACCGGCGGCCGCCCTGTCCCGGTGGTGCTGGCGCGCCGGGAGCCGGGCCGCGAGTGGGTGTTAACCGCACCCCACGGGTGGTGCCGGCCCCTGCACCGGTTCGGCCGGCCACCTGTCGGATCCGGACGAGGCGGAGAAGACTTCGGGTCATGGCACGGTGGCGACGGCTACGGCCGGCCGAGGCCGGGTCGGCGGTACTCGTGTTGCTCGGCACGGCCCTGTTCGCCACCGCGATCTTTGTCGTCGTGGTGCGCGGCGGAGGTGCGCTCATCGGGCGTACGGACTCGCCAGATCTTGCATTGTCGGTGCTCGCCACGGCCATCGTGGCGCTCGGCTTCCAGCCGGTCCGCCGCCGGCTGCGGCCGGTCGCGGCCCGGCTCGCCCGTGGACAACGGGCGGCGCCGTACGACGTCCTCACCCGGTTCCTGGACGACATTGCCGGCGGATACGCCACCGACGCGGTACCGCAGCGGATGGCTCGACTGCTCGTCGCGGCGACCGGCGCCCGCTACGCCCAGGTATGGCTCACCGTCAACGACGACCTGATGCTGTCCGCGACCTGGCCGCCGGATGCCGGACCGGCCACGGTGCCGGCGGAAGCGGTGACCGGCCGCCACGTGCTTCCCGTGTCGTACGCCGATGAACGCCTCGGCCTGCTCATCGTGCAGGAATGCGACCGGCAGCCGCTCACCCCGGTGGAGGCGCAGCTCTTCGCCGGCCTCGCCGCCCAGGCGGGTCTGGTGCTGCGCTCCGTCCGGCTGCGCACCGAGTTGGCTGTGCGGGTGCGGGAGAGCACCGAGCAGGCTCGGGCGCTACGCGCTTCTCGGGAACGTATCGTCGCGGCCCAGGACGAGGAGCGGCGGCGACTGGAGCGTGACATCCACGACGGTGCCCAACAGCACCTCGTCACGCTCGCGGTGAACCTGCGCCTTGCCCGCACGCTGGTGGCCCGATCGCCGCACCGCGCGCCGGCCGTGCTGCACGGCGTCAAGACCGCCGTCGATGACACCATCGACACGTTGTCGGCGCTCTCTCGGGGCATCTACCCGCGCACACTCGCCGACCACGGACTCGCGGCCGCGCTGTCGGGCGCCGCGGCCGGCCCGCTGCGCGTGCACGTGACCGTGGAGGGGGTCGACCGGATGCGGTCCGATCTCGAGACCGCGCTCTACTTCTGCGCCCTCGAGGCGCTGCAGAACGCCGCCAAGCATGCCGGCGCGACGGCCGCCACGGTGCGAGTGTGGCGCACCGCCGGCGGCGTGGAGCTGGTGGTCGCCGATGACGGGGTCGGATTCTCGCCCGCCGCGGTCGGGCCGGGCCGCGGCCTGGCGAACATGACGGACCGCGCCGAGTCCGTGGGCGGCCGGATCCGGGTGGACTCGGCACCGGGTCGGGGCACCGTGATCGCGGTCCACGTTCCGTGGGCGCCGGCTCCGGTCCCACGACCGGCGGCCGGGAAAGGCGCTGGCTGATGCGCGCGGTGCGCTACTCGTGGGCGTGGTTCGCCCTCACCTGTGTGTGCCTGACGACGTACCTCGTGCTCTACGCCTACCCCGACGGTCATCTGTTCTCGCCGGCGAGCTTCGCGGAAGGCTTCCCCGTCATCCCGCTCGGCGTCCTGCTGACCGCCCTGCTCGGCGCGCTGATTCTCGGCAGGCATCCGCGCCACCGGATCGGCTGGCTGCTCAGCGTCGCCGCGGCCGGCACCAGCCTGAACTTCGCCGCCAGCGCGTACGGTTACCGCGCCCTCACCAGTCCCGGATCCGGCCAGGTGGCGCTGGGCCAATGGGCGGTGTGGGTCTCGCAGTTCTTCGGCGCCTCGTACGCCCTGGCGTTCACGTGCGCGCTCTTCCTGCTGGTACCGGACGGGCGGCTGGCCTCCCGGCGGTGGCGGCCGGTCATGGCGCTCCTCATCGCGTCGTACGTGCTGTGGGCCGGGGTGCTGTTGATCGGCGTCGCACCGCAACAGGTCCGGTCGCCGGACCGGATCCATCCCGGGCCGGTGGCCGGCGACCTTCTCGAACTCAGCACGCTGATGCTGGTGCTGTCGATCGGAGCGGCGGCGGTGGGTCTGGTGCTACGGCTACACCGGTCGGCCGGGGTGCGACGCCAGCAGCTTCGCTGGATCATGGCCTCCGCCACGCTGCTCGCCATGGGACTCGTCGTGCTGCTCGGCTATCAGATCGCCGGCGGCCCGGGAGAGCCGTGGTACGTCAGCATTCCGCTCTTTCTCGGTTACACGAGCGTGCCGGTCTTCACCGGGATCGCGGTCCTGCGCTACCGGCTCTACGACCTCGATGTGATCATCAGTCGCGCGGTCCTGCTGGCGCTCCTCGCCACGTTCGTGACCGTCGGCTACATCGCCGTCGTCGTGGTCATCGGCGCGGCGCTGGGCGACCAGGTGGCCGGCCGGTTCTGGCCATCGTTGGTCGCGCTGTTGCTGGTCGCCCTGGCGTTCCAGCCCTTGCGGCAGCGGGTGCTCAGGTTGGCCGACCGCCTCGTGTACGGGCCGCGGGCCGTACCGTACGAGGCGCTGGCCGAGTTCAGCCGGCAGTTGGGGCGCAGCCTCGCGCCCTCGGACCTGTTGCCGGCACTCGCGAAGGCCGTGGCACACAGCGTTGGCGCGGCGCAGGTCCGGGTAAACCTGCACGTCCCCGGGACCACCGATCGGTCCGCCGCCTGGCCGGGCCGCGCGGACTGGACCCCCCAGATCGAACTCGACGTGTGCGACCGCGACGAATCCCTGGGCCGGATCGGCCTGTCCATGCCTCCCGGGCACGGACTGCGCCCGGCCGAACGCCGCCTGCTGCAGGATTTCGTGGCGCAGGCCGGAGTGGCATTCCGGAACCTGCGCCTGGACGCCGAGCTACAGGCGCGAGTCGAGCAGCTCGCCCACCAGTCGGCGGAGCTGGCCGCCTCGCGGCGCCGGCTCTTGAGTGCGCGCGACGACGAACGGCAGCGCATCGCCGGCCTCATCGAGCGCGAAGTGCTCGCCCAGCTACGGCCGATTCCCGCCGCGATCGATGCGGTGGACATCTCCAGCGCCGTCCTGGCCGACGAGCATCTCGACCGGCTCGAGATCGCCACCGGCACGGCGCTCGCCGCGCTCCGCGAGCTGACCAGGGGCCTGTTCCCTCTGGTCCTGACCCGCCAGGGACTGGTACCCGCACTGCGGGCACACCTCGGCAGGGCCGGCCCCACCGTCGTGCTCGACGTGGCGCCGGCGCTGGAACATCAGCGCCTCGCCGAACGTACCGAGACCGCCGCGTACTTCTGCGCCGTCGCCCTGCTGGCCCGACTCGGCGACACCCCGGCGCGGATCGAGCTGGCCCTGGACGGCGGCTGTCTCGTGCTCGAGGCGACCGGAACCGCACGGGAGCCGGGCGGCGTCGACGAATCGGCCATCGCCGACCGGGCCGAGGCGGCCGGCGGCCGCGTCACCGTGGAGCGCGGCGCGCAGGGCCGGTTCCGGGCGCGCATCGAGTTTCCCGTACCCCTGGCTCATGTTTCGGACGCCGACGCCCAGACCGCGGCAAGCCGTTCGGTGCCGAACGCGGACTTGGCGACGTAGGCCGCCGCGCCACAGTCGCGGGCCTGCCCGAAATCGTCCTCGTCGTAGGTGGACAGCAGGATCACCACCGGCGGGCGGGCCGAGGAGCGCAACCAGCGGGTGGCCTCCAGGCCGTCCATGCCGGGCAGGTTGATGTCCATCAGCACCAGGTCCGGCTCGACTGCCGCCGCGGCGACGAGCGACTCCTCCCCGGTGGCCACCGACCCCGCGACGACGAACCCCGCGGTCGCCTCGACCACGGCGGCGGCCACACGCCGGAAGGACGCGTGGTCGTCCACGACGAGCACCCGAACGGCAGACACAACAAGACCTCCGCTACCAGCATGCCCGGGAACCCTTGCCGGGCACAGGGTGCCCGCCGCACCACAGGGGTACGGCCAGCACCCGTACGGGCGGCCGGCGCTCAGGCCGCGGTACTGGCCTTGAGGAAAGCCAATACCGCGGCGACCCGCCGGTTGACGTCGCCCTCGGGAGGCAGGTTCAGCTTCTGGAACAGCGAGCTGATGTGCTTCTCGATGGCCCGCTCGCTCAGGTGCATCCGGCCCGCGATCGCCGCGTTGCTGCGTCCGGTGGCCATCTGTTCCAATACTTCCAGTTCGCGCCCGGTGAGCCCGTTCAGCGGTGAGGCCGCTTCGGCCGACCGGCGCGCCAACAGCCCTTCGACGACCTTCGGGTCCAGGGCGGAGCCGCCGCGGCACACATCCTGTAGCGCCCGGACGATCTCGTCGAGCTGCGCCACCCGCTCCTTGAGCAGGTAGCCGAGGCCGGCGACCCCGTCGGCGAGCAGCTCATACGCGTAGTCCGGCTCGACATACTGGGACAGCACGACCACCCCGGTGCCGGGGTACTCGGCACGGATCCGCTTCGCGACCGTGATGCCCTCGACGGTGTAGGTCGGGGGCATCCGGATGTCGGTGAGCACCGCGTCCGGAGCCAGCTCCGCGACGGCCGCGATCAACGCTTCGGGCTCCTCGACCAGCCGGACCAGCGTGATCTCAGCGACCTCGGCGAAGAGCGCGGCCGTTCCCTCCCGCATCAGGTAGTTGTCCTCGGCGAACACCACCCGCAGCGCTGCCTGGGCGCGTGCCATGGACCGACTGTATCGGTTCGCCGTCGTCCGGCCCGATGCGGAACCGATGGGATCGGGTCATCGCGAATGTCAGGGCAGTTTCTGCAACCCGGCGCCGGTCAGCAGGTAGCCGGGGGCGACCGTGGCGGCATCTGCCCGCACCAGCTCGACCAGAGCGGCGCCGGCGGCCTCTGGGGTGAGCGGCTCGCCCATCTGCTTGAGGTACTCCTCCTCGGACTGGCCACCGCGAGCCGCGTACGCCCGGACCGCCGGCCGGCCGAGGTCGGTCAGCGGCGTGATCCGCGGCAGCACCGCGGTGAACGTGATGCCCAGGCCGGCGCGCTCTGCCTCCTCCTGGGCGTACCCGGTGATGAAGCGCTGGGTGGCCTTGGCGCCGGCGTATCCACCGCTGAGCGGTGACCCGGCCAGCGCGGCACCGCTGCTGACCACGACCACCCTGCTGCCGGGCCGCAGCGGCTTGAGCAGCGCCTCGCGCAGCCAGTTGAACGCGATCCGGACATCGGTGTGCCAGTTGACCGAGAACGTCTCCCACGTCTGGTGCTGCAGCGGACGCATGAGCGGGCTCGCGCCGGCCACCAGAATGAGGACATCCGGCTCATAGCGATCGAGGAGGGCGCCGGGCACCGTGGCGTCGCCGGCATCGGCGACCTCCGGCTGGATGGTGCCGGCGCTCTTGGCAAGCTCATTCAACGCGGCCGCCGTGCGGGCCACGGCGACTACCGGGGCGCCGGCCTCGGCGAAGGCCGCGGCGATCCCGCGGCCCAGGCCGCGGCTCGCACCGACGACGATGGTGGTCTTGCCGGACAGGTCGCTCATCGTGTCCACTCCCTTTGCGTTTCCATGATTCCGGTCACCGGTTGTCGTACTCGTCGTGGCGGCGCCACCAGAAGCCGGTCTCGTTGCGACCGAGCGGGGCGCGGTCGAGCCACTTGTACATGCCCCAGAGGCTGTCCACCCCGTGTTCGTACGTTCAGCTGCCGGACCGCGACGACCCATGATGCGGCGACCACCCCCAGTGTCGACGTCAGCGTGGCCGCCGTCGCGGCTGTCCTAGCGCTCGTCATGGCGGCGGAGCGGGCGTCGGGTCCGGAACTGCATGGGATCTCCTGAACTGGTTGCATGACGCAAGCCGACCGTAACCTAGCGACTTTCATGATGCAAGTGGGCCGAGATATGCTTCGTGCATGCTCGGCAAGACCTACGATTCCCAGGTGTGCTCAGCCGCCCGAGCTCTCGAGCTGGTGGGTGAGCGATGGACGCTGCTGATCGTGCGCGACGCCTTGTTCGCCGGGGCGACCCGTTGGAGCGACTTCCAGACCGCCCTGGGAATCGCGACGAACGTCCTCACGACACGCCTGGACGGCCTCGTCGATGCCGGAATCATGGAGCGTCGCAGGTACGCGCGGAATCCCGACCTTTACGAGTACCTGCTCACGCACAAGGGGCGCGAGCTCGTCCCCGTCATCCTCGCGCTCACCGAGTGGGGCGACCGGTGGGTGGCCCCCGATGGGCCACCGGTGCTCTACTCCCACGCGGTGTGTGGCGGTGAAATCAGTCAGCACACCGTCTGCGCCACCTGCGGCGACGTGCATGACCCCGCAGAAGTGCAGGCACGACCGGGACCCGGCATGCCCGCGGGTGCCGCCACCCGTCTGGGCTGACACGCCGGCGCCGACCCCGTTGTACCGGCGCGGTTAGGCCCGGCCGCTACGCCGTTGCGGCGTTCGGGTCCGGCGGTACCGCCAAGGCCGCATACCACCGGCCGAGCACGTCGACCAGGCCATCCCAGCTGTCCACGACGACCACCGTCGGCGGGCCGTCCGGGGTGCCGTCCGGACGGTCCAGGCCGTAGGTCACCCGGATCCGCACGGGGCGGATCCCGGACTGCTCCCGCCACGCCCGAGCGGTAAGCACACCCGACCGGGTCGGCGGTCGATCGGTGGACACGGCTCGACGGTTCTCCGTCGGGTGTCACCGCCGTGTCACCGGGGGCGTGGCGTGGCTGTGACGCCTCGGTGACGCGTCGGCACCCAAAATGTCGGCAACGAGAGTCGGCCCGGTGACTTTCCGTTGACACCGGATGGGACAGCCGATGAGGGTATTTGCAACGTGCCGGCGCCAGCCAGGGGGTGGTCATGGCGGTCCAATCGCTTCCGGTCCGCTCCCTGCAGGACCCGACGGTTCTCGTCCCCGGGATCGACGCGAGGTCGGGCAGCGCCGCCGAGACGTGTCCCGTCCACCTGCGTCTGCTGGACGGCTTCCACCTCGAGCGGCACGGCCGTCCACTCCCGACACCGCAGGCGGCATGCCGGCTTCTGGCCTTCCTCGGCATCCGGGGACAGTCCAGCCGGATGGAGGTCGCCGGGCACCTGTGGCCGGAAGCCTCCGAGTCCAAGGCGCACGCCAGCCTGCGCACTGTGCTGTGGCGGCTGCGCCAGACGTCCGATGATCAGCTCGTCACCGGCGGCCAGGCGCTCGCGCTGGCCTCCAGCGTAGAGGTCGACGTCGCGACGTTCCTGGCCACCGCGCAGCGCCTGCTCGCGCCCGCAACGGCCACCGACCCACCGCCGTTCGCGGGCCGGCTGTCGGCCTCCGGCCTGGTCGGCGTCGGTGAGCTCCTGCCGGGCTGGTACGAGGACTGGGTGCTCTTCGAGCGGGAACGCCTGCGCCAACTGCGGATGCATGCCCTGGAGGCGGTCGCATTGCGGCTGACCGCCGAGCACCGCCACGCCGAGGCCATCGAGGCCGCACTTGCCGCCGTACGCCTGGAGCCGTTGCGGGAGAGCGCCACCCGAGTGCTCATCATGGCGCACCTGGCGGAGCACAACCTTGTCGAAGCGGTCCGCTGCTACGTGCAGTTCCGTGACAACCTGCACCGCGAGCTCGGGGTGGCCCCGACGCCCGACCTGGAGCGGATGGCCTTGCGCGGCCTCGCCGCCACCGGCTGATCGGCGCCGGGCTACGGCGCGGGCTCGGGTCCGAGCGCGGCGAGGATCTCCACCGAGACCGCCTCCGCCTCGCGGTTAGCCACGGTGAAGGTACGGGGCCCGCCATCGACGAGCGCCGCCAGCGCGCCGGCGTTGGCGACCAGGAGCTGGCCGTCGACCTCGATGGCGTCGCCGGAGTCGGTGCCGTTCGTCGGCGTCACCGTGACGCCCGCGGCTGCGCCGGTCGTCGTGCGCGCCGCCAGCGCCAGCAGCACCGGCTCGCCCTCGGCCGGCAGTAGGTTGACCTCCGCGCTCTCCTCGGCGCCGCCGGCCGGACCCAGGTCGAGCGCGGCGTACGCGTACGACTCGGGATCCAGCGTCGCCGCCAGCGACACGACCGGGCCGCCGCGCACCTGCACGGACGCGGTCACCGACACATCCACCATCTCGACCTCCCTGAAGCGAACGCGGGGACAGCGTGTCCGCGGGGGCGTCAAGCGGCTGTCACCGCGCCGTCACGGGAAGGCCGTCCGCCGGCTTGACGAGCGCGTGACGGCCGGGTGACGCGGCCCCGCGCAGGATCGGTGCCGAGGCGACCGCCGTCGAAGGAGCCGCCATGCCCCAGACGCTGGACTACCCCGGTGTATACGTCAACGAGATCCCGAGCGGCAGCCGCGCGATCACCGGCGTCGCGACGTCGATCACCGCGTTCGTCGGCCGGGCCGCGCGCGGCCCGGTCGACAGACCCGTAACCATCAACAGCTGGGCCGAGTACGAGCAGCAGTTCGGCGGACTGTGGCGGGTGAGCGGCCTCGGCTACGCCATACGCGACTTCTTCCTCAACGGAGGCGGCACCGCGATCATCCTGCGCCTGGCCGGTGGTGCCACGGCCTCGACGCTCAACGCCGGCGGCCTCGCCCTCCAGGCGTACGGGCCCGGCGTCTGGGGCGACCGGCTGGAGGTGGACATCGCCCATCCGGAGCCCGGCGACGCCGCCGAGGTCGCCACCGCCCAGGGCGTCGAGCCCGACGATCTGTTCCACCTCACGGTGCGGGAGGGCGAGGCGGAGGATCCGGACACCACCGAGAGCTTCCTGAACGTCACCGTCGCGGACGGCCCGCGCCGGGTGGACCTGGTGCTCGCCGGATCGCGGCTGATCCGGGTGGATGGGAACCTGCCGGCCACCCGGCCCGCCGAGGGGACCTACACGGTGCAGGCCGCCGGCACCGGCACGGACAGCGCGGAGCTGACCGGCAACGATTACCGGGGAATCGGCGTGGACGGCGACGGCTTGGACGCGCTGCGCCAGGTCGACCTGTTCAACCTGCTGTGCCTACCCCCCTCGACGCTGACCGGCAATCTGCCCGACGACGTGTGGGCCGACGCCATGGGGCTGTGCGTGGACCGCAACGCCATGCTGCTGGTCGACCCGCCCAGCGGGACGGTCCGCGACGACATCCTCGCCTGGCTCGGCGCGCGGGGCCTGTCCGGAACGTCCGCGCGCAACGCCGCCTTCTACTTCCCGCGGCTACGCGCCCCCGACCCGTTGCGCGGCGGCACGGCCGGCGACTTCGTACCGTGCGGTGCGGTCGCCGGCGTGATGGCCCGCACCGACGCGACCCGCGGCGTCTGGAAGGCACCCGCCGGCACGGAGGCCGGCCTGGTGGCCGTGATCGCCCCGGCCGAGACCATGACCGATCGCCAGAACGGCGTGCTGAACGTCAAGGGCGTCAACTGCGTGCGCGCCTTCCGGGACACCGGCTCTGTCGTGTGGGGTGCGCGCACGCTGCGCGGCGCGGACAGCCTGGCCGACGAATACAAGTACGTCCCGGTGCGCCGGATCGCGCTTTTCCTCAAGGAGAGTCTCTATCGGGGTACGCAGTGGGCGGTGTTCGAGCCCAACGACGCTCCCCTGTGGGCGCAGATCCGCACGTCACTGGGCGCGTTCATGCAGGACTTGTTCCGGCAGGGCGCGTTCCAGGGCAGCACGCCGCGCGAGGCCTACTTCGTCAAGTGCGACGCGGAGACCACCACGCAGTACGACATCGACCGCGGCATCGTCAACATCCTGGTCGGCTTCGCCCCGCTCAAGCCGGCCGAGTTCGTGGTCGTGGGGATCCAGCAGAAGACCGCGACGGCGACCGGGTAGGAGGACGAAGGTGCCCGAATTCAGCGTCAACGCGACCCGGTTCGACCCGTACAAGAACTTCAAATTCCGCGTCAAGTGGGACGGCCGCTACGTCGCCGGTGTCAGCAAGGTGGGTCCGCTCAAGCGGACCACCGAGGTCGTCAGGCACCGGCACGGCGGCGATCCGAGCAGCAGCCGCAAGTCACCCGGCCGGTCCGAGTACGAGCCGATCACGTTGGAGCGCGGCGTCACCCACGACGTCGACTTCGAGCAGTGGGCCAACAAGGTATGGAACTGGGGTTCCGGCCTGGGCAGCGAGACGTCGCTGAAAGACTTCCGCAAGGACGTCATCCTCGAGGTCTACAACGAGGCCGGCCAGCTCGCCATCTCGTACAAGATCTACCGGTGCTGGGTCTCGGAGTACCAGGCGCTGCCCGACCTCGACGCCAACGCCAACGCGGTGGCCATCCAGACCATCCGCATGGAGAACGAGGGATGGGAACGCGACTACGCCGTGACCGAGCCGACCGAACCGTCCTTTGTCGAGCCGTGACCGGCACGCTCGCCGACCCGGCCGCCCTGCTGGCCGCGTGGGAGTCCGCCGCGGCGGCGCCTGCGCCCGCTCGCGGCGCCGTGCTCGCCCTTGCGGTGGGACTCGCCCCGGACCTCGACACCGCGCTCGACCTGCCGCTCGGGGAGGTAGCCGCCCACGCCGCGCGGATGTACGCGCAGGCGTTCGGGCCGGCGATCACCGGCGTGGTGGCGTGCCCGGACTGCGGCGAGCTGCTGGAGGCCACCGTCGGCGTCGCGGACGTCCTCACGCCGACGGCCTCGGACGCCGCGTTGACCACCTCCCACGGACCGGTCGCCGTACGGGCGCCGACCACCCGCGACCTGCTGGCGGTCCGGCACGAGCCGGACCCAGCGGGGGCGCTCGCGACCCGCTGCGTCCGGGCGGTCGACGGCGGCCCGGACACCACCGTCGCGGCGGCGGACGCGGTGGCCGTCGAGGACGCCGTCGAGGAGCTGTCCGGGGCGGCGGCCACCGTGCTGGTCCTGGCCTGCCCGGGGTGCTCGGCCACGGTCCGGGCGTCGCTGGACTTGCCGGCGCTGCTGTTCGAGCGGGTACGCGCCGCGGCGCCCCGCCTCCTGGAAGAGGTGGCGACGCTCGCCGCGGCGTACGGGTGGAGCGAGCGCGGGATCCTGGCTCTGTCGCCGGCCCGGCGCTCCGCGTACCTGGAACTGGCCCGGCGATGACCGGCTTCTTCGGCCGAATGGCGGCCCGCGCCGTGGGTACCGAGGTGGCGCTGGGGCCGGCGCCGCGGTCCCGTTTCCAGCCCGACACCGCGCCAGCCCTCGATGACTGGGCGTCGACCGCGGTGCGGGAGGCCGTCGAGCGTTCGGGCACGGACCGGGACGACGGCCCGGCTCCGCCGGCGGAGGCGGGGGGCGCGGAGGCCGCGGGTGGCGCGGAGGCCGCGGGGGCCGCAGGGGCCGCGGGGGCCGCGGGGGGCGCGGGGGGCGCGGCCGGGTGGCGGGCGGACAGCGACCCGTCCCACTCGCCCACCGCCACGCCGGCCCGGTGGCCGGTGCCCCAGTCCCCGGCCGATCGGGCCGGCACCGGCGGGCCCGCGTCCGAACCAGGCTCGGTGTCGGGCGCCGCGGGCTCCGGCACTGCTGACCGGGCCGAGCAGGTGCGGATGGCGGGGCGAGCCCGGCGGCTCGGCCCGGCCCGGCCGGCGGCGGTCCTGCCCGCCACGGCGGCGGCGCCCGACCCGGCCCTTGAGGAGGCGCCCGAGGCCAGCGGTATCCGGCACCCAGCCCACCGCCGGGCCGGCCCGTCCGGAGTTGCACCGCTCGTGGACCAGATCCCGCCCGGAAACGCGGCCGCGCCAGGACACGCCGCGCGCGAGGCGCCGGCGCGACGCGAAGCCGCGCGCGCGGAGCGCGGTACCGCCGCCGACCACGACCCGCCAGTCTCAGGCCCGGAACCCGGAACCGGGACACCGGAACGCGGCGCCGCCACCGACCACGGCCCGCCAAGCTCCACCGGCGAGGGCGGGACCGGGACTCCGGGCCCCCGTACTGCCGCCGTCCACGGCCCGCAGGTCTCAGCCCTGGAGGCCGGAACAAGGACACCGAAGCCCGGTCCTGCCATCATGGACAGCCCGCCCGTGTCAGCCGGGGAAGCCGGAACCACAACGCCGGAGCCGGTCCCGCCTTCCGCGGCACAGGCACCACCCGACGTGGACACCACCGCGCTGCTGCGCGACCACGTCCTGCCCGTGCTCGCCCGCCGCGGCCTCACCGCTCCGGGCCGCCCGGTCGACCTCGCCATGCCGGGGAAGGAGCCCACCCGCCGCTCCCCCGCCGGCACCGTCGTACGGCCCGGCCCCGTGACGATCGGCCAAGCACCGGCCGGCAGCGGACCGCCGACCGTCGACGTCCACATCGGACGCATCGAGGTCGTGGCGGGCCGGAGCGAGCCCCGAGCGCCCGGCCGGACCTGGCCGGTTACCTGCGCCGCCGCCGGGAGCGGCCGCGATGAGCAACGCGCTGGCCATCGCGACGGTCACCTCGGCCGTCCGATTCCTGCTGGACCGGGCGCTGGAGCGGCCGCATCCCGGCCCGGTCGGCGGCGCGAAGGTGACGACGATCCGCCCGGAGCTGCTGCACGACCTCACCGAGCTCGACGGCGCGGCCGTGGGCGTGAACATTTACCTCTACCACGCGACGCCCAACCACGCCCTCGGCTTCCGCGACCTCCCGACGCGTGACGCGGACGGCATGCTGGTCCGCCGCCCGCGCGCCGCCCTCGACCTGCACTACCTGCTCACGTTCTACGGCGAGGACGACAGCCTCGACGCGCAGCGGCTGCTGGGCCGAACGGTCACCGCGCTGGCCGCCAACCCCATGCTCACCAAGGCGGTGGTCACGGAGGCGGTCGACCGGTACGCCGACGAGGCCGGCACGGAGTTCCTGGCGGAGGCGGACCTCGCCGACGAGGTCGAGATCGTGAAGCTCTCCCCGCAGCCGCTGACGCTGGAGGAGCTGTCCAAGCTGTGGTCGGTCTTCTTTCAGGCGCCGTACCTGCTCTCGCTGTCGTACCTGGCCACCGTGGTGATCCTCGAGGCGGACCTGGCGCCGCGGACCGTCCTGCCGGTGCGGGAGCGCCGGATCGAGGTCGCGGCCGGCGGCGGGCCGGTGTTGTTCACCGTGGCGGCGGACGGCCCGCCGGGCACCCCGGTCACCGGCGAGGCCACCCTCGTGCTGGCCGGTAGCCGGCTGCTTGGCCCCGGCACGCGGGTGCGCATCGGACCCGAGCGGCTCCCACCGGCGGCGGGTGCCACGCCGGCCGAACTGAGGGTCGAGCTGGCCGATGGGGTGCCGGCCGGGCTGCATCCGGTCCAGGTCGTCCACACGGCTCCGACCGGCGGCGGGCCGGACCGGATCGTCGCCGCCTCCTCGGCGCTCCCCGTGGCCGTCCGCCCGCGGGTGACCGGCGTCGACCATGCCACCACGACGCTGACCGTCGCGCCTTCGCCCCGCACCGGCCAGCGGGTGGGCGTCAAGCTCCGGCGGCTGTCCGGCGGCGCCGAGGACGAGCCGGACGTGCTCGACCTGACGTTCCCGCCGCGCGAGGAGGGTCATCCGGAGCCGGAGAAGGTCACCATCCCGGCCGGCGAGGTGACGGACGGGACCTGGCTCGTGGTGGTCGCCGTCGACGGGGTCGAGAGCCTTCCCGAGCTCGTGGGCGAGACGTACGGAGCACCCACGCTGGTCGTACCGCCGCCATGACCGCCGGGTGGGAGGCCGCAAACCGCGACTACCTCGTCGCGGCGGTCGGCGCCGCGCGCGCCCGGCTCGTCTCCGGCCCGGGCGCGGCCGGCAACGGCGACGGCCGGCCCGCGCCCGCGGTCGCCGACGCCGAGGCAGCCCGCGAGCGGGCCCGGGCGAAGCTGCCCGCCCCCGCCGCGCTCGACCGGGTCGTGGAGGGGTTCGGCCTGTCCGACTTCGAACGCGACGTGCTGCTGCTCGCGGTCGCGCCGGAATTGGTGGCGGCCGCAGCCGACGAGCTGGAGACGCTGTCCGGCATGCGCCGGCCGTCGTTCGGACTGGCGCTGGCCCGGCTCCCATACGCCCACTGGAGCGCGCTCACCCCGGCGGCTCCGCTGCGCCGGTGGCACCTGCTGCGGCTGGCCGATCCCGACTCGGTGACCCGCAGCCCGCTGGCCGTCGACGAGCGGGTCCTACACCACCTGGCCGGCGCCGGCCATACCGATCCGTGGGTCGCCGCGCTCAGCCGGCCCGTACCCGCCGTGGCGGGGCTGCCGGCCACGCTGGACGCGATCGCCGCGCAGGCCGGCCGGGCGTGGGCGCGGGGCGAGGTGGTAGCGCTGCACGGGCCGCAACCGGCGAACGCGCGCGCGGTCGCGGCCGCGGCCGCGACCGCAGCCGGCCTGGACCTGTACGAGCTGGCCGCCGCCGACCTGCCCACCGGCGCGGCGGAGCGGGACCGGCTGCTGCGGCTGATGGAACGCGAAAGCGTGCTCGCCGGCGCCGCCTGGGCGGTCGACCTGATCGCCGTGCGGCCAGACGAGCCGGCCACCGGGATCCGCGCCCTGGCCGGACTGGCCGCGCCGGTCGCCCTGCTCGCCTCTGCCGACCAGGCGCTACCCGACGGCTCCGCCACCCGGCTGGACGTACCCCGGATGGAGCTCGCCGAACGGCGGCGTGCGTTCGCCGCCGCCTTGCATCGCGCGGGCGGCCGGGCCGCGGACGTCGACCGGGTGGCCGCGGTGTACGACCTCGCACTGTCCGACATGGACGCGGCGGCGCGCGACGTCGCCGGCGGGGCGCCGCTGCGGGCCGCGTGCCGGACCCGGGCCCGGCGGGCCTTCGGCGGCCTGGCGACGGTACGCACGCCGCGCGCGGCCTGGGCCGATCTCGTGCTGCCCGCCGGGGCCAAGGCCCAGCTGCGGGCGCTGGTCGCCGAGGTGCGCCACCGCACCACCGTGTTGGACGACTGGGGGTTCGGGCGCCGCGGCGACCGCGGGCTGGGCACCGCCGCGCTGTTCGCCGGGCCGAGCGGCACCGGCAAGACGTTTGCGGCCGAGGTCATCGCCGCTGAGCTGGACTTCGACCTCGTCCATGTGGACCTCGGCCAGGTGATGAACAAGTACATCGGCGAGACGGAGAAGAACCTCGGCCGGCTCTTCGACGCCGCCGAGGACGGCGGCGTGGTGCTGCTCTTCGACGAAGCGGACGCGCTGTTCGGCCGGCGCACGCAGGTGCGCGACAGCCACGACCGGTACGCCAACGTCGAGGTCGGCTACCTGCTGCAGCGGATGGAGTCGTTCCGCGGCCTGGCCGTGCTGACCACGAACGCGCGGTCCACGGTGGATCAGGCGTTCCTGCGCCGCCTCCGCGCCATCGTGACGTTCCCGTACCCCGGCGCGGCGGCACGGCGGGAGTTGTGGCGAACGGCGTTCCCGGAGCGCACCCCGGTCAGCGGCGTCGAGCCGGCCGACCTGGCCACGGTCGACCTTCCCGGCGGCGGCATCGCGTCGGCCGCGCTCACCGCCGCCTACCTCGGCGCCGAGCAGGGCGTGGTCACGCTGGACCACGTGCGCGACGCGGCGCGGTGGGAGCTGGCCAAGACTGGCCGTACGCTGGGCGGCCCGCGGCGGAACGCGATCGACCAGTGACCCACGCGATGGAACCCGTGTCCCGGGCGACGCCTGCCGCGTCGGAGCGAGCCGCGGACCAGGTCGCCGCGCGGCGCCGCAGCCGGCTCGCCGGACTGTACCGGTAGAGGAGAGGATTCCCGAGCCCGACATTCCCGAGCCGGACCTTCCCGAGCAGGCGGCGTTCGATCCCAGCGCGCCGGCGGCGGAGGTGCCACCCGGAGAGCGGTTGAGCCTGGCGCAGGGAAGCTTGGACAGCGCCGAGCTCGCCCGCCAGGCCGGGATACCGGATGTCGTGCTGGGCGACGGCTACGTGTACTCGGCCGCCGACTTCCCCGACCTGGTGCCCAACGCCCCGTTGCGCAGCCCGCGGCCGGCACCCACGACATTGCCGACGACCGGGCGCACCATCGGAAGCCCGCGTGCGCAGGGGACACGATTGCAGGGGCGTCTCGTTCAGGACCTCGAGCTTCGCGCCGATCTCCGGCTCACACAGGACGCGCTGGAGGGCTCGGGGGCCCGCATCGTCCGACGCATGAACCAGGATCAGGTGATCGCCGAGTTCCTCGCCGGCCGGAACCGGCCCGATCTCTCCGTCGTCATCGAAGGCGTGCTGCAAGATGGCCGCCGGGTGTTCATCGAGTACGACCGGGCTCCCGGCACCCGGTCCATTCCGCACGCCCGCCGCTCCTCAAGATCGTCGACTTCGACTAGGGCGACCGTCACGGCACCAGGTGGAACCACTGGACGAACTGACCGCCGGCGATCTCGTCGTCGGTCGGTAGCTTGTAGATGGTGCGGCCGTTCTGGAAGACGGCGTGCGGGTGCCCATTGAGGTGCAGCTGCGGATCCTTCTGCGAGACGATCGCCCAGCCGTCGATCACGAACCGGCCCAGCACCCGCAGCTCGAGGTTGGCGGCCTTCAGTACCTCCATCAACCGGACGACCAGCCACTCCCGGGTGCGCTGGCTCGGCCCCCAGACGATGAGCGGGCCGTCGGCGTTCCACAGCGCCTCCAGCTCGATCGTGCGGGTCGCGATCGGACCCTCCGGGAACCACACCTCGCCGTCCGTGGGACCCATCGGCCACGGCAGTTCCAACAGGACGCGCACGACCGGCTTGCCGCGGACGGTGTCCTGCACGACCGGGCCGTCGAGGTTCACCTCGATGCCCTGCGCCAAGCGCTCCACCGGCACGTCGCTGTCATTGAGGAACTCCTCCTGCCCGCCCCGCACACGCAGCCGGGTGATGTGGACGCCCGGCGTGCGCCTGTCGGTCTCGGGCAGCCGCTGCGCGGTCACCCGCAGCCAGGTGTCCTCCTGGTCCACCAGACCGACGCGCAGAATCTCGCTGCGGTCGGCGCCGAACGCCGGCTGCCACCAGAACGCGGCCACGCCGCCCGGGCCCGGCCTCGTGCTGATGCCGGTGTCGCCCCGCCCGTCCAGCGTGGTCGGGGTGGGCTCGCCGGGGTCGACCACGGCGACGAGCGCGCCCTGCTCGGTCACGTCGGCGAAGACCTCGGCGTTCCCCGAGCCGCACGCGCTGTCCACCCGCACGGTGATGGGCTGGGGCAACACCCGCTCTGCCCGGCCGAGGTGCTGACCGTCGCCGCCCAGCAGGTGCAGCGTGCGTGCCGTGGCGAGGCGGTCGAGTCCATCCTGGACGGTACGGGCGTCGTCGAGGTCATCGCACGGCGGCTGCCAGGCCACCTGGTCCGCGATGCTGAGTCGCGCGGTCACCCGTACCGGCGGTTCGTCGGCGTGGTCGTGGTCATCCACCAACCCAGCGGCAAGGATCTGCGTGACCGGGCCCTGGGCGTCGAGCAGCCAGCGGACCTCCGCGATGCCGTGGTCGTCGGTCGTCACGTCGAGCCGCACCCGATCCGGACCGTCGGGAACAGCCGGCGTCGTGAAGTCCGGCGGGTCACCCATGGCGAGCCGGCCCTCCCGCGCGGTCACGAACCGCACGGTGACGCCGGGCACCGGCAAGCCGCCGTTGCGCACTGCCACCCGGACCGGCTCGTCGAGTCCCGAACCCGGCAGCGCCTCCTGCCCGTCACCGCCGAGCAGGTCGACGGACACCAACTCGGTCAATGTCGGGAAGAGTCGGCGGCAGTCGGA
>DASYTU010000134.1:0-9481 GCA_036001925.1 Actinoplanes sp.
TGCGTCATGAGCACGTCGCCCGGGTCGTCCTCGACGAGCAGCACTTCGATGGGCGTCTCCTCGTACGGTGCAGCTCCCGTCATGCGGTTGCCTCCTCAGGCATGCCCTCGCGGCCCTCGCTGCGCTCGGTGCACTCGGTCATGCCGGCGCCTCCTCAGGCATGCCCTCGCGGCCCTCGCGGCCCTCGCTGCGTTCGGTCATGCCGTCACCTCGTTCCCTGCCTGGCTCGTCCGGCGTGACCACCGCCGGCAGCGTGAAGTTGATCGACGTACCCTCGTCCACGTCGAGGTCGAGCCAGATCCGTCCGCCATGGTATTCGACGATCTTCTTGACGATCGCCAAGCCGATTCCGGTCCCCTCGTAGGCGTCCCGTGCGTGCAACCGCTGGAAGATCACGAACACCTTGTCGGCGAACTCGGCCTCGATGCCGATCCCGTTGTCGCGAACGGTGATCCGCCACTCCTTGCCGTCGCGCTCCGCGGTGATCCGGATGACGGGCGGCACGTCGGGGCGGCGGAACTTCAGCGAGTTGCCGATCAGGTTGACGAACAGCGTGGTGAGCAGCGGCTCCTCGCCCTCCACGGTGGGCAGGTCGGACCAGACGATCTCGGCGTCGCCCTCGTTTCTCGCCTCGAGCTGCGACGTGACGTCGTCGAGCACCCGGTTCAGGTCCACGTCGGTGAAACCGGCCGTGAGCCGGCCGATCCGGGAAAACGCCAGCAGGTCGTTGATGAGTCGCTGCATACGCTGGGCGCCGTCGACCGCGAACGCGATGTACTGGTCCGCCCGCTCGTCCAACTGGCCCGCGTACCGGCGCTGCAGGAGCTGGCAGAAGCTCGCCACCTTGCGAAGCGGCTCCTGCAGGTCATGCGAGGCGACATAGGCGAACTGCTCGAGATCGCGGTTGGAGCGGGTCAGCTCGTCCGCCTGGATCTTGAGCTGTTCGTTGATCCACTCGACCTGGGCGCGAGCATCGCGTACCTCGCGCAGCTCGGCGGCGATCTGTCTTCGCATCCCGTCGACGTCATCGGCGAGGGCGGCCAGCTCCGGCGATCCGCGGCTGGTGATGCGCTTCTCGTAGTCGCCGTCCGCCACCGCCCGGACCTGCTCGGCGAGTTCCACGACCGGCTGGCTGACCAACCGGTCGAGCAGCAGAAGCAGCCCCGCTCCGGCGAGGATGATGATCGCGGCCGCGGCGATCTCGATCGCCACAAGCGTATTGCCGGTTTTCCGTGCCGCTTCGACCGATTCACGCCGCACGACCTGGATCTCCTGCTGCAGCGTGGCCACCGAGCTGCGCAGCGCGTCGAACCGGCTAGTACTGGTGGCCTCGACGAGCGCCTGCCCGGCGTCCGGTCCCTGGGTGCGAACCGCGCTGATGACCGGGATGGCGACCGCGGCCCGCCATTCGTCGGCGCGCCGCTGCACGTCCTGCAGCGCCGCCCGAATCTGGGCGTCGCCGTCCGCGCCGACGAGCTGGCCGATCTGCGCGATGAGCCGGTCCTGCGCCGCGAGCCCGTCGTAGTACGGCCTGAGGTTGTCCTCCCGGCCGCTGATCGCGAAGCCCAGGATGCCGGTCTCCTGGTCGACGACGGCCACGTCGAGGCTCTCGCTGGCCGACCGCATCGGTCCGGTGCGGTTGACCAGCGTGTCGATGCGGTCGTTGCTGTCGGCAGCGGTCACCGCGGCGACGACGCCCAGGGCGGCGAGCAGGACACCGACCGTGACGCACAGCGCCGCTACCCGCCGGCGCAGGGTCCACGTACGGAACTTGAACAGGCTCACCGGCCACCGCCGCGGGCGATCACCAGCATGGCGACGTCATCGGCGAGTGGCCCGCCGTTGGCGTGTTCGGCCCGGCCGACCAGCCAGGCCGGAAGCGCGGCCAGTCGTACGTCCCGGGCGACCGGCTCGGCGAGCAGGTCGCAGAGACCGGTGACGTCGAGGCGTTCGTTGCCCACGCCGGTGTGCCCCTCGATCAGGCCATCGGTGTACATCAGCAGGGACCAGTCCTCGCCGGAGAATTCCACCTCGGTCGCCGGCGTGGGTGTGGGCTGTACACCGAGCACGATTCCGGTACGTGCGGCGACCGGTACGGCCCGGCCGTCGGCCAGCAGGACCGGCGGGGGGTGCCCGGCCAGCCGTACGGTGGCCCGATTGACAGCCAGATCGATGACGACGAACGCCACGGTGGCGAAGACCTCCCGGGCTCGCCGCTCGGTCATCAGCACCTGCTCCAGCGCACCCAGTACCTCATCGTCGGGCACGCCGGCCAGCACCAGCGCCCGCCACGCCACCCGGAGTTCCACCCCGAGCGCGGCCTCGTCCACGCTGTGCCCGCAGACGTCACCGACGATGACGTGCAGCTTGTCCTCGCCGGTCTGCACGACATCGAAGAAGTCGCCGCCGAGCAGGCCGAGTGCGCGCCCGGAGCGGTAGAACGTGTGCACCGCCACGCGAGTCGTCTCCATCAGCGGCTGCGGCAACAGACCGCGTTCGAGACGGGCCGACTCGGCCTGGCGCAACTCCACTTCGCGTAGCCGGCGGGCGTTATCGTCGGAGCGCTTGCGCTCGACCGCGTAGCGCAGCGCGCGGACCAGCAGCACGCCGTCGACCTGGCCCTTGACCAGGTAGTCCTGGGCGCCTTCGGCGACCGCGGCGACGCCGAGATGTTCGTCCGAGCGGCCGGTGAGCACGCACACCGCGGCGCTGCCGGCCATCGCCAGCAGGCGGCGCAACCCGTCGATGCCCTCCGCGTCGGGCAGGCCCAGATCGAGCAGCACGCATTGGATGCCGCTCATCAACGTCCTGGCCTCGCTCAAGCTGGAGGCGACCACCAGATCGAACGGCGCCTCGGCCTCGTTGAGCAGTTCGCGGACGAGGAACGCGTCGCCCTCGTCGTCCTCCACGAGCAGGATGCGCAGCCGCTCGGGCTGAGATCCGGAGCCTGTGCCGCCGACCAACGTCCGGGGCGCGACCGACGGCTCAGTCATGCCGATACCCCACTCGACTCATCCCCTGCGTGACCCGCTGATCGTGTACCACGTGCGGCAGCCGCACAACACCGGCCACCCGGAAGGAGAGGCCAGTGCGGGGCGCGGTCACTCGTCAACGCTAAGCCACGTCTCGAAAAGATCTACGGGGTACCCGGTGTCATACCGGCACGATTAGATGACACCCATGCGTCAAGCCGCCGACCGCGCCCTCACCCGCCCGCGTCGCCGCGGCCTCGCTGCCGCCGCCTCGGTCGTGGTGCTCGCGGCCGTCGGCTACGTCTCGCTGATCGCCATCCGGCCACCCGCGGCTCGCAGCGCGAACGTCCCCGCCGCCGGGTTCAGCGCGGCCCGGGCGGTCCTGCACGTCCAGGCCATCGCCGCGCGCCCGCACGTGGCCGGCAGCGCCGCCAACGACCAGGTCCGCGAGTACCTACTCACCACGCTGCGCGGCATCGGGCTCTCCCCCGAGGTGCAGGACACGGTCAGCGTCCAGGGCGGTGAGCTGTCGGCCAGCGCCGGCGGGATCGGCATGGCGCGGGTCCGCAACGTCGTCACCCGGATCCCCGGTACGGCGTCCACCGGCCGGATCTTCCTCGTCGCGCACTACGACTCGGTGCAGACCGGGCCGGGCGGCAACGACGACGCGGCCGGCGTGTCCTCGATTCTCGAGATCGCCCGGGCGCTGACCAGCGGCCCTCGGCTGCGCAACGACGTGGTGCTCGTGCTCACGGACGCCGAGGAGGCGTGCCTTTGCGGCGCCAAGGCGTTCATCGACCAGGATCCGCTGGCGACTGGCGGCGGCGTGGTGCTCAACCTCGAGGCACGCGGCAGCAGCGGCCCGGCGGTCATGTTCGAGACGTCGAGGGACAACGCGAAGCTGGTCTCCCGGTACGGCCGGGCACCCAAGCCGGTGGGCACGTCGTTCGCGGTCGAGATCTACCGGCTGATGCCCAACGACACCGACTTCACCGCGTTCCGCGACGCCGGGTTCGCCGGGCTGAACAGCGCCTACATCGACGGCGCAGCGGTGTACCACGCGCCCACCGACCGCCCGTCCGTGCTGGACTCCGACAGCGTGCAGCACCACGGCGACAACGCACTCGTCCTGGTCCGGGATCTGGGCGGCCGTGATCTGAGTAGGCTCAAGGCCGCCGGCGACGCCACCTACTTCCCCGTCCCGGGCGGCCAGCTCACCTATCCGGGCTACCTGGTCTGGCCGCTGGCCGCGCTGGCACTGCTCGCGGTGCTGGTCCTGGCATGGCTGGCCCGGCGCCGGGGCCTCGCCAGCGGCGGGCGGCTCGCGGGCGGCTTCCTCCTGACACTGATCCCGATCGTTCTGGCGCCGATCCTGGCCCAGGCGTTCTGGATCGTCATGCAGGTGATCCGGCCCGGCTACCGGGAGATGCTGATCGACCCGTACCGTCCACTGTGGTATCGCCTGGCCGTCGTCGCGCTCACCGCGGCGGTGATCTTCGGCTGGTACGCCCTGTTCCGGCGCAGGGTCGGCCCGGCCGCGCTCGCGATCGGCGCCCTCGGCTGGCTGGCCGTGCTGGGCGTCGCGCTCGCGGCGCTCGCACCCGGCGGCTCTTACCTGACCGCGTTGCCCGCGCTCGCCGGCGCGGTCGCGGGCATCGTCGCGATCCTCCTGCGGGGCGGCTGGGCCTCGGTCGTGGCGGTGCTGGTGGGCGCGGCCGCCGCGGTCGTCGTGCTGCTGCCGACCGTGGTCCTGTTCTTCCCGGCGCTCGGCTTGCACCTCGCCGCCACCGGCGGGTTCGTCACGGTGCTGCTCGGCCTCGCGCTGCTGCCGATCGTCGACCTGGTGCACCCCGAGGCCGGCGGTCAGCGGGGCCTCGACGCGGTCCGTGCCCGCCGTCGCGGCGGGCTCCCGCTGCTGGTCGCGGCGGTCGCGGTGATCGCGTTCGCGGCGACCGGCCTGCGTGTCGACCGGTTCGACGCCGCGCATCCCGCGCCCACCCACCTGATGTACGCGCTGGACACCGACACCGGCCAGGCCCGCTGGCTCAGCGCCGAGACGTCTCCGCAAGAGTGGACCGGGCAGTACGTCTCGGGCTCACCCCGGACGGTGACGGACACGCTGCCCGCGTTCGGGCCCGACAAGCTGCTGTCCGGCCGGGCGACCGCGGCGCCGCTGCCCGCGCCGCAGGTGACGGTGGTGACGGACACCACGTCGGGCGACACCCGCACCCTGAGCCTGCGCCTGGTCCCGCAGCGGCCGGTCCGGCTGGTCGCGCTCCACGTGGGCGCCGGCGCCACGGTCACCGCGGCCACCGTCGGCGGCCGTCCGGTCCCGATCGGCAAGACAGCGGGCGGTCCGTGGGGTTTCGGCTTCGTCTTCAACGCGCCGCCCGCGTCCGGCGTCGACGTCATCCTGAGGGTACGGGGCACCGCTCCCGTCAAGCTTCGCGCGATGGACGCGAGCGACGGCCTGACCGCACTGCCCGGCTTCAAGCCCCGTCCCGCCGACGTCGGCATCGCCGGCACGCACACCAGCGAGATGGTGGCGGTGGCCAGGACGTACTCGTTCTAGGGTGATTCATGAGCACTGGCGACTTCCGGGGGGTTTCATGAGCACCGGTGATCAGGAGGCGATCCTGGCGGCCGCGCGGGCCGGTGACGAGTCCGCGTTCGCGGCGCTCGTCGAGCCGCACCGGCGCGAGCTGCGAGTGCACTGCTACCGGATGCTGGGCTCGTTCGACGAGGCGGAGGATCTGGTTCAGGACACGTTCCTGCGCGCGTGGAAGGCGATCGACGGGTTCGCCGGCCGCTCCACGGTCCGGGCGTGGCTCTACCGCATCGCGACGAACGCGTGCCTGGACGCGCTCGACGGCCGGGCCCGCCGCGTGCTCCCGCATCAGGTGAACACGCCGTCCGGCGGCGGCGAGACCTCCTGGCTCCAGCCGTTCCCGGATCGGCTGTGGGAGCCGGCGGCGCCGAGTGAGGCCGAGCCCGAGGGCGTCGCCGTCTCCCGGGAGACGATCGAGCTGGCGTTCCTGGTCGCGATCCAGCAGCTGCCGCCCCGCCAGCGGGCGGCGCTGATCCTCCGTGACGTGCTGGGTTTCACCGCGTCGCAGACCGCGGACTTCCTCGAGGGCAGCGTCGCGTCGGTGAACAGCGCGCTGCAGCGGGCGCGCGCAACGCTGAGGCACCACCTGCCCGAGCGGCGCCTCGATTGGGCGCCACCCGCCGAGTCGACCGAGCAGGAGCGGGCCGTGCTGCGCCGGTACATGGACGCGGTGGAGCGTGCCGACCTCGCCGCCATGGCGGAGCTGCTGGCCGAGGACGTGCGGGCGACGATGCCGCCGTACCCGTTCTGGTTCGCCGACCGCGCCGGCGTCCTGGCGGCGCTCGCAGCGAGCTGGGATCCGGCCTCGCCCGATTTCGTCGGGCGGTTCCGCATGGTGCCGACCCGGGCCAACGGGCGGCCGGCGGCCGCCGCCTACGTCCAGGTCCGGCACGACGAGGAGTACCGCGCGTTCGCCATCTCGGTCCTGCACGTCGACGGCGGCCGCATCGCGGAGATGACCGCGTTCCACGACAGCCACCTTTTCCGGGCATTCGACCTACCGATGAGTTTCTCGGCCGCCGGCAGTCTCAACCGTCGCTAACCACAACACGACGGAGGTACGTGATGGCAAAGGTGTTGTACTCGGCGACCATGTCGCTGGACGGCTTCATCGCCGGGGCCGGCGGCGACATGTCCTGGCTGCGGGCGTATCTGGGTCGCAACGAGACCGCGGATGAACTGCTCGGACAGATCGGCGCCCTTCTGGTCGGCAACCGTACGTTCCGTGGCGACGACCCCAACAGGGGCACGGACAGGGAAGGCGCATTCGGGGGGAGATACACCGGACCCGTGTTCGTCCTGACGCACCACGTGCCCGCCACCCCGGTTCCCGATGTCGCGTTCGTCGGTGACCTGGCCGGCGGGCTCGACGCGGCGAAGGCCGCCGCGGGCGACAAATATGTCAACGTCCTCGGCGCCGACGTGGCCCGTCAATGCCTGGAGGCGGGTGCTCTCGACGAAATCCTCGTCCTCATCGCGCCCGTGCTGCTCGGCGATGGCGTCCGCCTGTTCGAACATCCCGGCGGTACGAACGTCAGGCTGGAACAGATCAGCGTGACCCCCGCCGAGAACGCGACGAATCTCTGGTTCCGCGTCTTGACGTGAACTGTTACCGGCGCCGGCCGCGATCTTGCCCGGACGCGAACCGGAAGTGGATGAACAGCCTGCCCCAGTTGTCGCCGTCCTTCTCGACGCGGTGGTAGAGCTGCTTGATCTCCTTCTGGTCCAGGAAGCGGAGCACCTTCTTCTTGAGCTGGCCGGAACCCTTGCCCGGGATGATCTCGACGAGCGTGGCCTTCTTCTCGATCGCCTCGTCGATGATCCCGCGCAACGCCTTGTCGATCTCGGTGCCCTTGTTGAAGATGTCGTGCAGGTCGAGCTTGAGCTTCACAGGCGCGATCCTATTCGGCGCCGACGGCCCGATGGCCGCGCACGCCGAGCCAGGTCTCGACGCGGTGCAGCGCGTCGACGTAGTCGCGGTGCCGCTTCATCGCGGCGGCCAGGCGCAGGTGCGGCAGGGCCTCCCGGAACCGGCCGGCACGTTCGAGGGTACGGCCCAGCACGTGGTGGGCGTAGTGGTCGGACGGATCGTGCTCGATCAATGTCCGCAGCTGCGCCTCCGCGCCCGCGAGCTGGGCGGAGTTGAAGTAGGCACGGGCCAGCAACAGGCGCACGGCGGCGTTGCCCGGCTCCGCCTCGACGATGGGCTCGAGCAGCCGCGCCGCGCCGAGGGGGTCGCCGGACTCGAAGAACATCGTTGCTCTGCGGTACTCCTGCAGTAAGTCCACGTGCACGCTCCCCACGCTCGCGCCGCCGGCGGAAACACCAACGCTGGCACAACTTCGGCCCAACGGCGAGTGTTCCGGCGTGCGCCCAGGTCTCAGGTGCTACACAGGAAACGGAAAGCCAACGCAAAGCCGCGCCCGCGACAGTTGGGGCATGACGATGGCGAACGCAGACACCAGCGGCGACCTCCGCCGGTCCGACGGCGCAGCGATCCGGGTCCTGGTGGTCGACGACGAACCCACCCTGGCCGAGCTGCTGTCGATGGCCCTGCGTTACGAGGGCTGGGACGTGCGCAGCGCCGGCGACGGGCAGACCGCCATCCGGACCGCGCGCGACTTCCGGCCCGACGCGGTCGTGCTCGACATGATGCTTCCCGATATCGACGGGCTCGAGGTGCTGCGGCGGCTGCGCGGCGAGGCGCCGCACGTGCCGGTGCTGTTCCTGACCGCCAGGGACTCGGTCGAGGACCGGATCACCGGCCTCACCGCGGGCGGCGACGACTACGTGACCAAGCCGTTCAGCCTGGAGGAGGTCGTGGCCCGGCTGCGCGGCCTGATGCGGCGGATGGGCCACTCCCCCATGCGTACGGACTCCCAGCTGATCGTCGGCGACCTGATGCTGGACGAAGACAGCCACGAGGTGTGCCGGGGCGGCGACCTGGTCACGCTGACCGCGACGGAGTTCGAGCTGCTGCGGTACCTGATGCGCAATCCGCGCCGGGTGCTGAGCAAGAGCCAGATCCTGGATCGGGTGTGGAACTACGACTTCGGCGGGCAGGCGAACGTCGTCGAGCTCTACATCTCGTACCTGCGCAAGAAGATCGACGCGGGGCGCTCGCCCATGATCCACACCATGCGCGGAGCAGGTTATGTCCTCAAGCCCGCCGACTGACATGACCGCCCCTCATCCCGCCCGCTGGCGCTCGCCGGCGGGCTGGTCGCTGCGCACCCGACTCGTGGCGATCATGATCGGTCTGCTCGCGGTGCTCGGCCTCGTCGTCGGCGCCACTGGCGAGATCTATCTGCACAACACGCTCTACAGCCAGCTCGACACGAAGCTTGTGGAGACCAGCAGGTTCGCGTTCCGCGGCCCGGGCCCGGAGGACGACGACGGCCCGCCGGGCCGCCATCCCAATGGCGCACCCCCGGGGGCTGAGGCCGGCTGGATCGTCGTGCGGCTCAGCAGCGCCGGCTATGTCGGCGGCGTCGTGCGCTATCGGGAGCCCACTGCCGAAGACACCACCTACTTCACCTCCACCTACTACGACAGCCTGCCGGCGGAAGCGTCAGCCAAACTCGCCACGCTGGTGCCCAACGGCAAGATCTCCGACATCGATCTGGGCGGCGATCTGGGCGAATACCGCGCCATCGCGGCCGTGACACCGGACGGTTCGATGATCAGCATCACGGCGGTGCCGCTGGCCCCTACGCAGGCGACACTGCTCAAGGTGGCCGGCGTCACCGGCGCCGCCGTACTGCTCGCGCTGATCGTCGCCGGATGGGCCGGGGCGGTCATCATCCGCCGTACCCTCATGCCGTTGTCCCGGGTGGCCGCGACCGCGGCCCGCGTCTCCGAGCTCAAGCTCGACGAAGGCGAAGTTGATCTCGCGCAGCGG
>DASYTU010000135.1:0-11837 GCA_036001925.1 Actinoplanes sp.
GCCGGCGGCCCAACGCCCCGCACGGTCCCACGTGAGCATGTCACCGAAGAGCTGGGCACCCAGTCTTGCGAGCAGGTACGCGAGGAGCCCGACGGCGCTCCAGACGAGGAGGTAGCCGGATGTGAACAGGAGCGGAGCACCGAGGGCTCGCGTGTGCTTCAGCTTCGAGTAGAGCGCGACAGTCGGCGCGACCGAGGGGAACATCATCGCGGCCATCATGACGATCCAGACTCCGAGGAACCAGCCCAGGCCGCCCAGACTCGTCCACGGTCCCGCGTCCATGCCCCGCATTTCGTGGGCCGTCCATGCCCAGCCGATGCCAGCGACGGCGAAGAGCGCCGCGACGATGCCTAGTCGCGTGCGGGCGGCGGCGTACGCCGGCGCGAGACCCGCGTCCGGGCCGCTGCCCGCCGACGCTGCCATCAGGGTCAGGCGGCCCAGGAGAAGGGGGACTTGGACAGGCCCGACTTGCCCTCGTAGGAGATGCCGAACGCGTTGATCCGCGTCCGCTTCGCCTCGGCCATCGTGAGGTCCGAGCCAACCGGGTGGAACATGCCGTGGAAACGCACCGGCTGACCGGTCTCCACGCCATACGGGACGATGTCCTCGACGTCGAAGTCGATCGTGTCACCGACGCGGACGCTGTGCCGCAGCCCGTCGTCGTTCACCTCGATCGTGGCTCGCTCGACGCCGAGGACCTCCCCGACGAGGGGAGCCAGGGCGCCCATCGGTCCACCCAGCTGTCCGCTGAACACCTTGACCAGCTTGTCCAGCTGCTCGTCGCTCGCCTGGTCGTCGACGTACACGCCGAGCCGCCAGTTTCCATCGGTCATGACCTTGGGGGTGTCGGCGATGATCGCGACCTTGCGGCCGGCGATGTCGGTACCTTCGATCTGACCCGCCTGGATGTTGAAGATCAGAGTCACCCGGCAGAAGTCGTAGGTGGCTCCATGGTCGAACGAGAGATTGCACGGACACATCAGCTCACACGAGCAGGTCTCGGCGTAACTTCCCGTGAGATCCCACGCCATCACGCACCCCCTTTCGGCAAATCGCTACCGATCCTCCGCGCCTGCGCCACACCCGTCAATGCACCGACCGTTGGCTCCGCCCGCCGGGCAGATCTTCACCGTTATGACCGGGTTAGCGCCCGACACGCCGCTCGTCGACGTCGGAGATGCGCACCGTACGGTGGTCGCGAGCACGACAGGCAACTAGCACGGACGACGGTGCTGCGCGGCGCCGCCCGTCCCTGCCGCACAAAGCGGGAGCACTCTCACCGTGTTCGTTAACGGCTTGGGCCGTCTTCGGCGCCGCCGGCTTGTCCAGGAACCCCGTGCCGTTTGTGGAGGGGTGGGTCGAAGTGATCAAGACTCGCGCCGGCCGGACAACTGCTGTCATCGTGACGCTGACCCTGGTCGCGGGGGTGAGCGCGTGCACTCGCGGTAGGGCTACCGGGCCGGGCACGGCCCCGGCAACCAGCTCGGCAACCGCCGGTATGTCGCCCCGGCCGCCTGAGGCTCCGGCACCGGGCGATCATCAGCTCTTCCTGACCTGGGGCGGCATAGAGCGCGCCTATGAGGTGCACGCCCCGCCCGGGTACCAGCTTGGAAAGGCGGTGCCGCTGGTGGTCGTCATGCACTACGCCGATGGGACCCCGGCCACCATGCGCGCGATGACGCTGTTCGACCGCAAGGCCGACAAGGAAGGCTTCCTCGTCGCATACCCGGTGGGGATCAACGGCGCGGTCAACGCGTTGATCTGCTGTGGCACCAACGACGACGTCGGGTTCATCCGCACGATAGTCGAGCCCTGACGACGGTGTGGGGCACCGATCGCAAACGCCGGTACGCGACCGGCATCTCCAACGGGGCCGACATGTCCTACCGGATGGCCATCGAGGCGCCCGGCCTGTTCGCCGCGATCGCGCCAGTGAGCGGCGGCTTCCTGGGAACCAAGGCCAGCACCGATCCGGCGTACAAACCGAGCCGGCCGGTTTCCGTCATGTCGTTCGCGGGCAAGTCCGACCGGCTCATCCACTCGATCGAGGACGGCCTGCGCGTCTGGTACCAGAAGCTGGACTGCACGCCCCGGGCGGCGATCTGGGCCGACCCGGGTCAGACGCTGAGCCGCACGACGGCCGGCTGCGCCGACAGCAGCCAGGTCATCTCATATGTCATCACCGGCATGGGCCATGCCTGGCCGGGCGGGACCGACGTGGGCCTGGGCGCCCCGACCGCCCAGATCAACGCCGTCGATACGATGTGGGCGTCCTTCGTGGCGCATCCGGGCAGCGGCTGATCACTTTGCCGAGGAACAGATGCTACACAGCGTGTTGATCATTCTTCACGCCGCCGCGGCGCTGGTCTGTTTCGCGGCCGGTGTGCTGTCCCTCGACCTGCACACCGCCACCTCCGGGCGCCTGCGCCTGTATTTCTGGAGCCTGGTGGCCATGCTGGTGCTCATGGCCGCGGCGATCGCCGTGCACCGGGCGGACCTCGACCTGACCACGCGGCTGATCTTCATCGGCCTGGGCGCACTCGGGATCTACATGGCCTGGCGGGGCGGGCGCGCCCGCACCCGGCTCGCCGGCAAGACCGGGATTGGCGGCCCCACTACCTCGATGACATCGGGTTCACGCTGATCTCGCTCTTCGACGGCTTCGTGATCGTCGCCGCCATCGACCTGGGCGCACCGGCGTAGCTGGTCGTCCTCATCGCCGTAGCCGGCGTCGCCGGCGGCATCCAGGCCATGAGGCGGGTCAAGGCGCGACTCGTCGGCTGACGAGCCCCGGTGTCTACCGACGTCCGGGCAGGTCACGCTGCAGGTTTGTGTGGTCGTCGTTTACCCGCGGAGAACCCGGTGGAGGAAGGTGAGACTGGCCGGCACGACGGTACTTGCCGAGGCGCCGTTGAGAAGTTGGGTGCCGTGGTCGGTGCCCGGCACGGCGACGAGCTGTTTGTCCTGGTTGGGCGCGGCCTTGAGGAATGCCCGTGCCGCGTCGGCGGAGCCGTATGGGTCCTGCTCTGCGGTGATGAGCAGGACTGGGCACGGTAGCCGGGCCACCGAGTCGACAACGGTAGTCGCCGGTTGAAGGACAGCCTAGGCCGACAGCGAGACCACGCCCGCGACGGCTGGTGTGATCTGTGCGCCGGCGACCAGCGAGGCTTTCGCGCCTTTCGAGGCACCCATCAGCACGATCCGTGTCCCGCCTACGTTTCGGACGGCCGTCACCACGGCGGACAGCTCGCCCGGCGGGGCGGCGCCCGCGTAGTCCCACACCGCTACCCGGTATCCGGCCTCGGTGAGCTTGTCCGCGAACGGCATCCAAGAGCACAGGTTCTCGTCGCTCTGGTTGGACAGCACCACAACGCTGGCCCCGGAGCCGATAAGGCCGACCGTGATGCTCCCACCGGAAGCCTTCAGCAGTTGTCCCGTCGCATCGGTGACGCAGCCTTCGAGCGCGGACGGGGAAGGCGCCGTGGGGTGAGCGGTCGTCCGGTGCGCCGGCGAGCAGGCGCCGAGCGATACGGCCGCCGCGAGCGCGACAGCCGCTGTGACGGCGGCGGCGTACGTTCCCGTGCGACGTGACGCTTCGTGGGCCCCGCGCGCCGTCTTTGCGTCTTGTCCGTTCATGACGTGGCCCGCGTGAGGAAGTCGACGACGGTGTCGCTGAAGGCGGGACGTTTGCCATCGGGGTCCGCGGCGACCAGGTCCCATCCGTGGCCGGCCTGCCCACCCAGTTCGACGAGGCGTTTGCTGGACGAGCCCACGGAGGCGACGAGCGTGCGGGTGTCTTCGACCGACACGTACCGGTCAGACCCGGCGACCGCGAACAGCGCTGGCAGCCGCAGCCTCGGTGCGGCGGCGCGCGCGGTCTGCGGGTAGGGCGCGTCGGCCAGCGGCGCGGTGAGTTCGTCGGCGGACAGGGCTACCACGCCGGCGACACCTTGCGTCGCGGCGGAGGCCGCGATCAGTGCCTCGGATGCTCCCTGGGACCCGCCCAGCAGCACGATCCTCGCCGCGCCGTCCGTTCGAAGCTGGCCGATCGCGGCCGCGATGTCGGCCATCAGGCCGTTGCCTTGACTGCCACCGGTCGGACAGGCGCTCTGGCCGGTGCAGCGATGGTCGAACAACAGCACGTGAAAACCCCGACCCGATAGGTACGCGGCGTAGTCCCACCAACCGCACAGCCCTCGACTGCCCAGCTCGTGGATCAACACCACGCCATGAACGCCGGTGCCGGCTTCGGCGGTGGCCAGTTGCACGCCGTCGGCGGTACGGATTGCGAACGTCCGCGCCGGTGCGTCGGGCGGCCCGCAGCGCGCGACGATCGGCGATGGGGAAACACTGGCAACGGTCGGCGAGACCGGCACCGCGGCCGAAGGCCCGGGCGGATTCCGTGATCGCTGTCCACACCCGGACGCAAACAGGGCGGCCACGAGGACGGCCGTCCGTGCTACCACTGCGGCCCGCATGTATCCATCCTGACGCCCGCCGTCGGCACTGTCCGGCCAGTCCGCCGACTGCCGCGACGCCTCGATTCCCGGCACGGTCGGTTCGTCGACGTCGACCGTCATGCCGGGAACCAGCCGCAGATCGGCCGAGCGGACCAGGCCGTTGTCGAACTCCTCGCCGGGTGGCGACCGCGAGTATCACCGGCACGGCGACCGGAGCCGACCATCCATGTGGAGCGGCACCGGCCGGGGATCGCCGCGGGGCCGGGTGTACCCCGGAGCAGTCGGCGGAGACGATTTCGGCTTCCGGCAAGGACGCGAGCCAGCTCATCAAGGCCCTCGTCGTGGAAGGGGCCGGACCGCAGCTCGGGCGCGGTGGCCACATGGGCTGCCCGGCCCGAAGACCTGGTGCTGGGCTTCTTTGGTCCCGGCATGAAGAAATGCTGGGACGTCATGAAGCCGTACTTCGACGTTGAGGGCGGGGTCAGGGGGATCCGGTACCTGGTGTTCTACGAACACCTCGTGTGTCTTCACAACGATCGGGACGTTGCAGACCGGTATCGGGCGGTCAAATTGCGGCGGCTCGACGAACCGGCGCGCCGGACATGGCTCGATGCGGCACGTCGTCGGTTGCGCCCCCGGCAACGCTAAGGGCTTGCGTTTTGCCGAAGGCCGCCCAGCGATACGGGCGATCGGGCCAACGTGATGGACCAGGGGCAACGTCCCGTTCCTCTACGGCGTCGGCCCGGACGGCGTCGGCGGCACGGCCGACGAGCCCGACGTCGACTTCGGCGAGGACGAGTTCAACCCCAGCGAGGGCTTCACGGGTACGGAGGACACCCTGAGCCGGATCGTGTTCGGGGTGACGAGCTGATCTAGCTACTTCGACCTGAAGAAGTAGGTGTGATCGCCGCGGGCTGGCCGAACTGGAAGGGTGGTGGCGGGGCGGTCGTCTTCCGACGGGTCGGTCATCCTGCTAGGGCGCTGATCTTGGCCAGGTTGTGGGTGAAGACCCCGTGTCCGCACCAGATCCGGGCGCCGGTGAGGCCGTCGAGCAGGGTGCGGTCCCAGCCGGATCGGCGTTTCAGGTGGGCGATGCGGCCTTCGCAGCCGTACGCCACTTGACGAGGGCGCGGAAGGGTCGTCGGTGCTCGGTGTCGCGGCGGGCCGGTCCGGGCTGCCCTTTGCGGGGATGCCGACGGTACGGACTCCCAGGTCGTGCCAGGCAGCGTCGACGCGGGCGTCGCCGTAGCCGCGGTCGGCGGTCACCGCTCGGGGTGGCCGGCCGGCGCGGCGGGTGGCACGGGCGATGGCCGGGGCAAGCTGCGGCGCGTCGGCCGGGTTGCCCGGTTCGATGATGTGGTCGACGATGACGCCGTCGTCGTCGTTATCGACGACCTGGGCCTTGTAGCCGAACTCGTTGGGGTGCCCGAGCCGGCCGCGGCGGATCGGCCGAGCGTCCACATCGTGCAGGCTCACCACGCGGGTGGCGGAGTCCGGCATGACACCGGCGAGCCGGGAGCGGGTCTGGGCCACCACGGTGGCGGCGGTGCGCAGGGTCGCGGCCAGGTCGTCGACGGCGCGGCGCAGCCGTCCGGCTCGTCGGCCGGTGGCCGTGCGCAGTGCGCGGCGGGCGTTGACGCACGCGTGCCGGGGTGAGCCGGCCCGCGGGTGCGGGACGTTCCCAGGGCCGACGGAGATCCTGGGTGAGGTGCCGGGCCAGACGCAGCTGGGTATGAGCCGCGATCACGATCCACGTCCAGCGATCCGCGGCGTGCGGGTCGCGCAGCTACGGGGCGGTCCAACCGAGAGTCTGCTTGAACAATCGGAACGTGTGCTCAAGATCGAACCGGCGGAGGAACGTTTGCCACAGCTGGTCCACGTGAGACGGGGGTGCATCGGTGCGAGATGACCACAGCCACAACGGTTTCGGGTCACCGTCACCTGGCAGATGATCCACGGTCAGCCGGATCAGGGTGCCTTCCAGTACCGGTAAGTCACCCTCGTGCTCCAGCCACGCCGCACGGCGGGTCAGCCGCGGATGCAATCGATGCCACGCCAGCGCAGCCGCACTGCCGTAGCGGCTGGTATCGGTCACCGTCGCGACCTGGGGAGCCGGCCACGTGCCGGCACCGTGCCCACGCCGATGCTCCGGCGCCAAACTCAACCCCACCAACGATTTCACCGGCCCGTCAGTACACAACAGGGCGTCGGTCAGCTCGAACAACGCATCCGCGCGGCGGGTCAGACACCGGTGGAACTCACGCCGGAACCCGGCCAACTCCCCGGCCGCATCCACCGGACAACCGTCATGCAAACTATTCACCGAGACAGCCCTTGGTATTGATGTTCTTCCCTCGACAAGAAGATCATCGACCAAGGGCTGTTCCATGATCCACCAGGGTCATCACCGACCCTCAAGTGTTAAACGACAAGCTTAAGGTCGCCTTGTGACACACCCTCGCCTCCGGAAACTCTCGGCAGTCGTAGGCTGGCTGCTCTACCTCGTCGCGGGCGTCGGGCTGTGGCTCGGATGGGACTTTGGGGTCTGGTTACTCACGGGAGCAGCCCTGCTCGCCATCCAATGGTCGCGTGGCTTCCGTCGCCCGGAATGGGCCCGCGCCCAGAAAGGTCCAGAACCGGCCGAGAAGGTTCTGGGGTGGTATCCGAAGTGGTGGTAGGCGCGGCATCTACAGGTCGGGGCCGCGCGACATCGGGTTTCAGGCAGTGCTTCGTCTGCCCACCCACCGGGCGCACAACGGCCCGTGTTGAACCTCCCGCCGATACCCGCTCCTCGGCTACCACCACGCCGCGTCGGCAGCGGTGCTAGGCACCACCGTGCGCTGCGCCGGGAACCTCGACACCCACACGGCCTTGCGAAACACTCCCTAAACGGATTTTTAACGTGTGGCGGGTGACGTCGACCCTGGCTGATCATGTGGACAGCCCTCGATCGATCATTCCTCTTGTCTAGGGAAGAAGATCAAAACCAAGGGCTGGCTGGTGATCAGTGTGCACGATGCCGGACCAGCCGACGGGGTCGGGCGGCTGACCGGTTTACGGCGCGAGTTCCATCGTTGTCTGACCGCCCTTGCGGACGCGTTGTTCGAGTTGACGGATGCCCTGTGTGCGGTGACGCGCCGGTGCGTTCGCTGGTGGAGTTGTCGCTGGTGGGTGAGCACCGGCGGGGTCTCGGCTCTCCGACGCGGATCGTTGACACCGACTTAGCCACGTCGATACGCTCGGCTCCACTTAATTCAATTAACAAAGTTTCCTAGTTGTACACGTCTCGCATCCACTGCCCTGACCCCAGGCGCGCAGCGGCCGAGGCGCCACCCGCATCGGCCACTGTCGACCTGCCCGTCCCTCAATCCCCCGGAGGCATCCGATGCGCATCCGAAAATCCCTACTCGCCACGCTCGGCGCGACCGTGCTCGCGACCGGCGCTGCCCTGGTCATCATGGCGGGCCCGGCGGAAGCCGCCACCGGGCAGATCACCGGGCTCGCCGGCAAGTGCGTGGACGTGTCCGGCGCCAACAGCGCCGATGGCACCCAGATCCAGCTCTGGACCTGCAACGGTACGGTCGCCCAGCAGTGGACCGTCGGCTCCGACGGCACCGTTCGCGCTCTCAGCAAGTGCATGGATGTCAAATACGGCGGCACCGCCAACGGCACCCGCGTATGGCTGTGGACCTGTAACGGCACCGGCGCGCAGCAATGGCGGTACGACTCGAGCCAGCGCCTGGTGAACCCGCAGTCCGGCAGGTGCCTGGACGTGAGCGACTGGAACACCGCCGACGGGACACCGCTGCAGATCTGGGACTGCCACACCGGTGACAACCAGAAGTGGACCCTCCCGAGCGGCGGCACACCCCCGCCGGGCGGCTCGAAGATGGCCGCTCCGTACCTGTACGAGGGCTGGGGCGACCCGCCGTCGCCGGCGACGGTGATGTCGGCGACCGGGATCAAGCAGTTCACCATGGCGTTCATGAACTCCGGTGGTGGCTGCACCCCGGCGTGGGACAGCACTCGTCCGCTGAACGGCGGTGTCGACCAGCAGGCGATCAACACCATCCGCGCCAACGGTGGCGATGTCGAGATCTCCTTCGGTGGCTGGTCCGGCAACAAGCTCGGCCCGAACTGCTCGTCGGACTCGGCGCTTGCCGGGGCGTACCAGCAGGTGATCAACGCGTACGGCCTCAAGTACATCGACATCGACATCGAGAACACCGACGAGTTCGAAAACGAGGTCGTGCAGGACCGCATCCTCAACGCCCTGAGGATCGTCAAGCAGAACAACCCGGGAATCAAGACGATCATCACGTTCGGCACCAGCACCACCGGGCCGGCATGGTGGGCTGGCCGGTTGATCGACCGGTCCCGGGACCTGGGCGCAAACATCGACGTGTACACGATCATGCCGTTCGACTTCGGTTGCTCGTCGGGGATCTACAACTGCACGGTGAGCGCAGCCAACGGACTTCGGGACAAGCTGAAGGGCACCTTCGGGTGGTCGGATGCCACCGCGTACGCCCACATGGGCATCTCGGGAATGAATGGCCTGTCCGACCAGCAGGAGGTGACCGACCCGGGCACCTGGAACCAGATTCGCGACTGGGCCAACGGCAGCCACATCGCCCGGCTGGCGTTCTGGTCGGTCAACCGGGACCGGCCCTGCCCGGGCGGCGGTGTGGTCTCCAACTGCTCCGGCATTTCCCAGAACACGTGGCAGTTCACCTCCATCACCGCCGGCTTCACCGGCTGACAGCGGGCAAACCGCAGCCGTGGGACGGCCCCGCGACCGCTGCCGAAGGGCACGCGGTCGCGGGGCCTCCGACGAATCCCCCGGGTACGCCGACCCGCGTTCGGCCGGTGGCTGGGCGGTGTCGATCCAGGCGCACAGGTATCCCCGACGATGAGTCGGGTGCGTCGGCTCAGGCGAAGTCGGCCTCGGTGATGCCGTCGACATGGCCGGCCGGCCACTGGACCAGCTCATCCGGTAGCCGTCCGGGTCGGTGATCCAACTGGTCCGCGGCCCGTCCGCGCAGAAACCGCGCAAAGCCCCGTTGTAGATGGTGGACAGTCCAGCGTGTTCCAAGTCGCCTGGAGTGCCCTCGACTGTCCGGCCGTAATGGCACGCCAATGGCACGGCTCAGGAGGCGCGCCCCCCGCCTCGTGCCTGGCGGGGACCCAGCGGACCGAGCCGGGTAAGCGGACTCGTCGTCGTTCAGCTCGAGGGCGGTTGCGATACGGATCTGTTCCGGTGCGACGAACATCAGGTTCGACCCGACTCTGACCAGCCAACCCTCGTCGATGGTCTCATCGTCGTTGACGTAGGTGGTGGGTGCGAACACCATCCCACGAGCGCCGGTGTCCTTCACGATGACGATGTCGCCGGTCATGAAGTCCTCCTGGCTAGATCGCTGATGCCACCGCGCGATTACGTCGTCGTTGGTTAACTCCAGCTCGCCCGCCCCAATGCGTTGGCCGGCTACCTGGTATTCCATGACGTAGTAGCCATCCGTGTCAGCGCCTAGAGTCACCATGAATGGGTGCCAGTTGTCCTACATGAGCTGCACGTGGCCATCGGCGGGTCCGCCTATGTAATGCACCATCCTCTGAGCCATTCGAATTCCTTAATTCACTCTGGGGGCAAGCCCTTGGTTCAGCAGGCTCTTCGGGATGGTATCGAGCTTCTCGGAGGTATGAAGTACCGGCCGCACTGGTCAGGCCCAACCTCCCGGCTCGCCAGGCTGGGCCGTGCTGGCAGTGTCGCTAGGATTTGACCGTGAAAGCGCCGGCATGGAGTGCCCTTGCGGCCTGGGTTGCCCTCGGAATCAGCCTCGCCAACCTGTGGTGCAGCGTTATCCGGGCCTGGCTTCGCGAGAGGAAGGCCAGCCCTGCGGCTGACCTCGACCTGCTTCACTACCAGACCAGAGCTGGATGGAACGAAGAGGTGCGGGTCGTCGTGACCAACCGTGGGCCAGCCCTCATGCGAGCGGTAGAGGTGCAGGTATTCGACGAGGACGGCAAGTCGTGGGCGGTGGCCGAGCCTGACGTCACTGCCCTTTGACCCAAGATTCCCGTCGAATATCTGCATCCGGGCCAGTCGCTCTACTTGACGCTGAATCGGAGCAAGGAAACCCGGGCTGGGGCACGGACACGGTCGGCTGCGCGGTCAGCAGGTGCTGCTGGAGGCAGCCGGACGCGGCCGCGCGGAACGGCCCCGGCAGGTGAGCACGACGTTGCCGCCGCCCTCGGTCGTCGCGCGGGTCGGCCGGCTGCCCGGGGACATTCCGGGGCTGACGGTCACCCCGCCGGCGCCGCCGTGGGAGGAACCGGCCGCCGCCCCGGACAGCGCCCGGACGGCGGCCGAGGCGTGGACTCGTGGCCGGCGCCGGTGGTCGACTGGCGGCGGCTGACGCCCCAGCTGGGCCACGGCGACCTGGTCTGCGCCGTGCACGGGCGCGTCGACGCCGCCCGCGGGCCGTGGGAGCTGCCGATCTGCCCGCGGTGCGAGCAACGGCCGCAAGATCGCGCAGGTGACCGGCTCGTCCGGCGGGTCGCGTCGCTGATGATCGAGATCCGCCGCGACGGCTACATGACCGAGCCCGGCGGCCCGCCCCACGAGGGCCTCGACAGCATCGCGAGCGCGCTCTCCGCCCTGGTCAGCTCTGCTTCCGCACCAGCGGCATGAAGATCTGATCGACGATCTCGGCGATCGTCTCCTCGCTCGCCGGCCGCAGCGTCATGAGCAGCTCGTGCCGCAGCAGGTCGCTGGGGAGCGCGACGATCCGCGGGGTCAGCCTGTCCGGGTCGACCTCGCCGCGTTCGATGCCGCGGCGCAGCACCACCTCGAAGCCCAGCGGCTCGGAGCGCGCCTCGAGGAACTGCGCGCGCAGGTCGGCCGGCGTCGTGCCGGTCTCCGTGATGTACTCGGCCATCTGCACTGTGAACATCGCGATCAGCGCGGTGCGGCGGGTCGACACCTCGTGCAGCAGCGTGACCAGGTCGTCGCGGAACGACCCGGTGTCCGGCACCGGGACCACCTCGTTGCGGCTGAAGTGCCGCAGCGCCGCGACCGCCAGGTCGGAGCGCTGCTGCCAGCGCCGGTAGATCACCGGTCGGCTGGTGCCGGCCCGGGCCGCGACCCCCTCGAAGGTGAACCGCCCGTACCCGACCGCGACCAGCTCCTGCCAGGCGGCCTCGAGCAGCGCCTCCTCGAGCTCCGCTCCGCGGCGGCGCGTCTCACCCGACATTAGATACACCCTCGCATCTTATTGACCCGGGGCCTATGGCGGCGTACTACTAGATACGTCACTGTATCTTATCTGCGCGGGGGTCTCCCATGACCACGACCAAGCAGAAGCTCGACCCCGG
>DASYTU010000136.1:0-26609 GCA_036001925.1 Actinoplanes sp.
GCTGGAGCGGAAAGCGCATCGCACCGAACTCGCCGTACATGTCGCCGGCAAAACCGCGATACGTGAGAATGCGCCCGCCGAGCCGGTTCTGCGCCTCCAGAATGGTGACTTCGTGACCGGCCTCCTTCAAAAGAAGCCCGGCGGTGAGTCCGGCCATTCCGGCCCCGACGATCACGATTCGCCGCGATCCGGCGCCATTTCCGGGCAGTCCCTCTTTGAGCAGGTCAAGGGTCTCGAGCGCCATGGGACACTTCTCCAGCCTCGTCCGCAATCCGACAACCGGACCGTACTGACTCGATCAGCGGACAACTACCGCCCGAACGAGTGAATCCTCCGATGGTTTCCACGGCGCGAAATCTCATTCCGTCACAGCGGTCAGCTCGCGATCGGCACCGAGCACCGCTCGTTGCCGTCCCAGGGCGATGCCCAGCCAGATCGCACCGATCATGACGAGCACGCCGTGCGCGATCCGGACCGGTCCGGGCGTGAAGAACCGCGGCAGGAACAACGCGAAACCGGCACCGAACGCGATACCGGCAGCGCGCGGCAGCGTGCCGGAGCGCCACACCGCGACCGCGACGAGCACGCCACCGATGCCGAGCAGCAGCAACCCGGCGCCGAACGTGGTGATCGCGACCGGGTCGTACCGCACGGACTCGACCATGCCGAGCAGTCGAACCGCTGGCCCTGCGCGAACTTCGTGGCCACGGCGTGCAGGCCGAAGTCCTCGGCGCCGTAGTAGGGCAGGGTCAGGCCCGCGCCGATCCCGGTGATCACCGCGGCGGTGGTGGCCAGCGAGCCGGCCGGGCCGCGAGACGGGTGGGCATGGTGATATCTCCGATCTCAAGGTTGGAAAACCGTTCAGGAATGGGGAAGGCTGCGGACAAAGATCGTGATCAGTCGTTCGTAGGTCTCGTCGAGGCTCTCCGGCAGCCCGAACCCGCCGGCCGCCTCGAGCGAGACGAAGCCGTGGGCCACGGAGCGCAGGCATCGGACCGTGTGGATCGCCGCCGAGCCGGAGAGCTCATACGCGCGCAGTGCCGTGAGCACGACGTCGAGTTGCCGCCTTCCCACCGCCTGCAGGGCCGGGTCGTGCAGCGGATCCAGCGGCAGGGCCAGGTATCGCGCCGGGTACTGCCGCGCGTAGTCGCGGTACGCGCGCATCAGCGCGGCCACCGCGTCGGCGCCGTGCCGGCCCATGACCGCGCCGGCGAACCGGTCGGTCATCTCCTCCAGGATTCGCGCCCCGACCAGCGCGCGCAGCTCGTCGCGGCCGGCGACGTGGCGGTACAGCGACGGCGCGGCGACCCCGGCCCGGCCGGCGATGGCGGTCAGCGTCACGGCGTCCGCTCCGTGCTCGTCGAGCACGGTCAGCGCGAGGTCGACGACCGCCGTAGCGGACAGGCCGGCCCTAGGCATCGCGGGTCCACCGCAGGTAGCTATGGAGCATGGCTAGAAAGCTATGACCATTAGCTGGCGCTGCCAAGCCGCACAATGCACCGTGAGCGGCGAGGAGGATCACATGACGCGACGGGTCGGGGTGATCGGTGCCGGCATGCTGGGGCTGGCCACGGCGTGGTACCTGCAGGAGCCGGGCGCCGAGGTGACCGTGCTGGACCGGCGTGGGGTGGCCGCGGGCGCGTCATGGGGGAACGCCGGGTGGATCACGCCGGCCCTGGTGTCGCCGCTGGCGGATCCGAAGCTGCTGCGGTACGGGCTCGCCGCCGTGGTGAAGCCGTCCTCACCGGTGTACGTGCCGCTTCGGCCCGATCTTGGGCTGCTGGGGTTCCTGGCGCGGTTCACCCGGAACTGCACGGCAGGGCGGTTCCGCGCCGGGCTGGACGCGCTGGCCGGCCTCAGCCGGGGCGCGGCGGCGGCGTTCGACGCGTTGACCGACGGCGCCGCGGCCGGGGAGGCGGTCCGCCGCGGCCCGATCATCGCCTGTGCCCGCCGCGACGAGGAGCTCGCGGACCTGCTCGCCGAGCTGCAGCACGCGGCGCAGCTCGGCCTTCCGGTGGCGCACGACCGGCTCACCGGCGCGGAGGCCCGGGAGGTGGTGCCGATCCTGTCCGGGGCGGTCGGCGCGGCGGTGCGCCTGGCGGACCACCGGTTCATCGACCCCGGCCGGCTGCTGGACCGGGTGGCGCGGTCGGTGCGCGCCCGCGGCGGCACGATCCTGGAGTCGTTGGCAGCGCTGGACATCCACGCGGACGGCGGCGGGGTCACGGTGCTGACCGGTGGGGAACCGGTCCGGTTCGACACGGTGGTGGTCGCGACCGGCACGTGGATGCCGCACCTTGCGAGAAAGTTCGGGGTGCGCACCAGGATTCAGGCCGGTCGCGGCTACAGCTTCAGCGTGCCAACGGATTGGGCGCCGAGCACGCCGATCTACTTTCCGGCGCACCGGGTCGCGTGCACGCCGCTCGATGACCGGCTGCGGATCGCCGGGACGATGGAGTTCCGCCGCCCCGAGGCCGCGCCCGACGAGCGCCGGGTGCGGGCCATCGCCGACGCGGCGCGGCCCTTTCTGTCCGAAGTGGACGTTGACAAGCGGGCGGACACCTGGGTCGGTGCCCGCCCGTGCACGCCGGACGGGCTCCCGCTCATCGGGCCGACCGCGTCCGACCGGGTCTGGGTCGCCGGCGGGCACGGCATGTGGGGCATCACGCTCGGCGCGGTCACCGGCGAGCTCGTCGCGCGGGCGGTCATGACCGGCGCCCGGCCCGCGCAGCTCGCGCCGTTCAACCCGTTGCGATAAGGGGGCCGAGTGCGGTGAATGACTCATTCGCTGCGTCCAACGCCCCGAATGAGTCATTCATCGCAGTTCAGCTGGCGTGCACGTTCCCGTCGGAGCCGATCAGGCACCGCGCGCTGCCCGCCCCGGAGTTGACGAACTCGGTGACGCAGCGGCCGAGCTGTGCGTGGCCGCGGGCGTTGGGGTGGAAGGACTGCTGCGCGGAGTGGATGCCGATGGCGTCGAGGCCGCCGTGCAGCCAGGCCCACGGGTCGACGGTGATCCGGTTCTGCCACTCGCTGGCCGAGCTGCCGCCGCCGCTGCACGCCTCGTGGCCCTCGGTGGCGCGGGAGAAGTCGAGGAACTTCGCGCCGGTCCGGCCGGCCACGCCGCGCAGCGCCTCGGAAAGCTGCGGAACCGCGGTGGTGCGGCCATATCCGGCGTCGGCAAGTTTGAACGGGCAGCCCTGCGGGCCGTGCAGGACCGGGTCCATCCGCTCGGTGAGCGGCGAGGCGTACGAGGCGAGCACCAGGTTGTAGCTGCCGGTGGCGTATCCGGCCTGGCTCATCGCGGACCTGATGTCGTTCAGCGCCGCCTCCACCCGCGGCGCCATCGCGGCCAGGCGCTGCGGCCACTGGGTGCGCAGCGCCGGCGCGCAGCCGGAGCTGAACGGGTTGAACCACTCGGCGATGCAGCCCAGCAGGGTGTCCGCGAACGCCGGCTCGTCGTTCGTGCCGACCTGCACGACGATCGTGGTGACCCGGAAGGTGCGGGCCACGTCGATGAGCCTGCGCGCCTGCGAGCCCTCGGTGTAGTGCGTGGTGTCGGCGAGCGAGACGTTGGCCGAGTTCGCGCCGGAGCAGGCCAGGTTGACCGTCCGGTCGGCGACGGTTGTCCTGTGCACGAACGCGTTGGCCGACCGGTGGCACCAGTCGCCGTTCTCGCCCTGGGTGCCGGCCTCGTAGCTGCCGGCGCCCTCACCGGAGATGGCGCTGTCGCCGAGCGCGACGATGGCGGTGGGCCGGGTGTCGGCCGAAGCCGGGGTGACGGTCAGCATGGTGCCGAGCAGCACGCCGAGACCGGCGGCGAGAAGACGGGTTCGGGCGATCGACATGGCAGGGTCCCCGATCGTTCCGCGGCGTCGTTGCCGCATCGAACATGTCGGAAGTTGACCATATCGACGCACGATCTCGTCAGCAATCATCTACGGCCGAATGCCCGAGCGCGCTGACCCAGTTCCCGCCCCTTCGGGCAGTCGCCGCCCCGGGTCCTTTGGCCACACTGCTGCCATGGCTTACATCACCCGCATCGGCGTTCACTGCATTCGCCAGGAGGACTGGACGGGCAGCGACGACCTCGACTTCTACGTCGACAGCACCTACCTCGGCCGCGTCACCATCGGCACCGGCGAGACCCGCGACGTCGACGGCTCAACCATGCTGTTCGACCACGGCTTCGTCTACGAAGGCCAGACGATCTCGGTCTACGAAGACGACTTCGACCCCGACGACCTCGTGCTGTCCCACTCCGTCACCGAGGACGAAATCCAGAACGGCCTCTACACCAACAACACGTCCGGCAACTGCAGCTACACCTTCCAGTTCACCTTCGAGCCTGCCATTTAGCACGGCAGCCGCACTTTGCGATCGTGTTGGCGTCTCACGTCATGCGCACGACAGCGCCAGGGGCCAACACGACAACGCCAGGGGCCAACACAGCGACGCCAGGGGCCAACACGCCCGGGAGCTGCCGGCTAGCTCTTGGCGGTGCCGACCAGGATGCCGAGGCACATTTCGTCGCTGGTGCCGTCGCCCCAGACTACGTAGCGGGGTTTGAGGGGTTTGAGCTCGGGGAGCTGGGAGCGGAGGGCGGCGTCGTGGGTGCAGGTGACGCGGATGGTGTCGCCGCGGTTGAGTTGGACGGGCTGGGGGAGTAGCTGCATCGACTGGTTGTCGAAGTCGTAGGTCGGCTGGTCGAGAAGCGCGCGGGCGCCGGGCTTGTCGGGGTTGAGCTCGATCTTGATGGCGCGGCCCAGCAGGTGCATGTGCGGGGCGACGGCGTAGAGCAGCATCGGTTGGCGCATGGGGATGTCGCAGTGCTGGGTGCTGCCGGCGGTGGGCGCCGCGCCCTTGTTGCACACGTAGTTGAGGCCGTAGACCGTCGTGCGGGCGTCGGAGCCGGTGCGCTTGACCAGGTCCTCGATCGCGGCCTCGCGGTCGCACAGCGGGCCCGACTCGGCGGAGGTGCAGGGCAGCTCGATCGGTGCGGGGAGCAGCTGGCCCGTCAGCGGGGTCACCTGCGCGGTGCCGGGCAGCAGTCGCAGGCGCATCGTCGACTGGTCGGTGGGGCCGGAGTTTCCGCCGGTGGACAGCAGGTTGTAGTGCACCTGCAGGATGATCTGGCTGCCCGGCTCGAGCGGGAAGCCGGTGCGCTCCCCGATCAGCTCCTCCTTGGCGCCGGGAGCCCACGCGCCGACGAAGGCCGTGCCGGAGCTCTTGCCGGTGAACGAGTCCAGGTCGCTGCCGAGTCCGGCGCCGCCGAAGCACTGCCAGCCGTCGCCGTCGGACTTGGCGTCCACCTCATGGGCGCGTTCCACCGCGGACGCCGCGACCCGGTAGAGGATCGCGTGGTGCACGATCGCCGCGTTCTGCGGCAGGAACTGGCTGCCGGTCAGGAACGCCGGCTCGGTGAGCTTCGGGTCGGCCAGGAAGCACCGGTACTCGTCGGTGCCGCCTTCCGGTGGCACGGGCTTGTAGGGCCGGGACAGCCCGACCTCGAGGAAGCGCTCACCGTCGCGCAGCGGCGCCGCGGGCGGCGGTGGGGCGCCGTGCACGTGGGCTTCGGCCTGTGTGGAGCTGGCCGGCGCGGCGCCCGGCGCACCGGGCGACGATGATCCGCACGCCACCACCGTGGCGAGCAACGACGTTGCGACAAACGCAGTAGCGACGGTTCGCCTGTTCCCCGACCCCATGCTCGCCACGGTACGCCATCCGCCAAGCGCACACCCACGGTGAGTAGAGCCGAGCCCGGCTCGTTGCGCTTTTCGTGTGGGGACAAGGGAATTTCGTAACGAGACGGAAAAGGCGGGCGAGTCATCCCACGGCCGTAATTGCGCCGGGTGCAGGCGACGTCGTGGTCGCCAGGGAGAAGGGGCCGGTCATGGGTTCTCGGAGGCCTGCTAGACGTCGTGGATTCCTCCACCGGGTACTGCTCGCGGTGCTGATGGTGCTGAGCATGGTCGCCGGGATGGTGACCGCGAACCCGGCCCGGGCCAGGGCGGACGTGCCCGACGGGGTGGCCGATCTCCTCGATCTGCTCGGTACGAACGGTGGCGCGAACACCCTCGCGTCGTGGACGGCCGGCCTGGGCAGCGTCGGCAAGCTGGCCGAGCCGCTGCCGCTGCTGTCCGCCAGTCCCGGCGGGCTGCTCGGGTTCACCGACCTGTTCGCCAAGTCGGTCACCGACGAGCTGGCCGGTGCCACCGACTTCGCCGGTCTGGCCGTGGACAAGGACATCACCATCGACGGCGGCCGGGTCGGCCACCTCACCACCGGTGTGTCCGATGTGGACGGTGGGAAGAGGCTCGACGTCACGGTGACCGTGGACAAGACGGTGGCCACCCAGGACCTCAAGCTGGTCAGCGAGACGCCGAAGGTGGAGCTCTCCGTCGCGGACGGGGTCACGGTGAACCTCAAGGCCCGCCTGGCGTTGAGCGTGGTCTGGACCGGCTCGGCCACCGACAGGGTCTACGTCGTGCGCACCGACAGCACCCCACGCCTCGACCTCGACGCCCGGGCCAGCATCGACTCGGCCACCGCCAAGGCGGCCATCGGCATCCTCGGCGTCACGCTCACCGGGTCCAACGTGGACATCGACGCACACCTGGTCGGCACCGTCAGCGACCCGGACGGCGACGGCAAGCTGTTCTTCTCCCAGAACGCCACCGGCGACGGTGAGCTGGCCAAGCAGGGCTCGCTCGAGGGCCTGTTCAGCATCGGGCTGGACCCGCAGGGCTCGCTGCCCATCGACAACTCCGACCCGAACAACCGCGGCTCGGTGCAGGCCACGTTCCAGCTCGGCGCCGCCGCCACCGGCCTCCCGATCTCCCTGCCCACCAACGTGACCGCCACCGTGACGGTCAACTGGCCGGACATCGGCACCGGCTCGCCCTCGGTCAGCGCGCCGGACCTGGCCCTGTCCGTCGGCAAGTTCCAGAACATGAGCCTGCAGGACCTCGCCGCCGGGCTGGCGCAGGTGATCACCAGCATCACCGCCATCCAGAAGGCCAAGTTCGATCCGGACGGCAACGGCCCGCTGCCCACCGTCGGCGACCTCGATCTTCCCTTCATGAAGGGCACCCTGGCCGACGCGATCCGGATCAACGAGGTGCTGCAAGGGTTCCTCGCGGCCAACACGGTGCCGGCGCCCGGACAGCCGGGGTTCCAGGACGGCGTCACCGATCCCGCGCAGGCCGGCCAGCCCACCTTCACCTCGCTGCAGGACCTGCTCAAGAAACTCGCCGAGCACGCCGGCATCGCGCTGTCCAACCTCGACTGGAACGCCACCGACAGCAAGCTCAGCTTCACCGTCGGCATGGTCAAGCAGGCGCCGCCGCAGCCGGTCAACCTGGACCCGGCGAGCGCGGCGGCCTCCGGGGCGAGCGCGCAGTACGGCCCGAACACGTTCACCGTGCCGAACGCCGGCTGGGTGCCCAACCAGTGGCTCGGCCGGCGCGTGACGGCCGGCACCTCGGCCGGCGAGGTCGCCGGCAACACCGCGGACACCGTGACGCTGAAGGGGAACTGGATCGGCGGGCAGCCGGCCAACAACACCCCGTTCACGATCTCCGGTGAGCAGGCCAACGTCGGCGCGGTCACCTTCGCCAACCAGGTTCAGGACGGCGGCGGGCACGGCATCGTGAACGCCAACGCCGACCAGACCTTTGCCAAGGTCACTCCGTCGTTCGACGCCTCGATCACGCTCGTGCTCGACCTGCAGGACCCGAAGACCGGTAACGACTGCGTCGGGTTCCTGGGCAGCACCCAGGCCTGCCCGTTCACCGAGGAGACCGGCAGCATCAAGACCGTCGTGACCTCGTTGCCGCGCAACACCGACCGGGTGCTGGTGCGCACCGGCTCGCCGCTGTTCTCCGCGGACGTCCCGATCGACACCGCGGTCGACCTCACCGCCAACGCCGGCTTCTTCAAGGTGCGGCTGCAGGGCCAGCTCAAGGTGTGCAACTCCAGCCTCCAGGAGAACTGCACCGGCCCGGCCACCGGGCACATGCTCACCGTCGGGTTGAAACAAGGCGGCGACGCCCAGCACGACGTGCGACTGTCCACCGTGTTCAAGACGCTGGTGGACGATCCGGCCTCGCTGCTGGACATCCATGTGAACGCGCGGGCCTACGGGCAGCTGACCGTCTCGCTGCTCGACGCGCCGAACTTCCTGCCGAGCGGGACCACCGCGCAGTTCACCGCGAAGTGGTCCGACGTGGTCAACCCGTCCACGATCTCCTTCGACACCGGCGACCTGTCCGAGATCTTCAAGCTGGACTTCGACGCGGCCGACCCGAAGGCGCTCTACACCCTGCTGATCAAGACGTTGCAGACGCTGTCGGAGCAGATCGCCAGCGGCAACTCCGGCGCCGGTGGCGGGATCTTCGACAAGGAGATCCCGGGCCTGGGCAAGTCGCTGCGGGACCTGCTGCTCTCCGACGAGTCCAACGGCGGCCCGGGCGTGAGCTACGGCGCCGACACGGTTACCGACACCACCCGCAGCGGCAACACGCTGTTCACGCCGCGCCTGGTCGGCCGCAGCATCGTTATCGGCACACAGATCGGGATCGTCAAGGAGGTCAGCGCCGACGGGAAGACGCTGACCATGACCAAGAACTGGCAGACGGTCCCGGCCGACGGCACGCCGTACGCGATGCGCTCGGCGCTGGACGACGCCATCTCCCAGTTGCTGGCGCTCACCCCGGACAACATCCAGGACGCGGTGAAGTTGCTGAACAAGGCCCTGGGCAACGACTCCGTCAAGTTCCGCTACCTGGATGTGAACGGCACCGGGCATCTGGTGCTCGACGTGGACTGGAAGCGTGACTACCGGGTCAACACGCCGATCCGGCTCGACCTGGGCAACGTCAACGGCGGCGCGCGCACGTTCGCCAGCGCGGACGCCTCCGGCAACGCGCAGGCCGAGGTGCACGGCGAGATCAAGGTCGGGCTGGCGATCCCGCTGGTGACCAGCGCCGGGCCGGTGGACGGTCTGTCGCTGAAGGTGCTCGAGGACTCCGCGATCACCGTGAACGCCAAGGCGACGCTGACCGACGGCATCGTCAAGGGCGCGGTCGGCCCGCTGTCCATCGCGCTGGGCAATCCGACCGCGGGCGCACCGTCGAGCGAGAAGGCGTCCGTCAAGGCCGATCTGAGCCTGGCGCTGGCGAAACCCGGCGCGACCGCGGACACCCCGGTCTCGTTCAGCCAGTTCATCGGCGCGGTGGACGTGAACTTCAACGCCACCAACGGAACCGTGGACTGCGGCGAGGGCCTGGACACCAAGCTGATGGCCTGCGCCACGCTGCCGATCTACCTCAACAACACCGGCAACGCCGACGACTGGACCGCGATCGGCCCGATCGCGTTGCGGGTGCCGGACTCCACCAACCCGGCCGATCTGTTCGACCTCGACGACAACCTGCCGCCGCCGGACGCCACCAGGAAGGAGCTGGAGATCCCGGCCGACCTCGGCACCAAGCTCGCCGAGGCGATCCTGGACTTCGGCAACCTCGGCGACGGCCTGGACGGCTACCTCGCCCAGATCGAGGCCGCGTTCCGGCTGGCCAGCTTCAACGGCAAGCTCCCGCTCATCGGCGACGACCTGCAGCAGGGCGCGGACTTCATCGGCAAGCTGCGCACCAAGCTCCGCGAGTCGATCTGGGGCCAGCTGCCCGGCGTCGGCCGGCCAGCCGATTCCAAGGCGTTCGAGGACTTCATCAACTCGCACCTGGCCGCCGCACTGTCCGAAGTGGATATCGCCGCGGTCGGTGTGGAGGTACGCACCACCTGCTCAGCTTCGCTCGGCACGGCCGGCGCACCGACAGTGACTCCCACGTTCGATCCGCAGGAACCCACCGCGCAGTGGCAGTACAAGGTCGTTGCCTACCAAGGAAACGGCAACGACACCTCCGGCGACGGCACGCCGAGCGCCGAAGGCGCAGCGACCGGAGCGGCCACCCTCAACGGCTCCCGCACCAACAAGGTCACCTGGGCGACGGTCGAGCACGCGGCCGGCTACAAGATCCTCCGCAAGGGGCCGGGCGACGCCGACTTCAAGCTGATCAGGAAGCTCGGCAATGTCCTGGAGTACACGGACAACGGTTCGGACACCGCGGCCGACTACACCCCGGTCGGAGCGGCGCCCAAGCTCAGCCCGTGCCCGCTGGACTTCATCGACGGCGCGTTCCTGGAGTTCACCGCGCAGCGCGGGATCGTGTCCGGCAACCAGGGCTGTGTCAGCACGAACGCGCCCAAGCCGTGCCTCGGCGACGACATCCCGCTGGACATCGGCATCCCGGGCCTGGCGCTGCGGCAGGGCAAGGACGGCACCAAGGGCATCCACTACGACCTCGGCTTCGCGCTGCACTTCCAGCTCGGGCTCACCAAGGCCGACGGGTTCTTCGTCAACACCCACGACGGTTGGGGCCCGGACAACAAGGCGCGGCCGGAGCTCCAGGTGGGCATGGCGTTCGACCTGCCGTCCTCGATGATCGCCGAGCTGGCCTTCATCAAGATCAACGTGAACAAGGCCACCGGCACCGGGCACGACCCGAGCCGGCCGCTGTTCGCCGGCGCGTTCCAGATCGACCTGAAGTCCACCGCGGACGAGGCGGGCTGCTTCAACGGTGACGAGGCCGCCTGCGCCCCCGACGACAGCAAGATCCTCAAGTTCGCCGACCTCGGCAACCGGGACCTGGGCAGCCTGTTCGGGGTTTCGCTGACCGGAAAGTTCCACCTGGACTGGATCCTGCGCGCCGAAGTCAGCTCCGCGTTCCCCGGCGTGCGGGCGAACTTCCAGCTGGACTGGGAGTTCGACAACCGGGACCCGAAGTCCGGTGGCGCACCGGCGATCGCGTTCAAGGACGTCGGCATCAACGCCGGCAGCTTCTTCGAGAACCTGCTCGGCGACGTGATCAAGGAGATGAAGCGGGTCACCGGCCCGATCCAGCCGGTCATCGACGTGCTCTACGCGCCGATCCCGGTGCTGTCCGACCTGAGCCGGATGGCCGGCGGCGGCGACGTCACGCTGATCACTCTGGCCAAGGCCTACAGCACGCTCAAGGGCGGGCCGCGGCTGGACTTCGTGGACACCATCAAGGCGATCGTGGAGTTCATCAACCGGCTGCCCACGTGTGACAAGGCGGTGGAGGACGACTGCTTCGTGCCGCTCGGTGAGTTCGAAGTGGACGGTGACAAGGCGCTGACCACCAGCAACTCGCCGACCACCGCGGACAAGATGTACAAGTCGCGCACCGAGGACCCGGACGTCAAGAAGAACCTGAACGACGCCAACGACAACCCGGCGTCGGCCGGCAAGAAGGTGTTCAACTCCGACCCGAACGACAAGGGCGACGCGGACAAGGCCGGGTTCTCCTTCCCGATCCTCGACCACCCCGCGTCGGCGTTCAACCTGCTGATGGGTGGCGACGTCACGCTGGTCGAGTTCGACTCCGGCCCGCTGGCGCTCGGGTTCTCCTGGCGGCAGGAGTTCGGCCCGGTCTACGCGCCGCCACCGGTGTTCGTCACGCTGGCCGGCTCCGCCTCCGTGACCCTGCGGATCCGGGCCGGGCTGGACACCTACGGCCTGCGGAAGGCCGTCGAGGCGCTGGCCAACGGCACCAAGCTGACCGCGCTCGACGTGCTGGACGGGTTGTTCTTCAAGACCGTCGACGACGACGGCAAGCCGGCACCGGTGGTCACGCTGGCCGGCGAGATCGCCGCGGGTGCCGCGGTGAGCGTGTTCATCATCAAGGTCGGCATCGAGGGCGGGCTGCGCCTGACGATCGGGTTCTTCTGGAACGACCCGAACGATGACGGCAAGTTCCGGGTGAGCGAGTTCCTGCACGCGGCGCTGTCCAACCCGTTGTGCCTGTTCACGATGAGCGGCCGGCTGTCGTTGTTCCTGCGGCTGTACGTCACGATCGGGTTCAGCATCTTCAGCAAGACCTTCAAGTTCACCCTCGCCGACGTCACATTGCTTGACTTCTCGGTGAAACCGGACTGCGATCCGCCACCGCCGAAGCTCGGCGGCACCTCCGGGGACACGCTCGTGGTGTTCGCCGGGAAGTTCGGCGGCGCGGCGTTCCGCGGCCACCCGGTGTGGGACAACACCGCCGAGGGCGTGGACAAGGACACGATCAAGGTCATCTCCCTGCACTACCAGCAGAAGCCGGCCGACCCGACCGGTGTGAACGGTGACTTCGACGGGTTCGCCGTGCAGATGCTCGGCGAGCGGCGGGAGTACCTCGACCCGAACCTCAAGCGGGTCGTGGTCGACGGCACCGGTTACACCAAGCCGATGGCGGTCACGTTCACCGGTGACGGCAAGCAGGAGACCGGCGCCACCGCCGGCAACTCGCCGAGCGTGTTCGACAAGGATGCGGTCGTGGTCGGCGGCACCGGCAACGACGTGATCACCGCCGGTCGTGGCGCGTCCTATGTGGACGGCCGGGGCGGCGACGACATCATCGTCACCGGGGACACCGGCGGTGCGTCCTCCAACGCCCGGGTCGCGGGCGGCGCCGGGAACGACTCGATCACCGTCGGGAACGGCGACGACCGGGTGACCGGTGACGCCACGCTGGGCACCGGCACGACCTCCAAGCAGGTCACGCTGAACGCCCAGGACGGCGGCGGCACCACCACGCTGAACGGCGTGATCGACTGGGACGCGCTGGTGGATCCGACCACGCAGCCCGGCGGTTCGGGTGAGGGCAACGACGCGATCGGCGTCGGGCTCGGCGCGAACAAGGTGCTCGGCAACGGCGGCCGGGACACCATCGGCGTCGCGTCCGACACCCCGGGCGGCGGCCCGGCGGCCAAGCCCAACGTGCTGGTCGGCGGCAACGGCGGCGACCAGATCACCGGCGGCTCCAACGCCGACGTCATCTACACCGCGGGCGAGGACCCGACCATGGGCGTGGACGACGCGGGTCCGGTGGACACCGAGGCCGACCCGGCGTTCCCGAACGTGGTGGACACCGGGACCGGCTCGGACAGCGTGTTCGGCAGCACCTGGATCGACCTGGTCACCAGCCATTCGCAGGGCGACCAGCAGGCCACCCTGCGCGGCGGCGGCAACAACGACGTGCTCTCCGGCGGTTTCGGCACCGACGCGGTGTACGGCGGGCCGGGCGACGACTACGTCACCGCCGAGCCGGCCGAGGTGTCCGATGTGGATGGTGTGGACGGCATCTTCGGTCCTCATCGGACGGTGACCGAGCTGCCGCTGCCTACCGGGACTCCGTCGAACCCCAAGACGCTCGCCGGTGGCCTCGGCAACGACCACGTCATCGGCGGCGACGGCCCGGCGACGATCTTCGGTGACAAGCGGATCGACGCCGAGCGGTGCGTGCTCGGGGCGCCGGCGGCGTCCGATCCGGTCGCCGAGAGCACCAGCCAGGCCACCGGGGACGGCAACGACCGGATCCTCGGCGGGAACGGCGTGGACACGCTGTCGGCCGGCGGGGCGAACGACGTGGCCGACCTGTTCGGCGGCGACGACCTCGCCTGCGGTCAGCAGGGTGACGACGTGCTGCGCGGCGGCGACGGCACCGACCTCATGTGGGGCGGGCACGGCACCGACACCGGGTACGGCGACGCCGGCACGGACTTCGTGTTCGGCAACGACGAGAACGACTTCCTCTACGGTGGCACCGAAACCGACGTGCTGGAAGGCAACGACGGCGCGGACTTCGCCACCGGCGGCGCCGGCAACGACACCGTGTTCGGCGGCACCCGGTTCGCCGGGCGGCCGGACACCGGCGACACGCTCAGCGGTGACGAGGGCGTGGACCGGATCGTCGGCGACAACGGCTCCAGCGCGGGGATTCCGTTCGATCTCGACGGTGCCGTGCCGGCCGCGGGTGGCTCGGACGTGATCAACGGCGGGGCCGGCGACGACACCGCGTTCGGCGGTCTGGCCGGCGACCAGGTCAACGGCAACGGCGAGAACGACCATCTGGAAGGCAACAACGGCACCGACACCGTGCACGGCAACGCCGGCGAGGACGAGGTGCTCGGCGGATCCTTCCAGGAGGCCTCGGCCGGTGTGGGCCGGCCGGACACCGGTGACCTGCTGTTCGGCGACGACGGTCCGGACCTGCTGGCCGGCGACAACGCCGTGCTGGCGGTGGTGAGCGACCCGGCGGCGACCACGCCGGTGACCCGCCAGCGCGGCTTCGTGCTCGGGCATTCGGTGACGCTGCTCGACCTCGGCCTGACCCCGGCGGCCGGCACCTCCGGCAACGACCAGCTGTCCGGCGGCGAGGGCCAGGATGTCGTCTTTGGACAGTCCGGTGTGGACCGGGCCAAGGGTGACGGCCAGGCCGACTACGTCGAGGGCGGCCAGGGCGTCGACTGGGTCGAGGGTGACGGTGACGCCGACGATCTGATAGGTGGCAGCAGCACAGCGTTGTCCGGTTCCGGTGCCACGACAGCGGGTCAGCTCGACGAGGCCGACGCCGTGTTCGGCGGGCCCGGTGACGACGTCGTGCTCGGCGACAACGGCGTGATCCTGCGCCCGGCCGCCGGCCAGACGCCCACCCGCGCCACTCAGCGCCTGGCCACGTCCGGCGGAAACCCGGTCGCGGCAAGGATCGTGACGAAGTACGACCTGGCGGCGGCGGTCGACGGCCGGTACGGCGACGACCGGATCTCCGGCGGCTCCGGCGTGGACGTGCTGTACGGGCAGGACGGCCGGGACTACGTCTCCGGCCACGGCCAGGCCGACTACCTGGAAGGCAACGGCGGCAACGACGTCCTGCGCGGTGACCTCCCGCTGGACACCGCGTCGTCGGAGACCACGGTGGTTCCGCTGGCCGACCCGGGCTGGCCGGGCGTGCCGAGCGGCGCCGCGGACCTCGAGGGCGTCGACACGATCGCCGGTCAGGACGACGTGATCGGCGGCAGCTCGGCGGCCGGCTTCCGGGACGGCGACGACGCGATCGAGGGTGACGGCGCCGACGACGTTCTGCTGGGCGACAACGGTTCGCTCCTGCGCACGCTGCAGGGCTCGCCGGGGTCGATGACCGAGGCGGTGTACACCGAGCGGTACCCGACCGGGCAGATCCCGCCGGACGCCACCAGGTCGCGCACCCACGACCCGGATCTCCCTGGCCCGGCAACGAGGTTCTGCACCACCGCGCAGGCCACCTGCGAGCCGGCGGGCGCGTTCGGCGCCGACACGCTGTTCGGTGACGGCGGCAACGACGGGATGTGGGGCCAGGACGGCAACGACACCCTGTCCGGCGGCGACGGCAACGACGACATGCTCGGTGAGCTCGGCAACGACACGATGTTCGGCAACGCCGGCGAGGACGCCATGCTCGGCGACCGCGGCGGCGTGGTGAACGAGTTCCTCAACGCCGACGACGTGGCCGCGCGTGGGTTCACCGCGACGCTGTCCGGGGTGCCGCAGGAGTCCTTCACCGGGTTCCGGGCCGGCGCCTACGACCGGCGGGTGGACCTGCTGCACGATGTGGACGGCGCCGCGTTCATCGGCTCCGGCCCGGCGAACACCATGCCGCACAACGGGATCGCCGAGGGCGGTGACGACCGCATCCGCGGCGGCACCGACGGCGACAACATCCACGCCGGGTTCGGCGACGACCTGGCCAACGGTGACAGCGGCGGCGACCAGGTGTTCGGCGGCGACGGCGCGGACGTGCTGTGGGGCGGCAAGGGCTGCGACCCGGTGCTCAATGCGTCCACTCCGGACTGCCAGATCAACGGCGTGTTCGCCGACGAGTCGCGCGGCACCGACGACCGGTTCGTCGACCACACCTTCGGCGGTGTCGGCGGAACATCGGCGGCATCGCAGGCCGGTGCGCTGGGCTCGGACGTGATCGACTTCAACCCGCGCGGTGCCTACCCGGGCAACTGCGCGGCCGGGCCGTGGCCAACTTCCCTTGGTACGGCGACGATCGATCCGTGCGCCTGGTTCGAGATGACCGACAAGACCAACGACAACCCGGCGGATCCGGCGACCCTGGCCGACAACCAGCATCACCACGGCACCGACTGGGCCTACGGTGGCTGGGACCGGGACGTGCTGCAGGCCGACCGGGCGCAAAATGGTCCCAACCCGGGCGACCGGATGATGGACTGGAACGGCACCTACAACCTGTGGACGCACTGCAACGCGTCCTACGGCGGGTTCAACGACATCCGCCAGCACAGCCCGGCGATGCGGGACTTCCTGCAGAAGCTGGCCTGGGCCACGGGTGCCGGTCAGACCCTCGCGGACGTGACCACCCAGGGCACCTCGGCGTTCCGGGAGATCGCGGTCTCCTACTCCGAGGACATCCCGGACCACGCCGCCGGATCGGCCTTCCCCAGCACCCCGGGCCATTTCGACGATCCGGTGTCCTGTTCGGACTGACAGTGGGATGAATGCGTCCTTCCTCACGCCCAGCGTGAGGAAGGACGCATTCATCGCCAGCAACACCGTTGTCACCGCGCCGGAGTTACCGTGCTCGACGCGATGGTGTCCACCAAGGTTCGGTGCCGGCTCGGTGTTCAAGATCTTCACCGCGGCCGCCGCACCCGCCGCCGGTAAGTCCACATTGGACAGTCCGCTGCCGGATCCGTCCAGCACCTGCTTCCCCCGACCCGGTCGCTGCTTCTCCGTGCACAACGACGGCAACTACCCCGACCCGATCTCGCTCGCGGATGGCCTTGCCACCTCGCCCAACACCGCGTTCGTCGGCCTGGAGCTCCGATACGTCCAGGACAGGCCCTCGTTCAGGCTCGGCGACAGCCCGGTGAGCCCACTGGAGCTGGCCAACGTCTCGGCCACGCTGATGAGCCATGGCGTCTGGTGCCCGCCCGATCCGGTCCTGTCGGTCACCGACCGTGCCGGCCACGCCGTCCCGGTGCCCGCCCAACCCTGCCAGCAGTGGGATGGTGGCTAGTGCCCTGAAGGGGCCCTTCAGGGCACTCAACGTCCTGAAGGCCCCCTTCAGGGCATACAGCGCTGCCACCGGAGAATCCCCCGTCACACCAGCACCACCCATCACACGATGGGCCGGTCGTAATTGTCGGCCCACCTGTCATGTCGTCCACTCGCTCGATAGCTAATAGCAAGGTTACGCCCAGTAACCAGAACTCTGTCATCCCACCACCCGGTATGCCTTACAAGCCGGGGTACTCGGCGTTTATGTCGCCGCCGAACAATCTCCAGTAGAAGGTGTTCATCTTCGCGGCGGCAGGTGCGTGCCGGGCCAGGATCGCGGCCACAACTGGTGGCACGTCATCTGGGATGTGACCAGCGGCGCACTGGAGTACGTACTCGTTGCGGGCGACGGGGCCGCCGCTGTTTGGCACCGGTACCCCGCAGACGTCGGTGACCAGCCAGTTGACCAGTCGCATGGCGGCGTAGCCGGCGTCATGGGTGGCGTTGCGTTGGGCGAAGTCGCGCTCGGCGGCCGACAGGTCGAAATGCGGCGATGTGACCAGCCCGAAGTCGCTGAGGTAGATTCGCTCGCCATCGGTGCGCATGTTACCGAAGTGCCCGTCCATGTGCAGCAGCTGCCGACCGCGCAGGAACATCACGATCTGTGAGAACTGTCGCTCAACTGTGGCGGCCTTGCCTGCCGGGTCCTCACGCAGCCAGGTCAACATCGGGTGCGGGATGTATTCGCAGAACAGCACGAGGCTGCGCGATGCGGCGGCCAGCGCTTCGAGACGGGCACGCACGGCTGGGCAGCCGCCCAGGGCGGCGACAACCGTGTCGATGTCGGCGTGTTCGGCTGCGACCGGGGAACGGCCGGGCAGGACCCGCCAGTGGTAGAGCACCGGGAACGACTGCGTCTGGCCGGCCAGAACGGCGTCGGTGACGGTGATGTTCGCGGCCAGCTCGCGCCACGCGTTGAATCCCGGGCTCACGACGCCGTACTGGCAGAACACCGGCAGATCGAACAGGTTCGCGGTGGAGCCCGGGTAGGCGAGCTCCCGGTCGGTCAGCGGGATGCGCTTGGCGAACACCGGCACGCCGTCAACGTCGAGGACCACCGAGTCGCCGCCCACACCCACGCCGTTGGGCCGCCCCGTGTCCACGAGCGCAGCAAGCTCGATGTCGCTGCAGGAGGCCAGGAAGGCCGAGAGTCCCTCGTGGCGGGCGCGCCTGGCAGCCGTCATCGCGCAATCATGCCAGCGACCAGGCCTGTTGACCGGTTGCGGTCAGTCCGGGCGGATCGTCGACTGAGTTCGACTGGACGTGTCCGCCCTGCACCGTTGGGGTGCGTGATGGGCGAGCGGTCATCGGCGGACGGAGCCTCCGACATCGGCGCGTGGGGGGTTGAAGACTGCCTGTACGGCAGCGTCGTCGCCGTCGATGTCGACGAGTCCGGTGGTGTCGTCGAGGGTGAGCACAGCCGCTGCCAGTCCGAGAACGATCGGGGCGTCGGCGCGGACTACGGCGTCGAGGTCGCGACCATCATGCGGGCTCACCTCTGTGCCTGAGCGCGTCGCCCGCACCTGGAGCAGGTGGCCGTCGACGTCGATCCCCACTGTCGATGACCGGCGTGCGGCCGTCCTGCCGGCGAGCAGGGCTCGGAGGGCGACGACGAGCCATTCGGCGCGGAAGCGGTCGCTGCCGGGCCCGCCTGTCATGAGTGGTGTGGACCAGCGGACGAGGCTCTCGATCGGCTCCCGCAGCTCGGTGCCCCATGGGGTGAGGGCGTAGATGATGGCGTTGCCCTGCTCAGCCAGGCGCCGCTCGACCACTCCGGCGGTTTCGAGGTCGCGGAGGCGGTCGGTGAGCAGGTTGGTGGCCACGCCAGGGAGCCCGTCGAGCAGTTCGCGATAGCGGGCGGGAGCGATGAGGAGTTGGCGGACGATGAGCAGGTTCCACCGGTCGCCCACGACATCGAGCGCCCGGGCGAGACCGCAGTACTGGCCGTAGCTTCGACTCATGCTAAGACTTTACAATCTCAAGCCAGATTGACAATATCTAGCCGAGTCGACGGAAGGAGGGTGGTCATGGCTGCCGCAGGAAGGCCTGCGTGGGTCGACGATGAGCTGTTCCCATTCGAGAGCCGCTTCGTCACCGTCGACGGGCACACCGTCCACTACGTGGACGAAGGATCGGGGCCGACGCTGCTGTTGCTGCACGGCAACCCGACCTGGTCGTTTGTGTATCGCGACGTGATCCGCGCCCTGCGGGACGAGTTCCGCTGCGTCGCCCTGGACTACCCCGGCTTCGGGCTGTCCTCGGCCCGGCCGGGCTACCGGTATCTCCCCGAGGAGCATGCCGCCGTGGTCGTGGCGTTCCTTGACCACCTGGGCCTGTCCGATGCCACCCTCGTCGCACACGACTGGGGAGGACCGATCGGCCTGTCCGCGGCCGAGCAGCGGCCAGACATGTTCGAACGCCTCGTCCTGGCCAACACCTGGGCGTGGCCAGTCAACGGCGACCTGCCCGTCGAGCTGGCCTCCCGCATCCTGGGTGGACCTGTCGGGCGCGAGCTGGCAAGGCGGCTCAACCTCTTCGTCAACGCGATGATCCCTGTCGGGCACCGGCTGCGAAAGCCGACCGCCGACGAGATGGCGCACTACCGACAGGCTCTCGCTACTCCTGGCCGACGTGACGCGTCGGCCGTGCTTCCCCGGCGCATCACCGCCAGCCGTGCCTTTCTCGCCGGTGTCGAGACCGGGCTTGGAGACCTCGCGTCACTCCCGACGCTCATCGTCTGGGGCGATGCCGACGTCGCCCTCCGGGCCAAGGAGCGACAGCGATGGGAGCAGGTCTTCGCCGACCACCACACCGTCATCGTCGAGGGCGCCGGCCACTTCGTGCAGTCCGACGCGCCCGACCGGTTCGCGGCCGCGATCCGCGACTGGCGGTTCGGGCCCGGCGTGCCGTGCACTCGCGGGGACGTCCGGCGGAACACACCACGGGAGTGAATCGATGACGGACACCACAGGCCCCGACGTCCTGGCTCAGGCCCGTGCGGCGTTGCGGGACGTTGTGTCCAGCCTCGTCACACTGGTGCGGAGCGTCCCTGACGTCAACTCCGTTTCGGTCGGAACGTGGACGGTGGGTGATGTCGCGGCTCACCTATCTCATGTTTTTCGCTTCGACACCGACGCTGTCGCCGGAAGGCCGGTGCCGGAAACCATAGTGACGGCGGCGGGAATGGCCGAGGTCAACGCGAAGATGCTGGCTGAGGACGGCGAACGGGACCCAGCCGTACTCGCAGATCGCATCGGCGCGCTGGCAAACGAGTTCGATGACGTCGCGTCGCGTTCCCGGGCAGGCGCCGTCGATTGGCTGCAAGGCGTCCGCCTGGCGCCTTCGGCGGTGGCATGTCACCTGCTCGAGGAATGTCTGATCCACGGCCATGACATCGCCAGCGTCACTGGGCGCCCATGGTCGATACAGCGTCACCACGCACTGCTCGCGGTCGAGGGCGCCGCGCTTCCGCTGATCGCGGCCCTGCCGCCCACCGCTTTCGTGAACCAGGAGAAGGCCGGATCCTTCCGAGCACGCTTCGAACTACGCCTGCGTGGAGGCGGCCGCACGGTGATGGTCTTCGACCGCGGTTCGCTGACGCTCGACACGGCGGGCGCACGTGACATAGACGCCCACATCTCTGCCGATCCCTGCGCTCTTATGCTGGTGTTCATCGGCCGACAAGGACTGTGGAAACCGCTTCTTGGAGGAAAGCTCGCCGCCTGGGGCCCTCGGCCATGGAAGCTCGCCCGCATGCTCACCGCCATAAACCCCCCGTAGTGGAACGAGAACGTCTTCTATTGCCGCTGATCGGTCGTCAGGGTGTGGCGGGGTGATCGAGGGATGGTGGCAGGGATTGGCCGAACCCCTGGCGCTCGGGTAGGGGTCCGGAGGTGATGTTGAGGTCCTTGCGGGCGTGGGCGTAGAACTCGTTGCGCAGTCGCATGGCGTCCGAGTAGGCGTTGATGAACACGGATTTGTCGGGGTGTTCTTCGCGGAGGATGCGCTCCAGTCGCCATACCTGTTCGTACCATGTTTTGGCGGCGGAGATCGTGGCTGGCTCGCCGAGGAGCAGAACGGGTTCCCATTTCAGGGCGCGTTGGGTCTCGCCTTCGGCGAAGGCGGCGAACGCGGAGACGAGGTCGATGGGCTCGCCCGTGGGGAGCAGGCGCTTGGTCTCCGCGATCCGGCGGCACAGCCGGACCATGTGCTTGACCGCGTTGGCGTGCTCCGAATAGGCGATGAGGCGTTTGTCGTCCCATCGGGCGGACTGCGCACGTCGCCAACGGGTCCGTTCGGTGGTGGAGGTGACGACGAACGTGGCGGCCGAGCCAAGCAGGACACCAGCGATGGTCAACGCCTGCGCAACGATCGGGTTCACGGATCGCAGCCTGCCACCCCGGGGGACGAGCAGGCCACGCCGCTTATGGTGCGTACAGTTCCGACACCGCGGTGATCTGATTGTTGCCGTCGATTCGTAGTTCGGCGTTCGGCTTGGGATCGGTCAGTCCGGCGTCAAGCGCGGCGACGATCAGTTCGTCGCGGGTGCGGCGCTTGGTCGGCCGCCCGTCTGTGCCGATGGTCGCATGGCGATCGGCGGGATCTGCCTCGTAGTGGCCGTTGACGAGGCGAGCCAGGTGGAACTGCAGCGCGCCGACTTCGAGGTCAGTCCGGCCAGTATTCCGATGTGACGTCTCATCTCAGTGCTTCCCCTCTCGCACGCCCAGGGATGCGGCCGGGACAGCGTGGTTGCCTCGGCCGGCCCTGAGCCGTTCGGCCGTTGACGGTCTTCGAAGCCGGGCCTTAGCGTGACCGTGCCGGGAGACTTCAACGACGAGGGCCGGAGGACGCGGTGGGTCGCCGAATCGGTGTGGTCGCGTTAGCAGTGGCGATGGGCATGACGGCAGCCGGCGTGAGCGCCGCGGATCCGCTGGACCTCGACCGGCACGGCGGCCTGCGGCTCGAGGTGCTCTCCGGCCCGGCGCAGTACGTCAGTGGTGGCGCGGCCCGGATCCGGGTCGTCGTACCGGCCCGGACGGACCTTGACGACGTGCGGGTCTCGGTCAACGGCACGGATGTCAGCTCGTCGTTGGCGCCCGACGACCAGGCGCCGCACGCGCTCGAGGGCGTGCTGCGCGGCCTGCCGCTCGGCGTGAGCACGGTGGAGGCGCGGGCGCGGTTCCACGACCGGGCGCGGCTGCAGCTGGTCAACCACCCGGTCACCGGGCCGGTCTTCTCCGGGCCGCAGCAGCCCGACTTCTTCTGCTCGACGCCTGCGCACCTGGCGGGGTTCGACCTCGCCGGGCCGTTCCTGGACAGCAACTGCTCGCTGGCGACCCAGGTCGGCTACTACTACCGGTCCACCGGCGGCGCCTGGCTGCCGTTCGACCGGAACGCGCCGCGCCCGGCGGACATGAGCCAGACCACGACCAGCACCGGCGCCACGGTCGACTTCGTGATCCGCTGGGAGCGCGGCACGATCAACCGGTTCATCTACACGATCGCGGTGCTCGACCCCGCGGGCACCGGGCCGTCGGCGCTGCCGGCGTGGAACCGCAGGCTCACCTACTACTTCGGCGGCGGCGTGGCGATCGGGCACTACCAGGGCTCGAACAACCAGGGCGAGTCCCGGTACGTGTACGGCCTCGGGCAGGGCTACGCGATCGCCTGGTCCACCGGCACGAAGACGAACACGCACTACAACCTCGTGCTCGGCGGCGAGACCGCGCTGATGGTCAAGTCCCGGTTCGTCACCGAGTACGACGACCCGGACTACACCGTCGGGCTCGGCGGCTCCGGCGGCGGAATCCAGCAGTACGTGTACGGCCAGAACCACCCGGGCCTGCTGGACGCCGCGATCCCGCAGTACTCCTACCCGGACATGGTCACCCAGACCATCCACGTCGGCGACTGCGAGCTGCTGGAACGCTGGATGGACCTGAAGGTGCGGGCCGACCCGACCTCCAAGTGGCGCACCTGGTCCAACCGCACCCAGCTCGAAGGACTGTCCTCTTCGGACACCGTGGCGAACCCGTACCAGCCGCTGACCCCGTGGCTGGCCGCCCCGGGCTCGAGCGAGTGCGTCAAGGGCTGGCGGGGCCTGTCCCCGCTGGCGCTCAACCCGAAGTTCGGCACCGCGCCCGGAATCACCCCGGAGCAGCAGGCCGCCGTCGAGTGGACGCACTGGAACGACGCGGTGAACGTCTACGGCCGCGACCCGGTCACCGGCTTCGCCCGGTCCACCTGGGACAACATCGGTGTCCAATATGGACTCGGCGCGCTCGCCGGCGGGAACCTCACGCCGGCGGAGTTCCTCGACCTCAACGCCTCCGTCGGCGGGTGGAAGCCGCCGGACCAGAACGTGCAGGAGGGCTGCCCGTTCATCGCCGCGCTCTGCCCGTCCGATGTGGACGTCTGGAGCGCCCGGAACGGGACCGTGCCCGGGCCGGACGGCGTGGCCCCGCGCACCGAGGGCAACGTCGAGGCGATGCGCGCCGCGTACCGCTCCGGCCTGGTCTTCGACGGCCGGATCGACATCCCGGTCATCGACTGGCGGCACTACCTCGACGCCGAGCTGGACATGCACAACGCGCGCCAGTCGTTCGCCTCCCGCCAGCGCATCCTGGACCGCCAGCACACCGCCGCGAACCAGGTCATCTGGTTCACCGACGCCCGCCCGGCCCGCGCCTTCGACCAGACCCCGATGGCGCTGGCCGTGATGGACCAGTGGATGGCCAACCTCCGCGCCCACCCCGAACGCGGCGCCGCCGGCAGCAAACCCGCCGAGGCCGTGGACAGCTGTTTCGCCACCGACGGCACGCTGATCCACCGTGGCACCGACTCCTGGCGCGGCATCCTCGACTCCGGCCCCGCCGGCCCGTGCACCCAGCGGTTCGAGATCCACGGCACCTCCCGCACCGTCGCCGGCGGCCCGTTCGACGAGCAGCACTACAAGTGCGCCCTCCAATCCGTCGAGCGCGCCATCGCCCACGGCCTCTACGGCTCCTGGCACCCCAGCACGTCGGAGGTGTCCCGCCTCAAGCAGATCTTCCCCACCGGCGTCTGCGACTACACCAAACCCGACGTGGGCCGGCCGCGCGCCTTCGGCTAGGAGGGCGATGAAGGGGACCTTCCTCACGCCCAGCGAGAGAAAGGCCCCCTTCATCGCACTTTCCCGTCGCATAGAGTGCCGGGGTGCGCCGCGTCCGATTGTTCGTCTCCTCGCCCGGCGACGTCGGGGACGAGCGCGGTGTCGCTCGGCAGGTGATCGACGGCCTGGGCTACGAACCCGGGTTGCGTGGCCGCGCGGAGATCGAGGTCGTGGCATGGGACCGGCCCGGCGGCGGCGCGCCGATCCTCGCCACCCGCACCCCGCAGGCCTCCATCGACGAGGGCCTGCCCCGACCGTCCGAATGCGACATCGTCGTGGTCCTCTTCTGGTCACGGATGGGCACGCCCCTGCCACATCCCGAGTACCGGAAACCGAACGGAGAGCCATACCACTCCGGCAGCGAGTGGGAGTTCGAAGACGCGCTCGCCGGCCGGCCCGCGGTCCTCCTGTACCGCCGCCTGCCGATGGCACCGATCGACCCGGACGACCCCGACGCCGACCAGCGCTGGCGCCAGGCCCGCCTGGTCCGCGAGTTCTTCCAACGCCTCCGCGATCCCGCGACCGGCGCGATCCTCCGCGGCCACAAGGAGTACCGGACCACGGAGGAGTTCCGCACCGAGCTCGCCGCCGACCTGAGAAGCCTGGTCGGCCGGCTGGTCGCGCAAGAAGACGAGCCGGCCGTGGCGGCGGCCCCGGCTCCGCTGTGGGAGGGATCGCCGTTCCCCGGTCTGCGCGCGTTCACCTCGCGCGACGCGCCGATCTACTTCGGCCGCGGCCGGGAGGTCGACGAGCTGCTGGCCCGGCTGGCCGGCAGCCGGTTCCTCGCCGTGGTGGGAGCGAGCGGTTCGGGAAAGTCGTCCCTGGTCGGGGCCGGGCTCCTACCCAGGCTCGCGGGCGGCGCGCTGCCCGACGTACCGGACTGGCTACTACCCGACCACGACCCGAAATCGAACCAGTGGAACGGCTTGCGCATCACGCCCGGCGAACTGGGCGACAACCCGTTCCTGGCACTGGCGGTGAAACTGGCACCGCTGATCGGCGGCGTTCCCCGGGAGATCGCCGGCGACCTCGAGGAACGCCCCGAGTGGATCGTCGAATACCTCGGCCGGACCCTGATCGGCGAACCACCCGGAACCGAGACGCTGCTGTTCATCGACCAGTTCGAGGAGCTGTTCACCACCGTCGGCCCCGATCACGTCGAGCCCTTCGTGACCCTCCTGGTAGCGGCGTCGGGATCGCCGCGGTGCCGGGTCGTCGTGACCATGCGATCCGACTTCTACCACCGCTGCGTGGATGTCCCCGCCCTCGCCGGCCTGCTGGAGCACGGCCAGTTCCCCCTCGCCACCCCCGGCGACACCCTCTTCGACATGATCATGCGCCCCGCCGAGCGGGCCGGTCTGACCTTCGAGGAAGGGCTACCCGGCCGCATCCTCGCCGACACCGGCCGCGACCCCGGCGCCCTCCCGCTCCTCGCCTACACGCTGGACGAGCTGTATCGCAACCGCGGCACCAGCCGCACGCTCAGCCACGCAGCGTACGAAGCGCTCGGCGGAGTCCGCGGCGCCATTGGCACCCGCGCCGAAGACGTCTTCACCAACCGCCTCGACGACGCCACGCAAACCGTGTTCTCCCAGGTCTTCCGCGAACTCGTCGAAATCGACGACCAAGGCCTCGCCGCCCGCCGCCGCGCCCCCCTCTCCCAGGTCGCCGTGGACCCACCCACCCGCCGCTTCGTCGACGTCTTCACCGACGCACGCCTCCTCGTCCGCAGCGCCGAACCCGGCCAGCCACCGGTGGTCTCCGTCGCGCACGAGGCCCTGTTCACCAGCTGGACCCGCCTCAGCGACTGGATCGAACTCATCCGCGACGACCTCCGCCTCCTCCGCCGCGTCCGCGCCGCCGCGAGAGAATGGGAGGAGAACGGCCGCGCCGAGGCCTACCTCTGGCAACACGAGCGCCTCGAGCCGGTCTACGAGATGGTCGAGCGCCTCAACCCGGAGCTCGATCCGGCACTTGCCGCCTTCATTCGGCCGGAATACGAGCTGCTGCTGGAAAGGTTCCGCCACCCGGAGGTCGAGGGCTACCGCCGGCAGTCCATCACCGACCGGCTGGTGGCGATCGGCCCGCCGGCGATCCCGGGCGTGCTCCAGGCACTCCACTCCGCACACGCCGGGGTCCGCTCTTCGGCGGGTGCGGCGCTGGTTCGGATCGGCCCGCCGGCGATTCCGGGCCTCCTCGACGCAGCCGCCCAGCCCGACGCCGAGGTCCGCCTGGCTGCGCTCGCCACACTGCGCCAGATCGGCGGCGCGAGAACCCTCCCGACGTTCACCAAAGCCTTGCGGGACAAGGACGAGCGAGTCCGATCGCTGGCCACCGGCGCCCTAGCCGCAGTGGACACCCCGGCCGCCGCCAAGGCCCTGACCGAGGCCGCCAAGGATGCCGATATCGACGTCCGCTGGCGTGCCGTCGGCGCACTCGGCACGTTCGGCGAAGCCGCGATTCGCCCACTGTTGCTTTCCCTGCACGACA
>DASYTU010000137.1:0-24981 GCA_036001925.1 Actinoplanes sp.
GACGAGGAGCACGGCCGGATGCGGCTGATCGGCCAGTTCTCCGGCGCGTCCGGCGACGAGTATTACCTGGAGTCGACCGGGGAACGCCGGCTCATCGAGGTCGACGATCTCGGCCGGTTCATCGTCGACGACGTCCGGCACGGCCCGGTGCGGCTGCGGTGCCGCTCGGCGGACGGTGCGCCGGTCACCACCGTCTGGGTCACCATATGAGCCGACAGCGCTCAGCGGCCCAGCACCACGAAGGCCAACGCGGTCGCGACGCCGACCGGATCATCAGCCAACCCCGACCGGGCGTGCAACATCGCGTCGGCGAAGCCTCTGCCGGGTCGCAGGCCGGCGTGAAAGTCGGCCATCAGCGGCGCGGCCGCGACGTCGTTCACCGGAACCACGCTGGCCAGCAGGCTGGCGGTGCCGAGCGGAACGAGCACGCTGATCATCCCCAACAGCTCGTCACCGGCCATCGGCGCGGCGACGCCGGATTCGCAGCTGGAGAGGATCATCCGGTGCGGACTTCGGCGCAGCCGGCTGAGGTCATAGATCGTAAGCGGTCCGTCATCGAGCCGCAGCGACGAGAACAGCGGGTTGTCACCCCGGAAGACGCCGTGCGCGGCGATGTGCGCGGTCGTCGCGCCGTCCACCGCGGCGAGCACCCGGACCGCGGTCGCCTGACCGTCGGCGAGTATCACCGGATCGCGGTACTGCTGGGCGATCGTCGAGACCTCGGCGCGGGTGCCCGGCAGGCCGGGACCCACGACGATCACGGTACGGCGACGGCGCGGCGCGGGACGTTGCCGCGCCTGCAGCCACGTGGCCGCCGACGGGGCGACGCCCCAGGCGATGCGCCGCAGGCTGGGCAGCATGGCCCAGGGCACGGCGTGCAGCGGACCCGGCGGCGCGATGACCACCGGACGGCCGTCCAGCTCCGACGCGGCGGGGCCGAGCAGCGCCTCCTCGAGCCGGTGACCGGCGATGTGCAGGCGCGTGACGGAGTCGGGCGGCGGGCGCCCGCGGGCCAGCCGGCGCAGCATGAAGCGGGCCAGCTCCACCTCGCGGACGGCCGCTGCCATCGGACCGACGACATGCATCCGCGTACGGCCCGTCCGCGCGGTGATCGCGTACAGCACGCCATCCAGCGCCACCAGCTCGATCAGCAGGTAGTCGTCCAGACGATCGAGGATCTCCCCCGCGCCCGGGCGCTCCGCCGCCGACTGATCCGGGTAACCGCCGGCGATCCGCCGGGTACGAGATCGGATGGCCTGCTCGAGACGGCGGCGATCCGCGTCGAGGCGGTCGGTCGGGGCTCCGGCGGCGCGGGCGTCGTCGAGCCGGCTCATCACGTCGCGCAGTGCGGCCAGGTCGGCGGCGAGTTCGCCGTCGTCCGGGGGGTGCGTCGCGACCGGGGCGAGCGCGCCGGCGCGCCACCGTTCGCTCCACAGCAGCAGCATGCGCGGATCACCGCGGCGTACCGCCTGTCGTTGTCCGATCGCCGCCAGTTCGATCCCGTACCCGGCGGCATGCACCCTGAGCTCGACGGCGCCGAGCCGTTGCTGATGCTCCGCGGCGGCGAGCAGGCCGCGCCGGCATGCGTTGAGCGCGGCGGCGGTGGCGCCGCGCGCATCCGCCCGCATCGCTTGGGCGAGCCATCCGGCCGCGTGTCCATATGTGGGACCGCGGCGGCGCAGGCGTGCCGCCCGCTCCAAATGCCGATCGGCCTCGGCCGGCCGACCGGCCGCGGCGGCGAGCCGGCCGGCGAGCAGGTGCGCGGCCGGTGCCTCCTCGGCACCGAGTTCGTCGAGCCGATCCGCGATGCGGCCCGCCTGCGCTCGGATCCGCCCGTCCCGCACCCCTGCGTCGTACCGCGACTGCACCAGCACGAACGTGGCCCGCGCCGTCCACCAGGCCCGATGCTGCCGGCGAAACAGGTCGCGCGCCGCGCTCGCGCGTACCGCCGCGTCCGCGGGCCGGCCGGCGGCCTGCGCGGCGCGCGCCGCGGCGAAGAGCAACTCCGCCTTGTCGGCCGATCCTTCCGTGAGCCGGTCGACACCTGCATCGGCCTCCGCCAGTGCCTCGACGGCGAGGCCGGCCGCGAGCAGCACCTTGCACCGGTCAAAGACGAGATCGGACGACGTGAAGCCCAACTCGACGTAGCGCCGCTCGGCCTCGTCGAGGTAGGCCAGAGCGGCCGGCAGATCGCCCTGCTGAACGGCGAGATCCGCTTTGTTGTGGATCGTCATCGCCGCCTCCAGTTCCTGTCCCGCTTCGAGGTACAGACCCTCGGCGATGGTCAGATCGCGATCGCCGCGAGCTGCCTGGCCCAGGTGCGCGTACACGCCGAACCGGCTCGTGCGTGCTCGCGCCTCCCACAACGAGTCCCCGGCCCGGCGGAGCAGGATGATCGCCCGGTTGAGGTCGGCCAGCGCTTCGTCCCGGCGCCCCAGCGTCGCGAGGCGGTAGCCGCGCCGCATCAGCACCCGGCCGGCCAGCCGACCGGTGCTTGCGGCAGCTGCGGCGTCGAGCGCGGCCAACCCGGCCGCGGTTCGCCCCGCCATGACCAGCGCCACGCCAAGGGTGGCTCGCACGTCGATCTCCCGCTCGTGATCGCCGGACGCGCGCGCCAGCCCCAGCGCCAGGTGGAGCTCGGTGACGGCTTCGGCGAAGCGGCCCGAGTCGCGCAGGACGATGGCCCGAGCCTGGCGCGCGACGGACGCCGTCTTCTGGTCGGCCGCGCCGGCGAGGATCCGGCCGGCCTCGGCGAGCGCGTCGGCCGGGCGGGACAGCGCCAGCCGGAGCAGCTCGTCGCCATCGGCCATTTCGTCAGTGTAGAAACCCGCACCCCCTAGGGAGCCAGCCGTGCAACCACGTGACCCTGATGACGGATCGACGCCGGAACGGCGCGAGGAGACCAGGCAGGAAGCCCAGGTCCGGCTCATCCTCGAGAGATACGGTGACCGGGTCGAACCGGGCCCGGAGACCTGGCAAGAGACCGGCGTCGAGTACTTCGTCCGGAAGGACTTCGTTCTGGTGCCGGACGAGCTCGCGCCCCGCGTCCGGGACCTGCTCCGGAGAGCCGGCCGCCTTCCCGAACCGGATGACGAACCGCGGCAGATCAAGGAAGAGCCCCTGGAAGACGATCGCGAGCCGGGAGAGGACGAGCCTCCCGAGGACGGCGACGTCCAATACGGCGTCCAGTGGATCCGGCTCAGGCCGGACGCCGGCGTGCTGTCGACCCTTCGCATCATCCGCCGCGCGTTCGGCACCGACGCCGGCGCGCCGGAATTCCTGGTGCACATCACGAGCACCGGTGGCAGTTGCCCGGCCGACGAACCCGTCCCCGTCGCGGCCGGGTCGGCGCCCGACCCGGCCGTCGCGGCCGATCGCGCGGCCGGAACCGGAGTCCGGGTCGTCATTCTGGACACCGGCTTCGACGACCGGACCGCGGCGCTTCCGTGGCTGCGCGGTGTGCGTGGAGACGGAGATCCTGGCATCAGCGGCAACACCCTCCTTCCGTACGCGGGCCACGGCACGTTCATCGCCGGCGTGGTGCGGTCGATCGCACCCGGGGCGGACGTGATCGTCCGGAGAGCCTTCCGTCCGCTCGGCGTCGTCTTCGAGAAGGACCTGGTACGCGCACTCGGGCGGACGCTACGCCTCGACAGTCCCGATGTGATCAACCTGTCGGGCGGCACGACGGCCGACTGTGTGAACGGCCCGTTACTGCTCAACCGCTTCTACGACGACACGCTTCAGCGCTACAAGGGCGTCGCCGTTGTGGCGGCGGCCGGCAACGACGGGCAACGCAAACAGTTCTGGCCGGCCGCGTCACCGTGGACGGTGTCCGCCGGTGCGCTCGCATCGGACGGGCGATCGCGGGCGCATTTCAGCAACTTCGGCGGCTGGGTCGACGTCTACGCGCCGGGGCAACACCTGATCAACGCGTTCCCGGAAGGAACGCTGACATACCAGGAACCACCGCGCGCGGGACAGACGGCCACGTTTTCGACGATGGCCAGTTGGAGCGGGACGTCGTTCGCGACGCCGGTGGTGGCGGGGCTCATCGCGGCGCGCATGTCCCGTACCGGAGAGAACGGTCGTGATGCCGCGGCCGCTCTGGTCGCGAAGGCCCAGGCGGCCGCGCGGCCGGGAATCGGCGCCGTCCTCCTGCCGGACGGGCCGGACGGGCCCTGCGCGCCGCATCCGCATCCGCGGCACTGCTGTCACGAGCACGCGCCGGGTAGGTGCTAACAGCTGGGTGTTATCGTCGGTAGCATGACGGCGCAGAGCACGCGGGAGCGGATCATCGAGACCGCTGCCGCGCTGCTCGCCGAGGGCGGCCGTGAAGCTGTGTCGACGCGGGCGGTCAGCGCCGCGGCGAGGGTGCAGGCCCCAACGATCTACCGGATCTTCGGGGACAAGCGGGGCCTGCTCGACGCGGTCGCCCGGTACGGCTTCGAGACGTACCTGCGCAGTAAGAGCGCGCTGGAGCAGACCGCCGATCCGGTCGAGGATCTGCGCAAGGGTTGGGACCTGCACGTCGGCTTCGGGCTCGCCCAGCCGGCGTTCTACACCCTGATCTACGGCGAGCCCAGGCCCGGCGTGGAGTGGACCGCCGCTCGGGAGGCGGCCGACATCCTGGCCAAACAGGTACGGCGGATCGCCGAGGCCGGTCGGCTTCGGGTGAGCGAGGTACGCGCGGCGCAGTTGATCCACGCCGCCGGCTCGGGTACGACGCTGACGCTGATCGCCCTACCGCCCGAGCGGCGGGACCCAGCGCTGTCCAGGCTGGCGCGTGAGTCGGTTATCACAACCGTGACCACGGATGTTCCGCCGTACGGTTCGAGGGAAAGCAACGCGGTGAGCAGCGCGATCGCGCTGCGGGCCGTCCTGCCGGAGGCAACGGTGCTGACCGAGCGGGAACGTGGGCTGCTCGCGGAGTGGTTGGACCGCATCGCGACCGCCGACTAGCGGAAGGTTCCCTCGTGCCGACGTCGAATACCGTCGGGCTGCGCTCCGAACGCGGCCCGATCCTGGCCGCGGTAATGCTCGCCACCGCACTGGTGGCAATCGATTCGACGATCATCGCCACCGCGGTGCCGTCGATCGTGCGGGACATCGGAGGATTCGCCGAGTTTCCCTGGCTGTTCTCCATCTACCTGCTGGCCCAGGCGGTGTCCGTGCCGGTGTACGGCAAGTTGTCGGACCTGTTCGGGCGCAAGCCCGTCGTGCTGTGGGGCATCGGCCTGTTCCTGATCGGTTCCATCATGTGCGGCGTGGCCTGGAGCATGGCGGTGCTCATCGCGTTCCGGGTCGTGCAGGGCCTCGGCGCCGGTGCCATCATGCCGACCACGATCACGATCGTCGGCGACCTGTACTCCGTTGAGGAACGGGCCAAGGTGCAGGGCTACATCGCCAGCGTGTGGGGCGTCTCGTCGGTCGTCGGGCCGACGCTCGGCGGCGTCTTCAGCGAGTACGTCTCCTGGCGCTGGATCTTCTTCATCAACATCCCGCTGTGCCTGCTGGCGGGCGGCGTGATCATGCGGGCGTTCAACGAGCGGGTGGAGCGGAGCCGTCCAAGCATCGACTACCGCGGGGCGGCGCTGCTCACCACGGGCCTCACCCTCGTCATCCTCGGCGTCCTCGAGGGCGGCCAGGCATGGGCGTGGGACTCCCCGGCCAGTATCGCGATCCTCGTGGTGGGCGTCGCCGCGCTGATCGCGTTCGGCGTGGTCGAGCGGACCGCGGCCGAACCGATCCTGCCGCTGTGGGTCCTCCGCCGGAGGCTGCTCGTGGTGACCGGGCTGATTTCCGTCGGCGTCGGTGCGATCCTGCTCGGCCTGAGTTCGTACGTCCCGACGTACGTCCAGGAGGTGCTCGGCACCGGCCCGCTCGTGGCCGGGTTCGCGCTGGCCACCCTGTTGCTGGGCTGGCCCATAGCGGCGAGTCAGGCCGGGAAGGTCTATCTCCGGGTGGGCTTCCGGGGCTGCGCGCTGATCGGCACCTCGATCGTCGTCGTGGGGTCGGCGCTGTTGCTCCTGCTCGGACGGCACTCCAGCGTGTACGAAGTAGCACTGTTCTGCTTGATCATCGGCCTCGGCATGGGCCTGACGGCGCCGCCGACGCTGGTCGCGGCGCAGGCGAGCGTCGGCTGGAGCGAGCGCGGTGTGGTGACGGCCAACAACATCTTCCTGCGTTCGCTCGGAAGTTCGTTGGGCGTCGCTGTGTTCGGCGCGATCGCCAACGCCACGGTGGGCGCGAACGCACTGCGCAACGGCCATGTCGACGCCGACCGGCTGACCGCCGCCGTGCAGCACATCTTCCTCGGCATCGCGATCGTGTCCGTACTGATGGCGATCATGGTATTGCTACTGCCCCGCGGCGACCGCCCGGTGCCGTCCGACGACGACGAGAACCGGCTCACCGAGCAAAGTCCGGCGACGGCGTAGTAGCCGGGCGCGTGGGCGGGCGGCCGAGCCGCCCACCCGCGCGCGGTCACCAGCCCGACGGGGGCGGCGGCGGGACGACCGGCGGCCGGTCGTCGCACGTGATCGTGTTCGGGAGCTCCCACGCGGCCATCCACGGTCCGGTGGTGCCGCCGCCGTCGTTGCCGCCGAGGTCGACCACCGAGAACTCCGATCCGGTCGGCGGGAAGTTGAAGGATCCGCAGTTGTTGATGCCGACCGCGCCGACGTTGCGGGCGTCGACGTTCTCGAACGACGCGGAGCCCTTGACCCGGGCGCTGAGCACACTGGTGCCCGTACCGTCGATCTTGATGTCCTTGAAGTGCACGTTGGTGATCGAGTAGAGGTCCTTCACCGGGAAGTCGCTGACCAGCATGATCGCGTTGTACGTGTTGTCCAGGAAGTTGTCGCCGACTACCTGGATGTTCGCGTCGATGTTCCGCTCCAGCGCGTAGAGCCAGATGGCGCCGAGCCCGATGTTCCAGTTCAGCTCATACGTGCCGGCGCGGACCGTGGTGTTGTCCGTGATCCACACCCCGCCGGTGAACGCGACCGCGCCGAAGCGGGAGCCGATCTGGATGGCGCTGCCCTCGCGGATCGGATCTGCGATCAGGTTGTTCGAGACGGTGAGGTCCGTGCCGCCGTAGAGCGCGATGCCGTTGGCGAGCACCGGAGTCTGGATCGTGTTGTGGTCGAAGACGTTGCCGGCGTTCGCGGTCTTCTCGGACCACATGGCCAGCGCGTCGTCGCCGGTGTTGCGGACGACGTTGTCCGACACCACCGAGTTGGTGACGCCGGTGTGGAAGTTGAGCCCGTCCGCGATCTGGTCGGCGATGACGTTGTTGGTCACCGTCGTGTTCGACATGGGGCCGTCGAACCAGAGGCCCACCTTGGTGTGGTGGATGTAGAGGCCGTCGATGGTGGAGTCGCTCATCGCGCCGCCGACGCCGTTGACCTGGTCGGTGTCGATGCGCTCGCGGACGTCGCCCTCGATCGCGAAGCCGGACAGATGGACGTTGCGGCTGCCACCGTCCGCCACGTACTTGCCGTAGAAGCCCACGCCGGTGTGCACCGACTGGTCGGGAGCCGGGGTGCTGAGTGCCACCTCGTGGCCCTTGATGATCGTGTACCAGCTGCCGGCGCCCTCGATCGTCACGTCGTCGACGATGATGTGGCGGTTGACCTGGTATGTGCCGGGCGGGATGTAGACCTTGAGGTGCGCCTTCTTCGCGAACGCGATCGCCCGGTCGATCGCCGGTGCGGAGTCGCGCCGGCCGGTCGGGTCGGCGCCGAACAGGAGCACGTTCGCCGCTACCGGCTCGACGTGCGGCCGGCCGACCAGCTGCGAGTCGAGCAGGTCGATGACCGTCCACGCGGCGTTGCTGCCCGCGGGCGCGGTGAACCGGATCTTGTCGCCGGCCCGGTAGGTCCGGCCGAGCAGCAGGCGCTGCTCGTCATAGAAGTGGCTGGGCCGGAACGGCTTGGTGATCACCGGCGGCGGCGTCGTGGCGTTCGGCACGCAGGCGCATTCGGTGATCCACCAGTCCGGGTGCAACAGGTCGGCATTCGGGTCGTTGGAGAACGGGTACTGGTTGTACAGCCACGCGTACTGCGACGTCAGCGTCATGGTCTTCGGGGCGCCGCCGTTGACCGCGACGCGGAGTGGCGCCGTGATGCCACCGCCGGACGGCGCGTCCGGGAGGCTGTACCGCACGGTGATCGCATTCGCTGCCTTCGGCAGCGTGAACTCGACGTACTGGCCTGGGGTCAGCTTGACGGCCGTGCGACCGGACGCCTCCGAGGGCAGCGTGTACGCGGTCCGGTCCGGGCCGATGACCACGCCGTTCGTCGTCGCGTTCTCCGCCTCCTGCTCGGCGAAGTCGACGATGGCGCCGCGGCCGGCGACCAATGCCGGGTCAAGCGCGGCGCGGGTCACGACGGGGGTGGACGCGTGAACGCCGGCGAACGCCGACGGGGCGCCGCCGAGCATCAGACTCAGGCCGGCGACGGATGCGGTGGCCACCGCCGCCCATCGGGACGGCCCACTGGGCCGCCTCGCCATGACTGACATCGAATGACTCATTTCTGTGGGAGGGAGAGCGCAGGGAGAGTGATCTGGACCATAGGGCGCGCCACCGTTGTTCACAAGGTTCTGTCGACAATTTTCGCGGGATTGCTCAGCTGTTACGCGCGGTCATAGTTTTCTTGCGGACTCGCAGACCGGACGAATGTGGTTCGTACACTCGCGGGATGTCCTCCAGGCGGATCTTGCTCGCCAGCGGCCTCGCGCTGTTCCTGGCCGCGGCTTGCACGGCGCCGGCCCCGCCGCCGGCCCCAACGCCGGCCTCTCTTGCGTGGACCGAGGCCACGCTGCCGATGCCGCCCGGGACGCCCGGACGGCTCGCGGTGCTTGACGCCGCCGATTGCGACGGCATCTGGTACGTCGTCGGCGGAGTGCTCGGCGCCGGCGACGCGACCCGGCCCGCGGCATGGACCAGCGCCGACGGCCGTACGTGGCGCACCGTGACGTTCATGCCGTTGCCCGGCAGCTACTACGGACCCGAGGACCTGATCTACAGCGTGGCCTGCTCGGACGGCCGCGTCGCCGGGATCGGCGCCCGGCGCGGCGGGGCGCACGGCAACCCGCGCGTCAGCACCTGGCGCGGGTTGGCGGACGGCAGGTTCGCCGAGGTGAGTGCCGCCTTCGACACGTACGGCGGGGACCGGGCTGTGAACGTGGCTCGCCTGGCCGCCGGGCCGTCCGGGTTCGTGATCGCCGGTAACCGGACCAGCGGTGCGGCGGTGTGGCTGTCCAGGGACGGCGCCAGCTTCCGGTTGTTCGAGGGTGCACCCGGCCTCGCGAACGATGCCAGCCACCGGACCGCGGCCCGCGACGCCGTCGCGGGCACCGGCGGGCAATGGGTGATCGTCGGCGGGTCCGCGGCCAAGGGCAGCGCCGGCCAGGAGCCGGCGGTGTGGCTCACCCGCGACGGCAGCCGGTTCACGCGGGTCGGCGTCCCGTTCGATGCGAGCTACAACGAGTTGCAGCGGGCCGTCCGGATCGGCGACGACATCGTCGCGGTCGGCCCGCGTGGCCAGACGATAGGCGCGTGGCGCGGTCCCGCCTCGGCTTTGTCGCGCGGCGGGTCGACGATCGCGCAGGAGGGCACGTTCGGGCAGGCTGCGGACGGGGTCCAAGCCCTGGCCGCTCTGGGAGCACGGCTGATCGCCACGTCCGGCGCGGGCCTCTGGCTCTCGGTCGACCGCGGGGCGACGTGGCGGCCGCTGCGGGCACCCGCCGGCGCGGGGAAGTCGATGGCCGTCGCCGGGCGGCCCGGCATGGTCCTGCTCGCCACCAACGGCCGGGTCTGGACGGCACCCGGGTAGCCGTCCTCGCGCTGGCGCGGGCCCGTCATGCTGAACGGGTGCGATTCATCCTGAACGTCCTGTGGTTCATCTTCGGCAGCGGCCTCGTCCTGGCAATCGGGTACGGCCTGGCCGCGCTCATCTGCTTTCTGCTGATCGTGACGATCCCGTTCGGCGTCGCGTCGCTGCGGCTCGCGTCGTACTCGCTCTGGCCGTTCGGGCGGACGATCGTCACCAAGCGGTCGGCCGGCGTGGGCTCCGCCATCGCGAATGTGCTCTGGCTGGTCCTGGCCGGCTGGTGGCTGGCGCTCGCGCACATCAGCGCCGGGATCGTCCAGTGCGTGACGATCATCGGAATCCCGTTCGGGATCGCGAACTTCAAGCTGGTCCCGGCGGCGCTCTGGCCGCTGGGGCGCGAGATCGTGGACATCGACTGAGGTTCGGGCCATGGAACTCAGCGAAACTGTTGCCGTCGTCACCGGCGCCGGCTCCGGTCTGGGTCGCGCGCTCGCTGTTGGACTCGCCGACGGCGGGGCCGGCGTCGTCATCGTGGACATCGACACGGCAGCCGCGGAGGGTACCGCCGCTCTGGTGCGGCGCCGTGGCGTCACCGCCCGCGTCGTGACGGCGGACGTCCGCGATCCCGCGCAGGCGCGTCGCCTGGTGCGGGTTGCCGTCGATGACGGTGGGCCGCACGTTCTGATCAACAATGCCGGCGGCTGGACGCCCGGCGCGCAGTTCCCGGCTGCCACGCCGGAGGCTTGGGGCGCCACCATGTCGCTCAACCTGCTCGCGCCCATGCTGCTGACCCAGCTGGCGCTGGAGCCGATGAAGGGCCCCCCAGGTTGATCATGGGGTTAGTGCGGACCGGAACCGGTCCCGGCGCGCACTAACCCCATGATCAACCTTGCATACGCCCGTTGCTGCGGACGGCGGCGGCGTCAGGCGCGGAACACCGTCCGGCGGCGGCGCAACCATGCAAGCAGCACCACGCCGGCGACCAGCAGCACCGTACCAACACCCGCCACCGCGGCCACCGGCGAGCCCGTGATGGGCAGGCCGGGGCCCTCCGGCGACGCCGGGTTGGTCGGCGGCGGAGCCGCGTGGTTCTGCTGCGCGTCGCCGCCGAGCCAGGTCAAGTTGACGTCGTTGCTGCCGTACGCCAGCGGTGCCTTCTTGGAGCCACTGACCGTGACGGGCAGCGTCGGGTGCTCCTTCTTGAAGGTCGTGGCAATGACCGGCTTGCGCGGCGCCTGCGAGAAGTCGACGCCGCCCATCGTGAACGTCACCGTGATGGTCTGGCCACCATCCTCGACGTCCCGCTTGTAGGTGTAGTCGCCCTCGTTAAACGACTTCAGGTAGCTCTTGTAGACGTCCTGGAAACTCCAGGCCGTACGGGCCGGCCACCGGCTGACGTCGCCGCTGCCGATGATCGGCGTGAACACGGTGGACTTCGTGGCGGCACGCCGGCGCAGCCACTCGGCCGCCACCCGGCTCAGGTAGACGCGCCGCAGGTCGGCGTACCCCGGATCCGTGTTCACCTGCTTTTCCAGCTCGGGCAGGATGATCTGCTGGTAGACCGTCACGTTCTCCTTGGCGACCTCATCGGTCTGCTCGCATTTGACGCTCGGCGGTAGGTTCTTGACCTCGAAGAACTCCGCGTTCACCGTCAGCGGGGCGTCGGATGTAGAGCTGGTCGCCGTCCTCGCGGACCGCGCTCGAGGCGCTGGTCCGGCGGCGCCTGCCGACCGAGGACGCGTTCGAGGAGCCGGCAAACCGTGACTTCGTCGACGGCGCCGTCTGGTACTTCGGCGAGGTGGTGCGGCGGCACAAGCCCGCCGCCCGATGGCAGTACAACCGGGCGGAGCCGGGCTCGCCGGATGTCCGCCTGTCGCCGGAGCTCAACCCGTGGGTCGGCCGGCCGTTCATCGAGCAGTCGACGCCGGACGGCAACGCCACCGTGCCGATCTTCGACCTCCAATTCACGGTCGCCGAGGGCACGCCGGGTTACCTCATGGAGCGCCTGGAGACACTGACCGGCTGAGGTGGTTTTGATGGGCCGCGGCGGTTGTTACATCCCGGTGACGGCAGCATGCTGGGATCGTGGACGGGCAGTTGCTGCGCGACAAGGTCGTGCTGGTCAGCGGCGGGACGCAGGGGGTGGGCGCGGCCATCGCGCGAGCCGCGGTGCGCGAGGGCGCGTCGGTCGTGGTGACCGGCCGGCGCCGGGAAGTGGGCGAGGCGCTCGCGCGCGAGAACGGCATCGCGTACGTCCAAGCGGACGTCTCGGACGTAGCAAGCGCCCGGGCGTCCGTAGCCGCGACGGTCGAGCGCTTCGGCCGCATCGACTGCCTCGTCAACGCGGCCGGGCTGACCTCCCGCGGCACGCTGCTCGACACCACGCCAGAGCTCTTCGACGCGCACATCGCGGCAAACCTGCGCGGCCCGTTCTTCCTGATGCAGGCCGCGGTGGCAGACATGCTGCGCCGCGGCGAACCGGGCACGATCGTGAACATCGGCTCCACGGCCGAGCTGGGCGGGCAGCCGTACCTGGCGCCGTACGTGGCGGCGAAGGCCGGACTCGCCGGGCTCACCCGTAACGCGGCGCACGCGCACCGCTTCGACCGGATCCGGATCAACGGCCTGGACATCGGCTGGACCGACACCGAGGGCGAGGATGCCACGCAGCGCACCTTCCACGGCGCCGATGACGGCTGGCGGGAGCGCGCCGCGAAGAGCCTGCCGATGGGCAAGCTCGCCCAGGTCGACGAGATCGCCGACTTCGTGGTCTTCCTTCTGTCTCCACGCAGCGGCGTGGTCACCGGTTCGGTCATCGACTGGGACCAACAGGTGTTAGGCGGGGCGGACTGAGGGGAAACCATGCGACTGGGTCTCATCGGGCTGGGCCGGATCGGCGCGTTCCACGCGGACACGCTGAGCTCCCTCGACGCCGTCGACGAGCTCGTCGTCACGGACGCGATCCCGGCGGCGATCGAGCGGATCGTGGACAAGTACGGTGCGACGCCGGTCGCGTCCCCGGCCGAGCTGCTGGCGGCGGGCGTCGACGGGGTGGTCATCGCGGCCGCTACCGACGCCCATCCACAGCTGATCCTCGCGGCCGTCGAGTCCGGCCTGCCGGTGTTCTGCGAGAAACCGGTCGCGAAAGGCGCGGCCGAGGCCGCCGAGGTCCTCCGGCACTGCGCCGGCGCCAGGGTCCAGATCGGGTACAACCGGCGCTTCGACCCCGGCTTCGTGGCGGCGCGTGAGGCCGTCGCGCGGGGCGAGCTGGGCTGGCTGCACACCATCCGTTCGACCACCATGGACCCGGCACCACCCCCGCCCGGGTACATCGCCGGCTCCGGTGGAATCTTCCGGGACTGCAGCGTGCACGACTTCGACATCATCCGGTTCGTCACGCGCCGCGACGTCGTCGAGGTGTACGCCACGGGCAGCACCCGCGGCGACGAGATCTTCGCGGATTCGGGTGACGCGGCCACCGCCACGGCGGTGCTGACACTCGACGACGACACGCTCGCGGTCGTCTCCAACACGCGCTACAACGGGCGCGGGTACGACGTGCGGCTCGAGCTACACGGGTCGGCGGACAGCATCGCGGTGGGCCTCGAGGACAAGCTGCCGTTGCGTTCGGTCGAGCCGGGCGCAACGTTTCCGGCCGGGCCGCCGCACCAGTTCTTCATGGACCGGTTCGCCACGGCCTACCGGCGCGAGCTAGCGGCCTTCACCGAGGTCGTCGCCGGTACCCGGGAGAGCCCGTGCACGGTGGCCGACGCCGTCGAGGTGGGCTGGATCGCCGAAGCCTGCACCCGGTCGCTGCACGAACATCGGCCGGTCCGGATGAACGACGTCAGAGTCGCATGACGATCATGAGGTGAACCGGTACCGGGTCTGGGTGTACGGGTCCTTGCCGAACGAGAGCACCTTCGCCGGCGCGACGCCGAAGACCAGCCCGGTGCGGCCGGCCCCGTCGTGAAATACGCCGTCGCCGACCTGGAAGTCCCAGTCCAGCTTGGACTTCCACAGCGCGGCGAGCCGGACCAGCTGGGCACGATCGGTGACCCGCTCGGCTACGCCCTCCACGATGACGTCGAGGCCCGAGTGCAGCTGGTTGGTGCCGGTGGTCAGGACGCAGTTCGGGTTGGCCTTCAGGTTCGCGGTCTTCTGTTCCTGGTCGCCCGTGCAGAAGTGCAACACCCCGTCCAGCCAGATCGCCGGCAGCGGCGTGACGTGCGGCCGGCTGTCGCCGCGTACGGACGACAGCCAGAACATCTCCGACTTCGTCAGCACGTCGTCCACGTCCGTCCACGGCACCGCCGCGGCGCCGGGCTCGCTGAAGTCGGTGTTCAACTCGACGGTCGGTACGGTCTCACTCATCGGAGTCCCCTAATACCTCGTGGGCGCGTTCGAGCAGCGCCCGGCGTTCGGGTTCGGTGTTCGCCAGGGCGGCGGCGTCGAGGAACAGGTCGGCGGCACGGTTGCGGTCGCCCGCGCGCGCGGTCAGCTCCGCCTCCGCGGCCACGGCCGGCATGTAGCGGTCCAGCACACCGCCGGCCCGGGCCGCGGCGAGCAGCCTCAACCCGGCTTGCGGCCCGTCCGCGTAGCCGTGCGCCACGGCCCGGTTCAGTTCGATCACCGGCGTGGGTTGTACCCGGGCGAGCTGGTCGTACAACGTCGCGATCCTGGGCCAGTCGGTCGCCTCGCTCGACGGCGCGGTGGCGTGGCAGCCGGCGATCTTGGCCTGCAGCGCGTACGGGCCGGCGCCGGGCGCCCCCGCCAGGACTTCCAGGCCCTCCGCGATCGCGGCGTGATCCCACCTCGAGCGGTCCTGCTTCTCGAGCGTGAGCAGGTTCCCGTCGCCGTCGCGCCGGGCGTCGCGGCGCGAGTGCTGGAACAGGAACAGCGCCAGCAGCCCGGACACCTCCGGCTGCTCCGGCATGAGCCGCGCGAGCAGCCGCGCCAGGCGGATCGCCTCGTCCGCGAACGCCGGCTCGCCGTCGGCGTTGTAGCCGCGGGTGAACAGCAGATACAGCACGGCCAGCACGCCGGGCAGCCGCTCGGTCAGCGCCGGGCCGGTCGGCACCCGGTACGGGATGCCGGCGTCCGCGATCTTGGTCTTCGCCCGGGTCAGCCTCCGGGTCATGGTCGACTCGGTGACCAGGAAGGCGCGTGCGATGTCCGCCGTCGGCACGCCGCCGACCGTACGCAGCGTCAGCGCGACCCGGGCCTCGAGCGCGAGCGCGGGGTGGCAGCAGGTGAAGATCAGCCGCAACCGGTCGTCCACGACCTCACCTTCCTCCGACTCGACGCCGGACGACGCCTCGCCCGGCACCGAGAGACCCGGCACCGAGAGACCCGGCTCCGACGAACCCGGCACCGAGAGAATCGCGAGTTCCCGCAGCTTGCGACGCTCGACCGAGGCGCGCCGCAGCACGTCGATCGCACGGTTGCGGGCGACGGTCATCAGCCATCCGCCCGGATTGGCCGGGACGCCGTCCGAGGGCCACCGCTCCAGGGCCTGCGTGAGCGCCTCCTGGGCGCAGTCCTCGGCCAGGGTCCAGTCGCCGGTGACGCGGATCAGCGCGGCCACGATCCGCGCATAGGAATCCGCGCCAGCGGCGGCGACTGCCGTACGGGGATCAGTCACGCGGCATGTCGACGAACGGGCGCAGCTCGATCCGGCCGGTCCACGCCGTGGGGTGGGTGCGGGCGACCTCGATCGCCTCGTCCAGGTCGGCGCACTCGATGATGTCGAAGCCCACGATCACCTCTTTGGTCTCGGCGAACGGGCCGTCCGAGATCAGTAGCTCGCCCTTGCGCACCCGTACCGTGGTGGCCGCGGCGGGCGGCGCCAGGACGCTGCCGAGCACCCGGCGGCCGCGGGCGTCGTTATTCGCCACCCACACCTCGATATCGGGTATATCCGTCTCGTCGGTCTCCGGCTCGGTGTCGGTGCAGACGAACATCATGTACTTCATCTCTGCTCCTCAAAGGTCGTGACTCACCAGCGTGACGAACGGCTGATCCGGTTCCGGACAACCGGTACCCGAGAAATCTCAGAATTCCACCGGCGGCGCGTTGTGCGGCGTGATGACCTGTATCGCCGACGGATTTGTCCGCACCGGTCCCGGCAACGCGCCCTGTGCCTGCATCACCGCGTGGCAGGCGCGGCGCATGTCCGTACGCAGGTCGTGGTGCAGGACGGCGGACAGCCTTCGCGACCGTAGCAGCGCGGTGTTCTCGCCGTCGAGGTCGTGTGCCACGAACACGTCGTACGCCCGGCGTTCCTCGGCGAACGCCTCGATGACCGCGGCATTGCCGCCGGCACCGGCGTAGAGCGAGTACACCGCGCGCACGGACGGGTTCCCGGCGAGCACCTCGCGGGTGCCCACGTGTACCGCGTCCGCACGGTCCTCCTCGTCCACGACCTCCAGCAGGCGGCGGACCGGCGTGCGGCCGCGCATCTCCGCCCGGAAGCCCATCTCCCGTTCGTCCTCGCCTCGAAACGAGCCGTGGCCGCGCACGACGAGCACATCGCCCGCGCGGTCGGCCAGCCATTGCTGGACCAGGTACGCGGCGGTCGCCCCGGCGGCACGGTTGTCGATGCCCACGTACGCGATGCGGGAACTGGTCGGCAGGTCCGTCACCAGCGTCACGACCGGGACATCCAGCCGCGCCACGGCCGCGACGATCTCCGGCACGTCGGGCGCCTTCAGGATCACGCCGTGCGACCTCGTCCGGGCCACCCGGTCGAGCACCGCGACCACATCGCTGACCGCCGGACCGTCCAGCAGATGGAAGCGGGAACGGATCACCGCCGGACGCAGCCCTGGCAGCTCGGCCTCGAGCGCGCTCCGGACGGCCGCGGAGAACCGTGGCGGCGCCTGTACCACCACGTCCACCATGAACGTCCGGCCGCCCAGGCGCACCTGCGACTGCTGCCGGTCCAGGTCCGCGATCGCCTGGTGCACCTCGCGGACGGTGCTTTCCCGGACGCTGCCGCGCCCGTGCAGCACCCGGTCCACGGTGGCCTGGCTGAGGCCGGACTGCGCGGCGATCTCGCGGATCCGGTACGGATGCTTCACGGCGTACAGAATGATGGGTTTTTGAGGTCTTATCAAGAGTCCCTGATGGCGCCGGCGGACCTAGCCTGATGGCATGACTTCCTGGTTCACCGCCGCCGACTGCCGCCTCGCGGACTTCCGGGCGCTCACCGAGCAGAAGACCGAACTGACCGAATACCCGCACGCCGCCGACGTCGAGGGCAACGTCCTGATCTACGACGGCCGGACGATCGGGGATACCTCCGGGGTGCGAGCGGAACTGGCCCGCGCGCTGCTGGAGGGCCCCGGCATCGTCGTGTTCAAGGGCGCGTTCGCGCACGACGTCGTGGACCGCGCCACCGCCGTCTTCTTCGAGATGATCGCGGAGCAGAAGGCGGCCGGCGTCGAGGGCGGCGACCATTTCGCCAAACCCGGCGCGAACGACCGGGTCTGGGGTGCGCTCGACAAGTTCGCGCTGCGTGATCCTGCCGCGTTCGCCGCGTACTACGCCAACGACGTGCTCGCGCTGATCTCGTCGGCGTGGCTGGGCCCGGGCTACCAGATGACGTCGCAGATCAACGTGGTCAACCCGGGCGGCGAGGCGCAGGTCGCGCACCGCGATTACCACCTCGGCTTCATGTCGCAGGAGCAGGCGCAGCGGTACCCGGCACACGTCCACCTGCTGTCGCCGGCGCTGACGCTGCAGGGCGCGGTCGCGCACGTGGACATGCCGGTGGAGACCGGACCGACGCTGTACCTGCCGCACTCGCAGAAGTACCCGGCCGGCTATGTCGCGTTCCACCTGCCGGAGTTCACCGAGTACTTCGAGGCGAACTACGTGCAACTGCCGCTGGCGAAGGGGGACGCCGCGTTCTTCAACCCCGCGCTGTTCCATGGCGCCGGCACCAACCGGTCGCCGGACGTACGGCGCATGGCGAACCTGTTGCAGGTGTCGTCGGCGTTCGGCCGGGCCATGGAGGCCGTCGACCGCACGGCGATGGTGCTGGCGCTCTACCCGGTGCTGCGGGCCTTCGAGGGCAACGCCGGCAACGTCGTCGCGGCCTGTGCCGAGGGGTACGCGTTCCCCACCAATCTCGACCACGACCAGCCGATCGGTGGCCTGGCGCCACAGACCCAGGCCGAACTGGTCCGGCAAGCCCTGGCGGAGGGCTGGTCCGCCGAGGCGTTCGCCACCGCGCTGCGCGAGCAGCAGGACCGCCGCCGCCCCTGAGCGTTATACTTGGCGCGCCCCGGTCGAGAGGCGCTGCGACGGACCACGGTCCGCCACGCTCGGCCCGGGTTTCAGTCTCAAGGGCGCCTCCTGACGAGGGGGGAGCCCTTCTTCATGAGTAGCAGACTGCAAGAGATCAACGGCGTCGACTTCGCGGTGGCGGACCTGTCGCTCGCCGGCTTCGGCCGGCACCAGATCCGGCTCGCCGAGCACGAGATGCCCGGCCTCATGGCGATCCGGCGCGAGTTCGCCGAGGCCCAGCCACTGCGCGGCGCCCGGATCGCCGGGTCGCTGCACATGACCGTCCAGACAGCCGTGTTGATCGAGACGCTGGTCGCGCTCGGCGCCGAGGTCCGCTGGGTGTCGTGCAACATCTTCTCGACCCAGGACGAGGCCGCCGCGGCGGTCGTCGTCGGCCCGCAAGGCACGGTCGGGAAGCCTTCCGGTACGCCGGTGTTCGCCTGGAAGGGCGAGACGCTGGAGGAGTACTGGTGGTGCACCATGCAGTTGTTCGACTTCGGGGACGGCCGGGGCCCGAACATGATCGTGGACGACGGCGGCGATGCGACCCTGCTCGTACACAAGGGGTTCGAGTTCGAGAAGGCCGGCGCGGTCCCGCAGCCGGCGGACGGCGACCACGCCGAGTTCAAGCTGATCCTGCGCACGCTGGCCGCGAGCCTGGCCGCGGATCCTCAGCGGTTCACCCGGATCGTCGGCGAGATGCGCGGCGTCACCGAGGAGACCACGACCGGCGTCGGCCGGCTCTACAAGCTGGCCAGCGAGGGCGGCCTGCTGTTCCCGGCGATCAACGTCAACGACTCGGTCACCAAGAGCAAGTTCGACAACAAGTACGGCATCCGGCACTCGCTGGTCGACGGCTTGAACCGCGCGACCGATGTGATGCTCGGCGGCAAACTGGCCGTGGTCTGCGGTTACGGCGACGTCGGCAAGGGTGCGGCCGAGACGCTGCGCGGTCAGGGCGCCCGCGTCGTGGTCACCGAGGTCGACCCGATCTGCGCGTTGCAGGCGGCGATGGACGGCATGCAGGTGGTTCGGCTCGACGATGTCGTCGAGGTGGGCGACGTCTTCATCACGGCGACCGGCGGTACGGACATCATCAGCGCCGGGCAGATGGCGAAGATGAAGCACAACGCGATCGTCGGCAACGTCGGCCACTTCGACGACGAGATCGACATGGCCGGACTCGCGCTGGTACCCGGCATCGAGAAGGTGGAGATCAAGCCGCAGGTTCACGAGTGGCGCTTTCCGGACGGCCACTCGATCATCGTGCTGTCCGAGGGCCGCCTGATGAACCTGGGTAACGCGACCGGTCACCCCAGCTTCGTGATGTCGAACTCGTTCACCAACCAGACCATGGCCCAGATCGAGCTGTGGACCAAGCCGGGTCAATACCAGAACCAGGTGTACGTCCTTCCGAAGCACCTGGACGAGAAGGTGGCACGGTTGCACCTGGACGCGCTGGGCGTCCGGCTCACCGCCCTGACCAAGAAGCAGGCCGAGTATCTCGGCGTCGACGTCGAGGGCCCGTACAAGCCGGATCACTACCGCTACTGATCCGCGCGCCCGATCGGTTTCCGCGAGGATGGACCGGTGAGTGTCGAGGCGACATTGCTGTTCATCCTCGCGGCGGTCGTGGTGGTCGTGGTGGTGCGGTGGATCAGCGACAAGACGGGCCTGCCGTCCGCCGCGCTGCTGACCGTCGCCGGCATCCTGTACGCGGTCCTGCCCGGCCCGAACATGCAGCTCGAACCGAAACTCATCCTGACGTTCGTCATCCCGCCGCTGCTCTACAGCGCCGCACTGGACTCGTCACTGATCGACATCCGGCGCAACATGCGTACCGTGATCAGCCTGTCGGTGGCTCTGGTGCTGGCCACCGCGCTGCTCATCGGCCTCGGTTTCTCGCTGTTCGTGAGCGGGGCGACGCTGGCCGCCGGGGTGGCGCTGGGCGCCGCGGTCGCGCCACCGGACCCGGTCGCCGCACTTGCCGTCGGTCGCAAGGTCGGGCTGCCGAGCAACCTCGTAACGATCATCCAGGGCGAGGGCCTGCTCAACGACGCTACGGCGCTGACCCTCCTGACCGTCGCCGTCGCCGCCGCGGGCGGAGAAGGCTTCTCCTTCCCGTCCGCGGTGGGTCAGTTCGTCATCGCAGCCGCCGGCGGTGTGGTCGTTGGCATCGCCGTCGCGTACGCGATCCGGCTGCTGCGCCGGGTCCGCGCCGACCCGATCAGCGCGAACGCCGTCTCGCTGGCCACTCCGTTCGCGGCGTACCTGCTGGGCGAGAAGCTGCACGTCTCGGGTGTGCTCGCGGTCGTCGTCGCCGGGCTGATCATCGGCCACGACACGCCCCGGATGGCCACCGGAGCGAGCCGGCTGCAGACCAGTGCGGTATGGCGGCTCGTCGACTTCCTGCTCGAAGGTCTGGTATTCCTGCTCATCGGCCAGCAACTGCCGGCCGTGGTGGACAAGCTCTCCGAGTACTCCACGTCCACGATCGTCATCGCGGTGGCGATCACGGTCGGCGTGGTGCTCCTGTTGCGTCCGCTGTGGCTGGTGCTCACCCAACTGCTGCCGCGCTCGCTACACACCCGGCTGGGTGGCGAGGCGTCCGCCGAGGACGGTGACGACCAAACCCCCCGCGGCAAGCGGCGCGAAAAGGCGCTGAACGGCAGGGAGGTCGTGGCGCTGAGCTGGGCCGGCACGCGCGGCGTCATCACCCTCGCGGCGATCTTCGCGCTGCCCGACCCATTCCCGGACCGCGACCTGCTGCAGTTCTGCGCGTTCATCGTCGTGCTGGTCACGCTCGTCGGGCAGGGGCTGACGTTCGCTCCGCTGGTCAACCGGCTGGGCCTACGAGCGAACGAGGCAGACAAGGCGCGGCAACGCAACGAGGCACGGTCCGCGTCGGTGCGGGCCGCGCTCGACCGGCTCGACGAGATCCAGCACGAGCAGCACGACCATGTCGAGGACCGCGCGATCGAGATCATGCGCCGGCAGCTCGACCTCCGGCTGGAGCGCTACCGGCGGCGGCTGGACCTGCTGGAGAAGGCCGACTCCGACGACGTGCCGCACTCGCCGCAGTACGAGGCGGCGCTGGGGGTCCGGCGCGCGGTTCTCGATGCGCAGCGCGAGGAGCTGCTGCGCTGGCGCGACGCGGGCCAGCTGTCCGATGAGGGGCTCCGCGTGCTGGAGCGGGAACTGGACCACGAGGAGCGCCTCCTCCCCGACCGCTCCCCGTAGCCCTCCCGCCGATCTTGGACTTGTGCACTTGTGCCCAACCACAAGCCCAAGATCGCGGGGGAATCAGCCGACCGGGATGTCTCGCCGGCGCAACCCGGTGAGACCCACCGCGGCCAGCGCCCCGGCCACCACCGTCAGCGTCACGAGCGGCGTCGCGGTGGCGTGCCCGCCGGGCAGGTGCGGGACGTGGGTGAACGGTGAGATGTCCAGGATCCACTGGTCCAGCTGCAGCGTCGTGCCGACGAGCAGGACCAGCAGGCAGACGGCGAGCGCACCCCACGCCACCGGCGCCCACCGCGGCAGCAGCCCGAACAGCAGCACCGCGAAGGCGGCGAGTACCCAGACCGCGGGCAGTTGCGCCATCGTCCCGCCCAGCGCGCCGGAGAGCTGACCGCCGACATCGTTGCTGATCAGCCCGTAGGTCAGGGCCTCGAGGAATCCGGCGACGGCCAGCACGACGGCGGGCCCGAGCAGCGAGAAGACCAGGTGGCTACCGGCCCAGCGGAGACGCCCGACCGCGGACGTCAGGATGACCTCGGCGTGGCCGGTCGTCTCTTCGTCGCGCAGCCGCAACGTGGCCTGCACCGCGTATCCCGCCGCGAAGAGCCCGAGCAGGCCGGCCGCGCTCGCGAAGTAGCTGTTCACCAGGCCCGTGGCCCCGCCCATCCGGGAGAAGACCTGGGTCAGGCCGCTGTTGCCGTTCACCAGATCGGCGACGCTCTGTGCCACCGCGCCGAAGACCAGCCCGAGTGCGGCGAAGCCGGCGACCCAGCCGGCGAGCAGCCCTCGGTGCAGCCGCCACGCCAGTGCGAGCGGCGACCGCAGGCTCGGCGCGGCGGTGGCCGGGCCCGGGCGGTCCGGCAGTAGCCCGGCGCCGAGATCGCGGCGGGCCAGCAGCGCGGCACCCATCCAGGCGGTCGCGACGGCGAAGATCAGCGTCAGGACGGCCGGCCACCAGTGGTTGCCGCCGTACGGGAAGATGTGCTGCACCCAGCCGATCGGCGAGATCCAGGACAGCCAGGCCAGCGTGCCGGTGCCGATCGCGCTGATGTCGCCGGCAAGCCGCAGCACCCACGCCACGCCGAGTACCAGGATGGCAATCGACCGGGCACCGCGGGCGCTGCTGGTGAGCTGGGCGGCGACCGCGGCGACTCCGGCGAAGGCCCAGCCGGCGAGCCCGAACTCGGCGCCGAAAGCCACCGAGCCGGCAGCGGGCAGCCCCTGCCCGATCATGGACGCGGTGAGGATGAGGGCCAGAACCACGTTGGCGGCGAACGTGACGATCACAGCCGCGGCGAGCTGCGCGTACCGGCCGATCGCGGCCGCCCCGAGCAGCTCGGTCCGCCCGGCCTCCTCGTCGGTACGCGTGTGCCGGACGACCGTGAGGAGGCTGAACAGCGCGATCATGACCGGGATGAAGCCGGCCCGCCAGGAGACGAGTTCGCCGATGCTGGAGCCGGAGAGCTGCCCGTAGAGCGCCACGAAGCCGGCGTTGTGGACGCTGATGTCCGCGTAATGCTGCCGGTCCGCTTCGGTGGGGAACAATCCGTTGAACGAGGAAAGGTAGCCAACCGGGATGATCCCCAGCGGCACGACCCAGAGCGGTAAGAGCACGCGATCGCGGCGCAGGATCAACCGCATCAGCTTGCCCGTGCCGGTCAACGCTGACGTGGTCATTTCGAGGCCCCCTGGTACTGCCGCAGGAACAGTTCCTCCAGCGTGGGCGGCTGGCTCACCAGGCTGCGCACGCCGACGTTGACGAGCGTCTGCAGCGCCGGTTCGAGCGCGTCGGGGTCCACGTCGAAGGCGACCCTCCCGTTCTCGGTCCGCAGATCGTGCACGCCGGGTAGGGTGGCGAGACCGTCGGGCGAGCCGCCCAGCTCGGCCTTGATCGTTGTCCGGGCCAGGTGCCGCATCTCGGCCAGCGTTCCGGTCTCGACCGCCCGGCCGTCGCGGATGATCGTGATCCGGTCGCAGAGCGCCTCGACCTCGGAGAGGATGTGGCTGGACAGCAGCACGGTCCGGTCGCCGCGCCGCTTCTCGTCGCGGATGATGTCGCGGAACACCGCCTCCATGAGCGGGTCGAGGCCGGAGGTCGGCTCGTCGAGGACGAGCAGTTCCACGTCCGAGGCGAGCGCGGCGACGAGCGCCACCTTCTGCCGGTTGCCCTTGGAGTACGCCCGGCCCTTCTTGCGCGGGTCGAGGTCGAAGCGCTTGAGCAAGTCGTCACGGCGCGCGGTGTCGAGCCCACCGCGGAGCCGGCCGAGCAGATCGATCACCTCGCCGCCGGTGAGATTGGGCCAGAGCGTGACGTCGCCCGGCACGTACGCGAGCCGGCGGTGCAGGGCGGTCGCGTCCGTCCACGGATCGCCGCCCAGGACCGTGGCCTTCCCGCCGTCCTGGCGCATCAGGCCCAACAGGATCCGGATGGTGGTGGTCTTCCCGGCGCCGTTCGGGCCCAGGAAGCCGTGCACCTCCCCGGTCTGTACGCGCAGGTCCAGCTCGTTCAGGGCTCGGGTCTGCCCGAACCGTTTGATCAGCCCTTCGGCATCGATGGCCTCGGTCATGGTTCTCACTCCTCGGGGGTTTCGGCAATCAACTTGTCCAGTACCGCGCGGACCGCGGCTTCCTGGTCGGCGCGCAGCGGATGGGTGAAGGCCTCGACGGCGCCGCGGAGCATGCGCAGTTGACCGGGGGGCTTCGTGACATCCGTGCCGAGCGCCGCGGACAGCTGGTCGGTCATCAGGAACATCCCCATCTGCATCGCGACCAGGACCGCCGCGTACGCGCGCTGGTCTTCCACGCGGATGCCTTGGCCGTCCAGCCACTCCTCGCCGACCTCGACCATGCGGGCGAACATGGCCGACGTCGCCTCCGGACTGTCCAGCGTGGATCGGATCAGATAGCGCTGCAGCTGCATCGCAGACGGATGGATGGCGCCCAGGAACGACTGGTCCCGGAATTCGCCCTCGTTGAAGATCCGGGTCCGGATCCGGGTCAGCTCGGCCATCGCGTAGTCGTCGCAGGCGCGGCGCAGGCCCTCCTTGGACCCGAAATGGTGCCGTACCAGGCCGGATGACACCCCGGCCGCCTGCGCGATGTCGCGGATCGTCGCGGGGCCGATGCCCCGCTCGGCGAAGAGCGTGATCGCCGCGTCCCGGATCCGGGCGCGAGCGGTGAGGTCTTCAGGACTACTCACGTGTGTAGCGTACTATACGGCTGTGTAGCCGGATGGAAATTGTGTCGCGGGACACGGCGCGGGGCCGCTGCGCACCGGCCGCGGCCCCGCCCGGGTTTCCTCAGGCGACCGGCGGCGGCTCCTCAGGCGCCCGGCGGCTCCTCAGGCGACCGGCGGCGGCGGGGGCGCCGCACCCGTCATGATGGCCACCGCCTCCGACATCGAATGCGACTTGGACGTGATCACCGCGGCTCGCCGGCCCAGCCGCATGATTTGGATGCGGTCGGCGACCTCGAACACGTGCGGCATGTTGTGGCTGATCAGGATCACCGGCAGACCGCGATCGCGGACGTCGCGGATCAACTGGAGCACCCGGTTGCCCTCCTTGACACCCAGCGCCGCAGTGGGCTCGTCCAGGATGACCAGCTTGCT
>DASYTU010000138.1:0-14666 GCA_036001925.1 Actinoplanes sp.
CGCGAACCACCAGATCGTCGCCGCGCCCACCACGACCACCACGGCCACGATCGTGTAGTTGAACGTGGTAGCGGTGATCGGGCTGGCCGTGGGCAGGATGAACAGGACGCAGATGAAGATCACCCAGACGATGGCGAGCCAGCCCACCAGCGCGCTCCACCTGCCGAGATGCCACGGCCCGCGCACGAAGTCCGGGTTCCGGCGGCGCAGGAACACCGGGGCCACGTACGCGATGTAGAGGCCGATGACCGCGATCGACGTGGCCGCCAGGTAAGCGGTGGTGTTCCAGAGCGACGGCAGCACCAGGAGGGCCGAGATAGCCACGCACAGCCAGATCGAGTTGGTCGGCGTACCGGTGCGCGGGTTGACCCGCTTCCAGATCCGGGAGCCGGGCAGCGCGCCGTCGCGGCTGAAGGCGAAGGCCATCCGGGAGTTCGCCGTCACCGACGCCATGCCACAGAAGAACTGGGCCACCACGCAGATGAAGAGCAGGAACTTGCCCAGGTTCTGGCCGGCCGCGTCGATGAAGATCTGTGCCGGCGGCAGGCCCAGGGCGGTGGTCCGTTCGGCCTCGTAGTCCTGGATCGACCAGGTGATCGCGAACAGCAGTACGAAGCCGGCGATCACCGAGACCACGACCGACATGACGATGCCGCGCGGCGCGGCGGTCGACGCGTCGTGGGTCTCCTCCGCCACGTGCGCCGAGGCGTCATAGCCGGTGTACGTGTACTGCGCCATCAACAGGCCGAGGAGCACGGCGTACACGCCGGCGCCGGCGAACGTGAATCCGGTCTCGTTCTTGACCTCGAAGAACACCTCCGAGATCGGCTTGTGCTGGTCTGGCACGAACGTCAGGACGAGCACGATGACCGCCACGCCGATCAGGTGCCACCAGGCGCTGACGTCGGAGAGCACCCGGACCAAGCTGACGCCGAATGTGTTCAGCAGCCCGTGCAGGATGATGATCGCCAGGAAGATCAGGAACGTTCGCCCGACCGTGACCTCCATGTCGAACGTCAGGCTCAGGAACGCCGATGTGGTGATCGCGGCGCCGAAGTCGATGGCGGCGGTGACGGCGACCTCGCCGAGGAAGTTGAACCAGCCGACGAACCAGGCCCACGCGGGCTTGTTGCGTTTGGCCAGCGCCGCGGCCCACCAGTAGAGCGCGCCCGCCGTCGGGTATGCCGAGCAGACCTCGGCCATGGCCAGCGCGACGAACGTGACCATGATGCCGACGAAGAGCCAGCCCAGCACGATGGCGAGCGGGCCGCCGGCGGTCATGGCGATGCCGTACGACGTGATGGCGCCGGCAAGGATCGAGATGATCGAGAAGGAGACCGCGAAGTTCGAGAAGCCGGACAGTCGGCGGTGGAGTTCCTGCTTATAGCCGAGCTGGGCGAGTCGTTCTTCGTCGGTGCCGGGGATGGATTGAGTGCTCATGTGTCTCCCTCAGCCAGGGGATGACTGTGACCCAGGCCACCGTCTGCCGTGATGATCTCCCCCAGGTGTTACGCGAGTCAATGAACGCGGGTAATTGCGTTGCTCGGCTTCCGCGCGGTCCGGCAGACTCGTACACATGTCGGGGCACCGATACGCGAGCCCTCGGCAGGCTTCGCGAACACCCTGAGGACCGACACGGGTCCTCTCCCCGCGGCGGCGCGGGGGCGCGGTCACCTCTCTCTCACGCGGCATCGCCGTGCCATGCGCCCGCTCCCGCGCCGCCGCCGTTACCCGCCGTAGCGGCGCGCCCCACGTCCGACGCGCCCAAAAAATCTACAGTGGCGGTGCTAGAAATCAGCTTGTGGCGGGCATAACATTTGGCGTGTCGGCAACGCACAGCCGACACGCAACTGGCACAGACGCTGAGTTGGCGTAAGGAGGACGAGATACCGCAGCAACGCGTCATCGAACCGTCCCCGACCCGACAAGAGGTGATCGCAGCCGATGCCCATCACTCCGGTCGACCGCTAGCGGCACGCAAGCGGACGACCGCAAGCGCCGACGACGGTCGGCACCAGAATTGAAGAGCCAGGGCCCCGGTTACCCGCCGGGGCCCTGGACTGTCCGCCCTGGTGAAAGGCAGCATGAGCACCACGTTCGACGACGCCGACTTCCCGGCGTACACGATGGGCCGGGCCGCTGAGATGATCGGCGTGACGCCGGCCTTCCTGCGCAGCCTCGGCACGGCGGGCCTCATCGAGCCGGAGCGTTCGCTGGGTGGCCACCGCCGCTACTCGCGCCACCAGCTGCAACTGGCCGGCCGGGTCCGGCAGTTGCTCGACGAGGGCATGCCACTCGCGGCGGCGTGCCGCATCGTGATCCTCGAGGACCGGCTCGCCGCCGCCCACCGGCGCATCGTCGAACTCGGCGGCCGCCCGGCGGCCGAGGACGCCGACGTCCCGATCCAGACCCACCCGGACATCGCGACGCCGCGCTACTACCGCGCTCCGTGACCGCCCGCGCGGTCACCCCAACCGCCGGACGATCGCCAGCAGCGACTCCTGGACGTCCTCGATCGAGCGTTCCGGCTGGAACACCAGCCAATCCACGGCCACCACGAGCCCGACGCCGAACAGCGCCGACGATGCCACCCGCACATCCAGGTCCGCGGGCAGGTCGCCGGAGTCGACGCCGGCCTGGACCGTCTCCGCGATGACCCCGACGGCCTGCTCCCGCAGCAGCACCAAGGTCTGCTGCCAGTCCCGGTTCGTGCGCCACATCTCCGACAGCAGCAGCTGCGCGAACGCCTTGTACCGCCGGATGTACTCCAGCTGCGCCCGGACCAGCGCGGCGATCGCTTCGCGCGGCGGCAGACCCGCGACGGCCGCGCGGAAGTCGTCGGTCAACAGCCCGATGCCGTGCCGAAGCAGCTCCTCGAAAAGCACCGTCTTGGAGGCGAAGTTGTAGTACACCGTGCCCTTGGCGACCTTGGCCCGCAGCGCGATGTCGTCGACCGTGGTGGCCGAGAAACCCTGCTCGGCGATGAGCTCCACGGCCGCTTCGAAGAGACGCTGCCGAGTGTCCTCACGCCGCCGCGTCCGCCCGTCCACGCGTCCCCTCACCGCCTCGTCCTGGTCAGATCACCAACTCCGGATGCAGGGCCGATGGGCTCAGCCGCCGGGACCGGTAGGCCACCGACACGGTCAGCGCGAGCGCCCCAAGGCCGTACCCGAGCAGCGCCACCAGGCCCGTGATCACGGTACCGGTCGCGCCGCCGTCGATGGCATGGCGGAGGGCCTCCACAACGTACGTCATGGGCAGCAGCGGATGGATGGCCTGGAAGAACGCCGGTGTGGTCTGCACCGGATACGTGCCGCCCGAGGAGGTGAGCTGCAACATGAGCAGCGCGAGCGCGACGATCCGGCCGGCCGGTCCGAGCGCCGCGCCGAGCAGTTGCATGACGGCGGCGAACGCAGCGGCCGCGAGCGCCAGCAGTACCCATGTGACGAACCCGTGCACAGGCGAGAGTCCCAGCCCCAGCGTCACCACGGCGAACAGCAGCGTCGCCTGGATCAGCCCGATGGCCACGGCCGGCAGCAGGCCGGCCAGCGCCACCCGGTACGCCGGTGCGCCCGACATGAGATAGCGGCGGTTCAGCGGCCGTAACACCATGTAGGTGATCATGGCGCCGACCCACAGCGCCAGTCCCAGGAAGTACGGGGCGAAGCCGACGCCGTAGGTTCCGGCCGGGTGCCGTACCGAACGGTCCAGGGCCACCGGATCGCCCAGCACGCCGGCGCGCCGCGACGGGTCGTCGCCGTATCCCGGAATCTTGTCCGCCCCACCGGCCAGCCCCGACGCCAGCTGGGCGGCCCCGCCCCGCAGGTCGTCGAGCCCCGACGCCAGCCGCTGGCCGCCGGCGGAGAGCGTGGCGAGCCCACCGTCGAGCTCGCGCGCGCCGGACGCGAGCCGGAAGATCCCGCCCTGCAGGTCGGTGGCGCCGGACTGAAGTTGCGCGATCCCACCGCTGAGCTGGTCGGCACCCGCGGCGGCCCCGGCCGTACCGGAACGCAGTTGCTGCGCCCCGGTGGCTAGGTCACCCAGCCCGTCGGCCAGATGGTCGACGGTGGCGCGGGCGGCGGCGACGTCGTCGGCGAGATGGGGCGCGGCGTCCGCGACCTGGCGCGCGGACGCGGCGACCGACCGCAGGCGCCCCGCCAACGCGTCGAGGTCGGCGCTGTGGACCGTCGACTGGATCCGCTTGGCACTGGCGACGAGGCGGTCGGCGGAGGCGCGGGCCGGACCGATGCCGGGAGTGTCGTCGGGAAGGCCGTCGAGGTATGTCTTCAGCTGCTCCGCGCTGCGTACCGCATCGTCGGCGGCCTCGTCGAACCTCGTCACGTTCGCCGCGAGCGTGTCGGCGCCCGCGGCGACCTGGTTGGCGGCGGCCGCGATCAGACGCGCGTTGTCGCGCAGGATCGGTTCGATCTTGTCGGCGGCCGCATCGACGGTGGTCGCCAACTGGCGCCCGCCCGCTGCCGCCTGCGCGGTACCGCTGGCGAGCTGCGCCGCGCCGGCGGTCAGCTGGTCCAGCCCGGCGGCGAGATCGCCGGCGCCCTTCGACGCGCCGCCGAGCCCGCGGGCGAGCCGGCCCGCGCCGTCCTGCGCATCGGACAGGCCGCCGGCCAGCCGGCCGGCACCGTTCTCCGCGCTGGAGAGGCCCCCGGAGAGCTGGGCCGCGCCGGCCGCCGCGTCGTCGACACCGCCGCGCACCCGGCCCGCGCCGTCGGCGGCCTCCTGCGTCTGCTGCTTCAGGTCGGTGAACGCGATCAGCATCTTGTCGAAGTAGCCGGATGACGCGCTCGCCGCGGCCGCCGCCCGCACCTCGTCGAACGCGGTACGCGCGAACACACCGGATAGGTAGTTCGTCGCGTCGTCGCTGACCACCCGCAGCTGCGCGGCACGCGGGTCGGCGTCCTGGTCCGGCCCGGTGACCAGGTCCGCGGAGAAGTCGGATGGGATGCGCAGCATCAGGTGGTACTCACCGCTCCGCAGACCCTTCTCGGCGGCGCGCTCGCCGGTGACGTGCCAGTCGAAGACCTTCCGCTTGATCAGCTCATCCGCGAGATCCCGGCCGGCGTGCACCGTACTGCCGTCCGTCGCGGTGGCCGCCCGGTCCTCCATCACCAGCGCGGCCGGGACGTGGTCCAGCCGCCCGTAGGGATCCCAGAACGCGTAGAGGTAGAGCGCGCCGTACAGCAGCGGGATCACCGCGAGCACGGCGAGCACGGCGGCGGGCAAACGGCCGCGCAGGAAGCGGCGCAGTTCCATGCCCGCCAGCGACAGGCTCGGCAGGCTCTTCACGACTGCGCTCCGAGCCGGACCACGGTCGTCACGCGCTCCGGGTCGACGTCCCGGGCGGTGACCAGCACGGCGACGCCGGCCTCCGCGAGCCCGGCCAACACCTCCCACAGCTCAGTCTGTTCGCGGTTGTCCAGGCCCTCGTCGACGCCGTCCAGCGCGATCACCCGGGGGCCCTCCAGCTGCGCGAGCACAAGACCAAGGAGCTGCCTCTGGTACGGGGTGAGCTGCCATCCCCGCAGTTCCGGGGCGAGTCCGTGGAGCCGGGCCGCGATCACGTCACCCGCCTCGCGGCGAGAACGGCCCAGCAGCGCCAGCCGCTCCCGCACGTGCTCGGCGACCGTCTGCATGGGCTCGGGCTGCTCGACACCGGGCACGTAGCCCAGTGCCGCCGTACCCGAGAGCGAAACCTCGCCGGTCGACAAGCGCAAGCGTTTCGCGAGCGCGAGCAGCACCGTCGTGCGGCCGCTGCCGGGCGGGCCGACGACCGCGACGATCTCGCCCGGGGCGACCTCGACCTCGAGGTCCCGGAACACCCATCGGCGACGGTGGCGCACGCCCGCCCCGGCCGTGGTGAGGACCGTCATGTGGCCTCCCTTATTTGAACTGACTGGTCAGTTCAAAAAACTTACCCGCCATGACCGTCGATGCAACGGCACGTGGCGGATCTCACCGCGCTCGCCCGATCTTGCTCACGACCGCGCGTGGACGGCAGGATCTGTGGCATGGCGATGCGCTGGGGCATGACCGTTCCGCTGGCCGGGGTGCCGCTGTCCGATCACGCGGCCGTCTTCACGGCGCTGGCCGACGCGGGGTTCACCGACGCGTGGTCGTCAGAGGTCGCGGGCGCCGACGCGTTCACCCCGCTGGCGTTCGCCGCCGCATGGGAGCCGAGGCTCCGGCTCGGCACGGCCGTCGTCCCCGTGTTCACCCGCGGGCCGGGACTGCTGGCCATGAGCGCGTCCGCCCTGGCCGAGACCGCGCCCGGGCGCTTTCAGCTCGGCATCGGCGCGTCATCGCCGGCGGTGGTGAGCGACTGGAACAGCGTCGAGTACGCCGAGCCGTTCGAGCGCTGCCGCGACATGCTGCGCTTCCTGAAGGCGGCACTGGCCGGCGAGATGGTCGACCACGACTACGGCACGTTCGCGGTGCGCCGGTTCCGGCTGGAGCGACCGCCAGCGACGCCGCCGCAGGTTCTGCTCGGGGCACTGCGGCCCGGCATGCTACGGCTGGCGGCGGCCGAGGCCGACGGCGTGATCCTGAACTGGCTGGCGGCGACCGACGTGCCGACCGCGCTCGCTGAAGTGAAGCGGGCCGGCACCGCCGGTTTCGATGTCATAGCGCGCATTTTCGTCTGTCCGACGAGCGACGCCGACTACGCGCGGAACGCCGGTCGCCGCCTGATCGCGGCGTACCTGACCGTGCCGGTCTATGCGGCGTTCCACCGCTGGCTCGGGCGCGAGCCGATCCTGGCACCGATGTGGCGGGCCTGGGCCGCGGGCGATCGCAAGGCCGCGCTGGCCGCGATCCCGGACGCCCTGGTCGACGAATTGATCGTGCACGGCTCTCCGGCCGAGTGCCGCGAGAAGGTCGAGGCTTATCACGCGGCGGGCGTGACGGTCCCGGTGATGGCGTTGCTTCCCACGCCCGACCTCACTCCCGCGACGCTCCCGCCCCTGCTGACGGGGCTGGGTCGCTAGAACAGGACCGTGGCGAACGTGCCCGCGGGCGCGAACCCGCACCGCGCGTACACCCGCCGGGCCGGCGTGTTGTAGTCGTTCACGTACAAGCTGACCGTCGGCGCCACGCGGCGCAGCGTGTCCCGCGTCACGGCGGCCATCGCGGCCGCCGCGAGACCGCGACCCCGGAATTCCGGGTCGACCCACACACCCTGGACCTGTGCCGTCCGCCGGGTCACGATGGCCAGCTCGGCCTTGAAGATGACCCGGTCGCCGGCGAAGCGTGCGTACGCCCGCTTTCCCCGTACCAGCTCCGACATCCGCCGCCGGTACCCGCGCCCACCGTCGTCGAGCAGGGGCGAGACGCCGACCTCCTCGGTGTACATCGCGACGGCGGCCGGGAAGAGCCGGTCGACCTCATTCGGCTGGACGAGCCGTACCGCCGGATCGGGTGCGATGGGCGGATCAGCGTCGGTGACCAGTAGCGGCTGGCTCGGCCGCACGTCACGCGCTGGACCCCAGTGGCCACCGAGCTGGTCCCACAGGTCAAGCACGGCGTCGGCGCGCCCGATGATCGACGAGCAGATCCGGGTCTCGGCACCGAGCAATTCCGCGAAAGCCGCGACCGCGGCGGGCGTGGCGCACACCGGCACCAGATGCGCGCCCGACCAGATCAGCGACTCGACCCGGCGGCCACCGCCGTACCCGTAGACGCGGCCGTCGGCACGCCACCAATTCAGGCCATGGGCCGCCACCCGCTCGGCGACCTGGGCGCCGGCGTAGGGATCTCGGTCGAGGATCCGCTCGACCCCCGCCCGCTCGGACTCACCGAGCTGGCGAACCGGCACCGTCAGCACGGTTACCAGATTGCCAGATGATGCGCCGACAACGCCCACCGTCCCCCACGCCGCGAAAGGGAGGGCTTGCGGGCGATGTGTTGCCGATATATCGTCAAACTATCGACGACAGATTGGAGATAGTCATGGGACACGGACCCTTCCGTCATGGGTATGAAGGCAGGTCACGCGGCTTCGGATTCCCGCCTGGATTCCCTTTCGGCCCCGGCGGACCCGGGGGGTGGGGCCCCTTCGGCCCCTTCGGTGGACCCGGTGAGCGGGGACAACGCCGCGGTGGACGCGGCCAGCGGCCCAACGTCCGTCCGGCCATCCTCGCGCTGCTCCTCGAGCGGCCGATGCACGGCTACGAGATGATCCAGGAGCTGGAGAGCCGCACCGGCGGCATCTGGCGCCCGAGCCCCGGCTCGATCTACCCGACCCTGCAGCTGCTGGAGGATGAGGGGCTCATCGAGGCCGAGGCCAACGGCGGCCGCAAGCGCTACACGCTCACCGATGCCGGCCGGTCGGAGGCCGAGACCGCGGCGCAGAACCCGCCGTGGGCCCAGTTCACCGACGACACGATGTCGCAGGTCCAGGACTTCCGCGACGCGGCGTTCGGCATCATGAGCGCGCTCAAGCAGGTCGGCTTCAACGGCACCCCGGAGCAGCGGGCGCGGGCGCTCGAGATCCTGAACGAGACCAAGCGGAAGCTGTACGCCATCCTTGCCGACAGCGAGTAAGCGGTACACAGTCCGGCGGGGGCGCATCGGCAGGTCCGAGCGCCCCCGCCGGCGTCAGTGGACCGTGACGGTCGGGCCGGGCAGCAGCTCGCGGAGCTCGTCGGGAAGCTCGGCGCCCATCTCGTCGGCCAGGCGCAGCGCCTCCTCGACCAGCGTCTCCACGATGATCGACTCCGGGACGGTCTTGATGACCGCGCCCTTCACGAAGATCTGGCCTTTGCCGTTGCCAGATGCCACGCCGATGTCGGCCTCACGCGCCTCGCCGGGGCCGTTGACGACGCAGCCCATCACCGCGACCCGCAGCGGCACCGGGAAGTCCTCGAGCGCCGCCGTCACCTGCTCGGCCAGCGTGTAGACGTCGACCTGCGCGCGGCCACAGGACGGGCAGGAGACGATCTCGAGGCCGCGTTCGCGCAGGCCGAGGGACTCGAGGATGGCGTTGCCGACCTTGATCTCCTCGACCGGCGGCGCGGACAGCGACACCCGGATCGTGTCGCCGATGCCCTCGGCCAGCAGCGCACCGAACGCCACGGCACTCTTCACGGTGCCCTGGAACGCCGGGCCGGCCTCGGTGACGCCCAGGTGCAACGGGTAGTCGCACTGCTCGGCGAGCTGGCGGTACGCCCGGACCATCACTACCGGGTCGTTGTGCTTCACCGAGATCTTGATGTCGCGGAAGCCATGCTCCTCGAACAGCGAGCACTCCCAGAGCGCGGACTCGACGAGCGCCTCGGCGGTGGGCTTGCCGTACTTCTGCAGCAGCCGCTTGTCCAGCGAGCCCGCGTTGACGCCGATCCGGATCGGCACCTTGGCCGCCTCGGCGGCGCGGGCGATTTCGCGCACCTTGTCGTCGAACTGGCGGATGTTGCCCGGGTTGACGCGGACCGCGGCGCACCCGGCGTCGATCGCGGCGAAGACGTACTTCGGCTGGAAGTGAATGTCGGCGATGACCGGGATCTGGGACTTCTTCGCGATCGCCGGGAGCGCCTCGACGTCGTCCTGCGACGGGACGGCGATGCGTACGATCTGGCAACCCGCCGCCGTGAGCTCGGCGATCTGCTGCAGCGTCGCGTTGACGTCGGCGGTGAGCGTGGTGGTCATCGACTGCACACTGATCGGGGCGCCGCCACCGACCGGGACGGACCCGACCATGATCTGGCGGCTCTGGCGCCGCGGCGCGAGGGGCGGCGGCGGCACGGCCGGCATGCCCAGATTGACTGCGGTCACTTCACATCACCTGGCGAAGATCGTGATCGGATTGATGACGTCCGCGGTGATCGTCAGGAGCGTGAAGGCACCGCCGATGAGGATCACCGCGTAGGTGAACGGCATGAGCTTGTAGTAGTCGACGCGGCCGGGGTCTGGCTTGTGCAACCACGCGTAGATCCACGACCGGACACGTTCATACCACGCGATGGCGATGTGGCCACCGTCGACCGGCAGTAGTGGCAGCAGGTTGAAAATGCCGATGAAGACGTTCAGCGAGATGAAGATCATGAGGAAGACCTGCGGCAGCCCCGCCTCGATAGCCTCGCCGCCGAGACGGCTCGCGCCGACCACGCTGATCGGAGTGTTCGGGTCGCGCTCGGCGCCGGTGATCGAGTGCCACAGCGCCGGCACCTTGTCCGGGATCCGACCGAGCGCCGCAAACGTTCCCTTGACCAGCGTCCAACTGAAGTCGCCGGTGGCTCCGAACGCCTCGACCGGGTTGGACTTGACGGTGAACGGCAGGTCCGTGGTCCAGCCGATGCCGGCCACGGCGACCTGGGTGACCGGGCCCTCCGGGTTGTCGAGCGGCGCGCGCTGCGCGGCGACCAGCTTGACGGTCGTCTTTCCGGGCTGCCCGTTTCGGGTGTACTCGAACTCGGTCGGCCCCGGCTTCGAGGCCCGGATCGCGTCGGTGAGCTGGCCGTAGTTGGCGATCGGGGTATTGCCGACCTTGGTGATCACATCGAAGCTCTTGAGGCCCGCCGCAGCCGCCGGGCCGACCTGGTCGGTGCCGACTCCGGGCGTGCACTGCTGCTGCGATACCACGACCTGGACGCACTGGCCGACCTCGATCATGGCAGGCGACGTGAACTGCCCGGCCGCGTCCGACGGGATCGCCGGGTTGGGCAGCCCGATGAAGATCGCCGCGAACCAGGTCGCCACGAGCGCCAGCAAGAAGTGGGTGACCGAGCCCGCCGACATCACGACCGTGCGCTTCCACACCGGGAACCGCCACATCGCCCTCGGCTGGTCCGCGGGCGCGACGTCGTCGTCCTGCGGCGTCATACCGACGATCTTGCAGAAGCCGCCGAGCGGGATGGCCTTGAGGCCGTACTCGGTCTCGCCGCGCTGGAACGAGAAGATCGTCGGTCCGAATCCGACGAAGTACTTGGTGACCTTCATGCCGAACCGCTTGGCGGTGATCATGTGCCCCAGCTCGTGCAGGCTCACCGAGATCAGGATCGCCAGCGCGAAGGCCGCCACTCCCAGCCAGTACAGCATCAGGCTCCTTTAGCCGCAGTCGCGATCATCCGCTGTGCCTGGGCGCGCGCCCAGGCCTCCGCGGCAAGCACCTCCTCGACGGTACCCGGTTCCGCGAAGCCGGGGGCCGCCGAAAGCACACCCTCGATGGTGTCGACGATGCCCAGAAAAGGTAGCCGACCGGACACGAATGCGGCCACACACTCCTCGTTCGCGGCGTTGTAGACGGCCGGCCGGCAGTGACCTTCCGCACCCGCCTGCTTGGCCAGCCGGACCGCTGGGAACGCCTCGCCGTCGAGCGGCCGCAGCTCCCAGTTGTGCGCCTCGGTCCAGTCCACCCCGGCCGCCGCGTCCGGAACTCGGTCGGGCCAGGCCAGTGCCAGCGCGATCGGCAGCCGCATGTCCGGCGGGCTGGCCTGGGCCAAGGTCGACCCGTCCGAGAACTCGACCAGCGAATGCAGCACCGACTGCGGATGCACCATGACCTCGATGGCGTCGTACGGCACGTCGAACAGCTCGTGCGCCTCGATCACCTCGAGCCCCTTGTTCACCATCGTGGCCGAGTTGATCGTGACGACCGGGCCCATGTCCCACGTCGGGTGCTTGAGCGCCTCCTCGGGCGTGACGTTCGTCAACTCCGCCCGCCGGCGGCCCCGGAACGGTCCCCCGCTGGCGGTCAGCACCAGCCGCCGGACCTCGGCCGGCGCGCCGCCGCGCAGGCACTGGGCCAGCGCGGAGTGCTCCGAATCGACCGGCACGATCTGCCCCGGCCGGGTCACCGCCGCCTTGACCAGAGGACCGCCGGCCACGAGCGACTCCTTGTTGGCCAGCGCGAGCGTACGGCCGGACCGCAGGGCGCTCAGCGTCGGCGCCAACCCGAGGCTGCCCACCACGCCGTTGAGCACCACGTCGCAGGGCCACTGAGCCAGCTCCGTCATGGCGTCCGGCCCCCCGACGATCTTCGGGATCTTGAAATCCCCGGTGGCGTAACCGCGCTTCTGCGCCTCGGCGTAGAAGGCGAGTTGCAAGTCCTGCACGGTGGACGCCTTCGCCACGCCGACCGCCTCCACGCCCAGCTCCAGAGCCTGGGCGGCGAGCAGCTCGACGTTGCCACCCCCGGCGCCGGCCGCCACCACCCGGAACTTGTCGGAGTTGCGCCGGACGATGTCGATGGCCTGGGTGCCGATGGAGCCGGTGGACCCGAGCAGAACGAGCTCACGCATGCCAGCTATTTTCGCGGACACCCGCCGCTGCGCCTATGACCAACTAGGGAACGGGTGGGCGGACCGTCCCGGGGGTCCGTTCCGGAGCCGATTCCGGGGGCGGCGCGGGCACGGGCGCCGGCGGGGCCGGAGTCGCCGCGGTGGCGACGGACTCGCGGAGGAAGGTGGCGAGCGCCGCGCGCCGCTCCGGCGGCAGGGCGGCCACCGGAAGCGGAACGAACTGCACTTTGCCGACGCGCAACACGATCAGATCCGGAAGCTCGTCAACCGCGTTGATCAGCGGCCAGCGGAACAGGCTGTCCGACAGTTCGCTGCTGGTCCGTACGCCGCCGGCGTCGATCTGGTACGTGGTCGGGCGGCCCACCACCCGCATGCTGTTGCGGGTCGCCCGCCGGATCGAGATGGGCGGCACCACCAGGCCGAACGCAAGGCCCAGCGCGATGTAGACGGCCGCCAGCGAGTCCGTCAGCTGCGGGATCAGGAGCATGATGACGCCGCAGAGCACGAGGAACGCGCCGAGGCTCCGCGCGATCAGCAGGCCGCGGCGGCTGACATGGCGTGCAGCGGCGGCGATCTGGCGTTCGGTGGGCTGCGCCTCGAACGTGAATGGCAGGTCGGGTCCCATGACGCGGATGATCGTAGCGGCACCGTCCCATCTCGTGGGGGCCGCACCTGCGGCAGCCGGCGCGCTAGGCTCGCATCCCGTGACTCTCCTACCTGCGCGCGCCGACGTGGTGATCATCGGATCGGGCCACAACGGTCTGGTCTCCGCGGTGCTGCTCGCCCGTGCCGGACTCGACGTTGTCGTGCTCGAGGCCGCTGACGTCCTGGGCGGCGCCACGCGCACCGAACGGCCGTTCCGGAACGCTCCCGGCCTCGGCCAGTCGACCGGGTCCTACCTGCTGGGCCTCATGCCACCCGAACTGCTGCGGACGCTCGACGTCGACATTCCGGTGCTGCGCCGCGACCCGCACTACTTCCTGCCGACGCCGGGGCCGGCCGGATCGCCGTACCTGCTCTTCGGCCGCGACCGCGAGGCCACCCGCGCGCAGATGGACCGGTTCTTTTCGCCGCGCGACGTCGCGGCGGACGAGGCCCTGGCGGTCGAGATCGGCGCGCTGCGCGCCGACCTGGCGCCGGCCTGGCTGCAGGAGCCGGCGTCCGTCGAGGAGATCGCCGACCGGCACATCCGGCCGCAGCTCCAATCCACCTTCATCGACCTGGTACGGGGCTCGGTCGCCGACTATCTGTCGCGGTTCGGGTTCAAGAGCGAACTGCTGATGAGCATGTACGCGGTGACGGACGGCCTGTCCGGGCTGAACGCCGGCCCGGACGACCCCGGCACCGGCCACAACTTCCTGGTGCACAACATGTGCCGGCTGCCCGGCTCGGACGGCACGTGGATGATCGCCCGGGGCGGCATGGGCACGGTGTCCCGCACGTTCGCGGACGCCGCCCGGGCAGCCGGCGCCCGCATCGTCACCAGTGCCGAGGTCTCGGCCGTCACCGTGTCCTCCGGTGCGGCCACCGGCGTCGTGCTGGCCGACGGACGCTCGATCGATGCTCGCGTCGTGCTGGGCGCATGTGACCCGTACCGGCTGATGTCTCTGGTTCCGGCGGGTGCACTGCCGGCCGAGCTGACGTCGCGGATGGCGGCCGTGAAGCGGCCCGGCACGACGCTGAAGGTCAACCTCGCGCTGTCCGGCCTCCCCCGCTTCTCCTGCTTGCCTTCCGACGCACCGTCGCCGCTCGGGTCCACCATCCACCTGTTGCCCGGCTCGGCGGGTCTGGCCGGCGTGACCGAGACCGACTCCCCGATGGCCGCACTGCGGGCGATGTGGGAGGACGTGCAGGCCGGGCGGCTGCCCGACGAGCCGACCATCGAGTGGTACGTGCACACCACGGTCGACGAGTCCCTGCGCGACGACGCCGGCCACCACTCATCGGCGCTGTTCGTGCAGTCCGTGCCGTACACCCTTGACGGCACGAGCTGGGAAGCCGAACTGCCCGGCTACGTCTCCCGGTTGTTGGAGATCTGCGACCGCTACGCGCCGGGCACGTCCGACCTGGTCGCGGACACGATGCCGCTGACGCCGCCGGGGATCGAGGAGCACTTCGGGATCACCGGCGGACACATCCACCACGTCGACAACACGGTCGCGTTCGACGAGCGGATGCCGTACTTCACCGGTCTCGACGGCCTCTACGCCGGGTCGGCGGGCGCGCACCCGGCCGGCAGCGTCATCGGTGCGGCCGGCCACAACGCGGCAAAGCGCATCCTGGCCGACCTGGGCCGCTAGCCCGCTCCCGCCTCCGCGGCCCGGCCGCCGGGGGCTCGCACCGCCGGAGCCCGGCCTCCGCGGCCCGGCCTCCGCGGCCCGGCCTCCGCGGCCCGGCCTCCGCGGCCCGGCCTCCGCG
>DASYTU010000139.1:0-22938 GCA_036001925.1 Actinoplanes sp.
ACGCCCAGGGCGGCGCCTACGCGACCGGCGTCCTCGTGCTCATCACCTCGGCGGCCATCGCCGTGACGCTCTCCGCGCGCCGGCGCCGGCAGCGCGGGCTGACCATCGCGTTCAGCATCATCTCGCTGGTCTTCCTGTACACCACGGCGGCGAATGTCGTCGAGCGCCCCGACGGTGTCAAGATCGCCAGCTGCTTCATCGCCGGCATCATCGTGGTCTCACTGGTCTCCCGCCTGTACCGGGCGTTCGACCTGCGCGTGACCACCATCGATGCGGACGAGGTGGCGACCACGTTCCTGCGCGAATGCGGCCGCCGCAAGATCAGGCTGATCGCGAACGAGCCGGACCGCCGCGACGCAGAGGAGTACAGCGAGAAGATCGTGCAGATCGTCGCGGACAACGACCTGAGCGACGACCACGACATCATCTTCGTCGAAGTCACTGTTGTCGACGCGTCCGACTTCGAGACCGCGCTTCACGTCCGCGGCGAGGTGCTGCACCATCGCTACCGCGTGTTCGCCATGGAGAGCACGTCCGTGCCCAGCGCGCTCGCCGCGCTGCTGCTCTACATCCGCGACGTCACCAGGCGCCGGCCGCACATCTACTTCGAGTGGACCGAGGGCAATCCGATCGCCAACTTCATGCGCTACCTGATCTTCGGCCAGGGTGAAGTCGCGCCGGTCACCCGGGAGATGCTGCGCCGGGCCGAGCCCGGCCGCAACCGCCGCCCGCATGTCCACGTCGGCTGACGCGGGCGCGTGAATAGCGCGTCAACATCCCCGTGGGCGGCGTACCAATCGCGTCAACACCCTGGGCCCGGCCCGTGGCGGCGGCCTACATCTCGTCTCGGGCGGCTACGCCGCCGCCCGAGAAGGGATCGCCGTGACACCCATGGGCACCTCGGTCGCCAGCCGGGTACGCCCGGCGCGGATCGAGCGCGTCGAGTTCGACCCGGCCGCATGCCGGCTGATCGCCGATGCCACGCGGGACTTCCTCGACGTCGCATACGGGACGGGGCCCGGCCTGCGGCTTGACGTGCGCCCCGCTGGATCCGTCGCCAGGACACTCATAGTGCGCGGCGACGGCGGCGGGCTCTGCGTCGAGTCGCCGGCGATGCCTTATGCCGTAGCGGCGGTGCTGCTCGCCCTGCGGGACACCACCGGGGTACAGCCTCGGTGCCGGTTCCCCTGGCCGCGGCACCATCGGCTGACCATGGTTCTCGGCCTCACCGGCCCGGCCGCCGCCGTGCGCGAGGTGCTGCGGCGCAGCGAACCCGATCCGCGCCGGCGGCCGGCCGTGTACGTCAGCGATTGAGCGTCATCCCGCCGGTCGACATGTCGTCAACCGGTCGCGCGGACGGCGGAGAGGATGAGATCGGTCACCGCATCCGGATGAGACACCATCGCCAAGTGACCCGACTTTGCCTCTTCTATCCGGGCGTGTGCCCGCTCCGCCATGAACCTCTGCTGAGCCGGCGGAATGATTTTGTCCTGCGTGCCGATCAGGTACCACGAGGGAATGGTCTTCCAGGCCGGAACGCCCGAAGGCTGATTTCCCGAGCTGAACGTGATCGGGCGCTGCGTGGCGTAGAGAACCAATGCCTTGCGTTCCGGAATTCCGTTCGCGAACGATTCCAGGAAAACGGTTTGCTTGAGGTAGAGATCGACGTCGCCGGTTGGCGCTCCGGGATAGGGAACGAAGTCGAATACGGTCGTCGGGTCGACCGCAAGGGCGGAGTCGGCACCGGCCAGCGGGAGAACTGTCTCGCCCTGCTCCGGTGCGAAGGCGTCGACGTATACGAGCGCCTTGACGGCGGCGTTGCCGGTGGCGGCGTTCGTGATCACGGCACCGCCGTAAGAATGGGCGACGAGCACGATCGGGCCTGTGAGAGTGGACAGGAAGTCCGCCACGGTGGCGGAGTCGCCGGGCAGGCTGCGCAGCGGGTTGGGCGGTACCCGGACCGGGTAGCCACGGCGCTGCAGACGCTCGACGACCCCGCTCCAGCCCGATCCATCCGCCCACGCTCCGTGCACGAGGACGATGGTGGGCTTGGTCCTGCCGGGCCCGCCGGAGGAGCCTGCGGCGGAGGCGACCTGCGTGGGAATCAGTAAGGACAGCAGGACGATCGCGATCATGACCATGCGGGCCCGGACGCGGCCCAAGATGGAAGACACGGGCATTTCTTGTCACTCCTGACGCGCGACGAACTCACCTGTACGACGAACTCGGCGGTGCGCCCGGGACGGACCGCAATCGGCGGAAATCCCCGGACATATTCCACTTACGCGCGGCCGGCTACGCGCTCGTCGTCATACTTCTCCCAGTCCGCGCGGCTGTAAAGCTCCTGAAAGGACGGCACCACAGACTCTCAGAGCAGGGCGTCGGCGAGCCGGTCCACCTCGTTCAGGTCGGGAACCGTGGGGTCGAAGATCAGCTCGTGGACGCCGATCTCCTCGAACGCCTCGACCGCGTCACGCAGGCTCTGCGGTGTCCTGAGGGCCGAGTCCGCCACCGCGTCGGCCCAGTCGCCCAGGAAGGCGTAGTACGTCCGCAGCGACGCCCGTGACACCGCCTCGTCGCCCAGGCCGAAGTAGGCAAGCGAGGCGAAGCGCGGCTCGCCCTCGCGACCGGCGTCTCGCCACGCCCGCCGCACCTTGTCGATCATCGGTGCGGCCGACTCAGGCGGGCCGCCGCCCGCGATCCAGCCTCGCCCGTACTCGACGGTGCGGCGCACGGCTGCGTCGCTCGTACCGCCGATGAGGATCTTCACGCCGTCCGGGGAGGCCGGCGCGGGACACACCGGGAAGTCCCCACCCCCGACCTTCTCCCCCGACCAGGCCCGGCGCACGATGTCCAGAGCCTGGTCCATGGCCAACCCGCGCTCGCTCATCGACTTGCCCATCGCCTCGAAGTCGTCGGCGCGGCCGCCGACGCCCAGCCCGAGCGTGAACCGCCCACCCGACATCGCGTCCAGACTGGCGGCCGCCTTCGCGAGCCACACCGGCTGATACAGCGGGGCCAGCAAGACGCCGCTCATCAGGCCGATCCGGGACGTCGCTCCGGCCGCCACCGCCAGGGAGGTCATCGTGTCGTAGTTCGGATACACGATCCGGTCGATGGTGCCCAGGGACGTGAACCCGCGCTCCTCCGCCCGGCGCGCCCACTCGATCATCAAGGGCCCCGGATGAGCCAGGGTGTTCGGCAAACCGATGCTGATATCCACGGCGTATCTCCTTTGCAGGCCCCGCGGGGCGTGTGTGGATGCAGCCGTCCTCCGGCGGGCTATCCGCGCGCCCCACGGCGAAACGTCAGAACAGGACCATTAGGGATACCGGGTGGCCCGGCGCAGGATCCCGTCGGCCACGAGCTCCACTGTAATCGCGACGGCGACGGCCTCCACCGCCAGCAACGCCACCAGGACCAGCAGCTGGGTCGCGCCGGCCTGGACCGCGGAACCGCCGCCGAGCAACACGCCGACGAACGCGCCCGGCAGGGTGACCAGGCCGACGGTACGGGTCTGGTCCAGGGCCGGCACCAGCGCCCCTCCGGACGTGGGCCGGCAGACCTCGAGCGCCGCGTCGCGCGGAAGGAAGCCGAGTGCCAGCGCCGCCTCGTACTCGCCGTGCCGCTGACGCAGCTCGTCGAGGGCGCGGCGGCCGGCGAGCGAGGTGGCGGTCATCGCTCCCCCGATGAGGATCCCGGCGATGGGCAGCACCGCGACGGTCGTCAGCGGCGTCGTACCCGCGGCGACGATGCCGGCGCCTATCGGCAACGCACCTGCGGCGATGGGCACTACCACCGGCCAGCCCAGCCGCAGCGAGGTGACCCGGCGCGCCGACGTGGCCACCGCGACGCCCAGCATCAACGCGATGAAGCAGGCCGTCGCCCACCAGGTACGCAGCACCGCGGTGATCAACAGCGAGACGACCGCCAGTTGCACCGTGGCCCGTACCGACGCCATACCGATCGCGCGGGTCACGCCCACCTGGCCGATCCACGCGGCTGCCATGGCAACGGCGACCAGCCCGATCAGCACGACGGCGAACACGGGTCCTATCGAGACCGCACCTTGGCCCATGAACCCGCATCCAACCGGATGCGTTGTCGGCACGGTTCGACCGGGACTGCTCGAGGAGATCCTCAACCGCACCGGCCGGCGGGGGAAACGCTCGCGGCGAACCCCGGCGTTACCCTGGCTGTCGGAGGTCAGCGACTCTGACTGCGCGAGACGGCCGATGCCGTTGACTCAGTACCAGTCGGATCGGCAGCACTAGGGCTTGACCGCGATCCCTCCGCTCATCAGTACATGGTCGTCGTTGAACGTCTCCCCGCCGAGGTCGGGACGCCAGCGGTTCACCAGGGTCACGCCGGGTTCCAGCAACTCCAGCCCGCGAAAGAGATCTTCCACTTCCGAGTCGGTCCGCGGCTTCGCCGGAATTCCCCGCGCCACGTATGCCTTGGCGCCGCGGACCGCCTCCGGGTTGTGGGCCGTGACGGTGGAGATGGCCAACGCGCTGCCCGACGCCAGCGGCGCCATCAGCTCGTCCAGGATGCGATGCGCCTCGGCCTCGTCCGTGACGAACTGAAGGATCGCGATGAGGCTGACCGCGATCGGCTGGCTGAAATCCAACGTCTCCTGCACCGCGTCGGCATGCAGAATGGCCTGCACGTCGCGCAGATCCGCGTCGACGTAGGCCGTCGCACCCTCCGGCGCCGTCGTCAGTAGGGCACGCGCGTGGACCAACACGATCGGATCGTTGTCCACGTAGACCACCCGCGACTCCGGCGCGACCTGCTGGACCACTTCGTGCAGGTTCGGGGATGTGGGAAGGCCGGTGCCGATGTCGAGGAACTGGCGGATGCCACGCTCGGCGGCGAGGAAGTGCGCCACCCGCACCATGTACTGACGGTTGGCGCGCATGGACACCGGGAGGTTCGGCGTGGACTCGACGATTGCGGCGGCCGCGGCACGGTCGGCCTCGAAGTTGTCCTTGCCGCCCAACAGGTAGTCGTAGATCCGCGCGGAGTGCGGGATCGCCGTGTTCAGCGTGACATCGGACATGCCCACAAGCCTCCCCTGGTTTGCGTCGCTGCCAAACCTATAGCACCCGAACGGGAACGGATGATCGCGCAGTCCCTGGCCAGGCGGCTGAACGGCAAGAGTCCGCCACCCTTCGGGCGGGTGGCGGACTCGGCCATGGTTCATGCACGCGGAGGCGGTCGTGGATCGTGGGCGATGGCTTCGGGTTCGGCGCTCATGGGATGGTTCTGCCTCCCTTCTCGCGACGGGTGCTCGGTGGGTCCGGTCACGGACGGGGCGGGCGGCGTGGCGGGCGGAGGCGGATCCTGCCACGCGGCGCTGATCAGAGCCTCGAACTCCGCGCGAACCAGGTCCTCGTCGCCGCTGACGAGGTCGGTGAACTCCTCGTCGAACCAGCGGTCCCACTCGGGGGACAGTCCGGTACCGGCCTGCGCTGTGGGAAGGATGGTCATGCCGCTCACCACCCGCTCCATCTCGTTCGCGGAGGCCGACGTCAGAACCTGGCGTCAGCTGGTGATCACCTTCTGCTCGGTGTGCTCGGGCCCCGCGACGGCGATCTTGCGAGGCTTGGCCTTCTCGGCGATCGGTATCCGCAGGACCAGTACGCCGTTGTCATAGGTGGCGTCGATGTGGTCCGTGTCCAGCGCGTCGCCGAGGAACAACTGCCGAGAGAACACCCCGAGCGGCCGTTCGGACAACTGCGCCACCGCTTGCTCACCGAGATCGAGTGGGCGCCGCTCGGCGCGCACGGTCAGCACGTTGCGTTCCACGTCGATGTCGATCGCATCCTTGTCCACGCCGGGCAGATCGAACGCGATCACGAACTCGTCGCCGTTGCGGTAGGAGTCGACGGGCATCGCCGTCGGCCGCGACCAAGTCCCGGTTTGCGGGACGCCGAATAGCTGCTGGGCAAGCCGGTTGACTTCGGTGAAGGGTTCGCTGCGCATCAACATGGTTCACACCTCCTGCGGTCTCGACTCTGGTGTCAATGCGCGATACCGTCTTTGTAGCACGTCGTCGGTTTGATGACAAGTGGATTGTCATCGGAAGGACGACGGAACCCGGAAGGGAGCGGCATGCCGCCGACGAGAGTCACCAACGCGTTCCAGCGGCTCACCGGCACCGCCGAGGAACCCGATCTGGAGAGGGCGGTCGCGGCCGTGGCCGCGGCCGCCCCCGGCCCCGGCGACACCGAGGTCAATGCCGCGGCGCTGCTCGACGCACTCTCGCTGCTGCGCTGGGCGCAGACCGAACTTGCCACGCTGGAGCCCGAGCTCATCACCGCCGCCCGGGCGGCGGGAGTCGTCTGGCAGGACCTGGCCCCGGTGCTGGGCGTGGCCAGCCGCCAGGCCGCCGAGCGTCGCTACCTTCGTCTCGTGCCGGCCACCGCCGGCGCGCAGGGCAGCACCCGGGACGGCCGCGTCCGGGCCGAGCGCGACCGCCGCGCCGGACACCGCGCGGTCGCGCAGTGGGCCAATGACAACACCGCCGACCTGCGGCGTCTGGCCGGGCAGATCACCGCACTCGGCGATCTCGACGAGTCGGCGGCCAACGACGTCGGTCGGCTGCACGAGGCGCTCGCCCACCCCGACGCCAGCGCGCTACCCGGATTGCTCGCGGACGCGCGTCGACACCTTCGCGACCATCCCCACCTCGCCGACCAGGTCGACGCGGTCACCGCGCGTACCGACCAGGTACGGCGCCGGACACAGCAGCGCCGCGACGGCGGCACCGCACGCTAGTCGAAAGCGGCGAGGTGCCGCTCGCGGGCCCGCGTGAGGTGCTCCCGCATGGCCTCCTCGGCCACCTCGGGCAGGCCGTCACGGATGGCGGCGGCGATCCGCCGGTGTTCGGTGTTCGTGGGGCCCGTTTGCTCGTACGGGAAGTAGCGCCGGTGCAGGTGCAGGTGGGCGTGCAGCCGGGCGATGCCATCGCGCAGCAACGGGTTGCCCGACGCCTGGGCGACCAGATCGTGCAGGTGGGCGTCGAGCGTAGTGAATGCCGCATGCCACTGGCGGTCGTCGTCGGCCGGAGTGACGGTACGGCTGGCCTCGGCGCAGAGCTCGGCGCGCTGCTCGTCCGTGGCTCGGTCGGCAGCCCAGCGGGCGGCCGCGCACTCCAGTAGCAGGCGCATGTCGAACATGTCGGCGAACTCGGCACGGGTCAGCAGCGGGCTGACCGTGTAGCCGACGAGGGGACGCTTGCGGACCAGGCCGTCCGACTCCAGGCGGGCCAGCGCTTCCCGGACCGGGGTCGGCGAGACCTCGAGATCGCGGGCGAGCGCATCGATGTTCAGCCGCTCCCCCGGCGCCAGCGTGTGCTCAAGCACCGACGCCTTGAGCGTCTCGTACACGTCTTCGCCCAGGGTCGTGCGGCGCACCGGATGTAGCGAAATCGGCTCACCCATCAACTGCCTCCAGGAACATCCTATAGGATCTATGAGATGCCGTATCTGATCGATCTGCCGGTGGAGACGGTGAGGAAGACATGACGGAGCCGGCCGGATGAACCCTTTCGAGCGGGGACGGATCGGGCGTACCGCGGTCCGCGTCACCCGGCTCGGCCTCGGCTGCGCACCCCTGGGCAGCCTCTACACGGCCGTCGACGATCGGCAGGCGTACGCCACCGTCGAACGCGCCTGGGATCTCGGCATCCGCTACTTCGACACCGCGCCCCTGTACGGCAACGGCCTGTCCGAGCGCCGCACGGGCCGGGTGCTGGCCGGCAAGCCGCGCGCCGAGTTCACGCTGTCCACAAAGGTCGGGCGGCTGCTGCGCCCTGGTGGCGGCGACGGCCAGGAGTTCTGGGCGGAACCGGGCGACGGGGAGCCGGTGTTCGACTTCTCCCCCGGCGGCATCCGGACCTCGTACGCGGAGAGCCTGGCCCGGCTGGGCCTGGACCGGGCCGACATCCTGCACATCCATGACCCCGACGACCACTACGTGGAGGCGATCGACGGTGCCCTGCCCGCGCTGGCCCAGTTGCGCGCCGAGGACCGCATCGGGGCCGTGTCCGTCGGCATGAACCACACCGGGGTCCTCGCCGACCTGATCCGCACGGACGAGCTCGACTGCGTGCTGTTGGCCGGGCGGTACTCGCTGCTCGACCAGTCCGGGCTCGACGTGCTGGACCTGTGCGCCGAGCGCGGTGTCTCCCTGATCGTCGGCGGCGTCTACAACTCCGGCGTGCTCGCCGACCCGCGTCCGGGTGCCGCCTACGACTATCTGCCCGCCGCCCCGGAGGTGCTGGATCGGGCGCTCGCGCTGCGGGCGGCGTGCGCGCGGCAAGGGGTTCCGCTGCGCGCGGCCGCCGTGCAGTTCCCGCTCACCCACCCCGCGGTGACCGCGGTGCTGGTCGGCGCCCGTTCGCCGGACGAGATCGCCGACGCCGTCCAGATGGCCTCGACGCCGCTGCCCGACCGGCTCTGGCGCGACCTGCGCGACGATGGCCTGATCGGCAAAGAGGTCCGTGTCTCATGATCATTGATGCTCATCAGCACCTGTGGACGGCCGACTACGCCTGGCTGGCCGACCCGTCGTTGACGGCGATCCGGCGCGACTACCGGGTCGCGGACCTGCGCGCGAACCTGCGCGCGGCGGGCGTGGACCGGACCGTGCTGGTCGAGGCGGGGCGCGGCGACGACGGCGAGACGACCGAGTTCCTGGCGCTGGCCGACACGACTCCGGAGATCGCGGGTGTGACCGGCTGGGCATCGCTGACCGACCGCAAACTCGGCGACACCATTGCCGGGCACCGTACGGGGACCGGCGGCCACCTGCTGGTCGGCATCCGCGACCAGACCCAGGGCTACCCCGACGACCATCTCGACCGGGCCGACGTACGGGCCGGGCTCGCCACCGTCGCGGCCGGCGGTCTGGTGAACGAGCTGGTCGTGCGCGTGCCACAGCTGCCCTCAGTGGCCCGGGCCGCGGCGGCGCTGCCGGAGTCGACGTTCGTGCTCGACCACCTCGGCAAGCCGCGGGTCGCGGCCGGAGCCGACGGGCTGCGGGAGTGGCGCGAGCTCGTCGCACCGGTCGCCGCATTGCCGAACGTGGTGGCGAAGCTGTCCGGCCTCGTCGCGGAGGCGGACTGGGTGGCGTGGACGGTGGACGACCTGCGCCCGTTCGTGCTCGCCGCGGTCGAGCTGTTCGGCACCGATCGGCTGATGTTCGGCTCGGACTGGCCCGTCTGCGAGGTCGCCGCGACGTACGTCCAGGTCAAGGACGCTGTCGTGGACATACTCGGCGGCACCCCGGCGGACGTGTTCGCCGGCACCGCGATCCGCACGTACCGCCTGGACAAACTGCGGAAGGACGCCGCATGAGGATCACCACGATCGACACGTACGATGTCCGTTTCCCCACGTCGCGCGAGCTGGACGGCTCGGACGCGATGAACCCGGACCCCGACTACTCGGCCGCGTACGTCGTGCTGCGCACCGGCACCGGACTCGACGGGCACGGCTTGACGTTCACCATCGGCCGCGGCAACGAGGTCTGCCGGGCCGCCATCGAAGCCCTGGCGCCGCTGGCCGTCGGATATGACGCGGACGACCTCGGCGAGTTCGCCCGCCGGTTGACCCACGACTCGCAGATCCGCTGGCTCGGCCCGGAGAAGGGCGTGATGCACCTGGCCACGGCCGCGCTGATCAACGCGGCCTGGGACCTGGCCGCCAAACAGGCCGGCAAGCCGGTGTGGCGGCTGCTCTGCGACCTGAGCCCGGAGCAGGTCGTCGACCTGGTCGACTGGCGTTATCTCAGCGACGCGCTCACCCCCGCGGAAGCGCTCGACCTGCTGCAGGCGGCGCGGCCGGGCCGGGATGAGCGGATCGCCCGGCTGCTGGGGCACGGCTATCCGGCGTACACGACGTCGCCGGGCTGGCTCGGCTACCCCGACGACAAGCTGGTCCGGCTCGCCACCGAGGCCGTGGCGGACGGCTTCACGCAGATCAAGCTGAAGGTGGGCGCCGACCGGGGTGACGACGTGCGGCGTCTCGCGCTGGCCCGGCGCGCCGTCGGCGACGGCATCCGTATCGCGGTGGACGCCAACCAGCGCTGGGACGTCGCCGAGGCGGTGGACTGGATGACCGCGCTGGCGCCGTACCGGCCGTGGTGGATCGAGGAGCCGACCAGCCCCGACGACGTCCTCGGGCACGCCGCGATCCGGCGCGGCCTCGCGGCGGCCGGGCCGGACGGCAGCCCGATCCGGGTGGCTACCGGGGAGCACGTACAGAACCGGGTTGTGTTCAAGCAGCTGCTCGCCGCGGACGCCATCGACATCGTGCAGATCGACGCGTGCCGGGTCGCGGGCGTTAACGAGAACCTGGCGATCCTGCTGCTGGCCGCGAAGTTCGGCAAGCCGGTCTGCCCGCATGCCGGCGGCGTGGGACTGTGCGAGCTGGTCCGGCATCTGTCCATGTTCGACTACGTGGCCGTCTCCGCGTCGCTCGAGGACCGGGTCATCGAGTACGTGGACCACCTGCACGAGCACTTCGTCGATCCGGCCGTGGTGACCCGCGGGGCGTACGTGGCGCCGACCAAGCCCGGCTTCTCGGCCGAGATGCGCCCGGAGAGCCTGGTCCGGTACGCGTTTCCGGACGGTCCGGAGTGGGCCTGATCGCCCTGGACCTGGCCACCGGCACGGTCGCCGCCGTCCCCACCGATCCGGCGGACTTCGACGGCCCGATCGCGGCGCTGCGGCTGCTCGTCGCATCCCGGCTCGGGCCGGACCCGGTCGACGCGCCGCTGGCCCTCGTGGCCGGCACGGTCGCGGGGTCGGGCGCGCCGGGTACCGCCCGATGCGCCGCCGTCGGGGTGTCGCCACTGTCGGGTGCGAACGCGGAGACCCGGGCCGAAGGACGGCTCGGAACGCCCCCGGGCGGCCGACCCCGAGGCGGTGCGCAGGATCGCCGCGGACTATGCAGCCGCCGTACCCCGGAACCGGCTCACCGCCTGGGAGCATGGTGCGCCCGGCTTCGGCGTCTGGGGCGGCGAGCCGGGGTACGCCCCCGTCGCCAACTTCGCCGACACCATGCGCGGCGGCGGCGAGGGTGCCGTGCCGGCCGCGCTCGCTGAGGCAGCGACCGTCGCGGCCTGCCCGGGTTGCCCGACCGATTGCATCAAGGTGTACGCGGGCACGGATCGGGGCCGGCGGCGACCCGCTCGGCGAGGGTGCCGCTCGCTACGCGCCGGCGACCGCGGTGACCAGCAAGCGCGTGGAGCTGCCCCCGTTCGACCCGCGAGTGCAGCCCAACCTCGGGCTCGCGTACGCGGTCTCCGCCATCGGTCCCCGCTACGACCTGGTGGAACACGACCTCGACTTCGACCCCGACGAGGGTTTGCCGGCGAGCTTCGACGAGGTACGGCGGCTCGGCGTTGACGTTCCGCGGCCCCGCGGTGAGCTCGACGTCGCCCGTACCGCACAGCTGATGCGGTTGTGGAGCGGCCTCGACGCCCTGGGGGTCTGCCTGTTCGCGGCCACGCCCACCCGCCCGTTGCGGCTGGCCCAGGTCGAGGAGCTGGTCACGGCGATCACCGGGCGCCGGCCGGACGTCCTCGCCCTGGGCGCCCGGCGGCTACGGCTGCAGTTCGATGTCAACCGGCGGCTCGGCATCGGGCGGGCGGCCGCGGACCGCCTGCCCGATCTGTTCTTCACCGAGCCCGTGGCTGCCGGCCGGTACGCCGGCGCCATGCTGGACCGCGCGGAGTTCGACACGGCCGTCGCACAGTTGCGGACGGAGTTGTGCCACGGGTCTTGAGGGTCCTCGCGGTGCGACGCGATCAACGCGGCGCCAGCGGAACCTCGATGCGGTCGACATCCGGCGAGTAGGTCACCGAACTGTTCTACCTGCATCTGGTCATGCGCCCGGTCGGTGACGTGGTCGCCCGGGGCCTGCCGGTCAAGCGGATCCGTGGCGTACGCCTGCTCGCCACGGGCGCGTCGTTGCCGTTCCGGACGAACGTCGAGGTCCACAATGGGGTGGTAGCACCGGAGCCGACCGGCGAGCTGTTCGTCGACTTCCCCGGCGACAGCGGCGCGCTCGTCGACATCATCGCGGTCGACCTCGGCGTGACCGGCGCCAATGCGCCGTCCGGTCCCGCCTCAGTCCCCGTCGTCGCGTCCGATCCGCCGCCCGGAGGAGTCTTCGATGGCCCAGTTCGACATGCCGCTCGCCGATTTGGAGCGATACACCCCGGACCGCGACGAGCCGGACGGATTCGACGACTTCTGGCGGGACACGCTCGGCGCGGCGGCAGCGCACGAGCTGGCGCCCGAGTTCACCCCGTACGATGCGCTGCTGCCCGGGGTGCGGATCCACGACGTCCGCTACGCCGGATACGCCGGCGAGCGTGTCGCCGGCTGGTTCCTCACCCCGCCGGACGCCGCCGGGCCGTTGCCGTGCGTCGTCCAGTTCATCGGGTACGGCGGCGGGCGCGGCCGGCCGCACGAGTGGCTGCTGTGGCCGGCCGCCGGTTACGCCGTGCTCGTCATGGACTCCCGGGGCCAGGGCGACGGCGACACGCCCGACCTGCCCGGCGTCGGGCCGCAACACGCCGGGCTGCTCACCCGCGGGGTACTGAACCGCGACGACTACTACTACCGGCGGCTTTTCACCGACGCGGTCCGCGCCGTGGACACCGCCGCGAGCCGGGCCGAGGTGGACCCGGACCGGATCGTCGTGGCCGGCGCCAGCCAGGGCGGCGCCATCGCCCAAGCCGTCGCCGGCCTGCACCCCGGCGTGCGCGGCGCGATCGTCGACGTGCCGTTCCTCACCCACTTCCGGCGGGCCACCGAGATCACCGACGAGTACCCGTACCGGGAACTCGCGGACATGTGCGCGACCAACCGCGACCGGATCGATCAGGTCTTCCACACGCTCGGCTATTTCGACGGCCTGCATTTCGCGGCCCGGGCCACCGCGCCGGCCCTGTACGCGGTCGGCCTGATGGACGCCGTCTGCCCACCGTCGACGGTCTTCGCCGCCTATCACCACTACGCCGGACCGAAGCAGTTGCGGGTCTGGCCGTACAACGGCCACGAAGGTGGCGACACGTTCCAGCCGGAGGTGAATCTCCGCTGGCTGCGCGACCTGCTGTGACCGGCTGATCGCCGCCGACCTCAGGCGGGGGTGACGGCCGCTCGGATCGCCGCGGCAACGGTCTCGGCGGCGACCGCGCGGAGCAGGTCAAGGTCGACCCCGGCGGTGACCTCTCCAGTGGCGAGAGCCACGACCGCGTCACCGTCGAAACGCGAGTGCGCCGGATGTATCGACCGCGCGAAGCCGGTGTGGCCGCTCTGCGCCACCAGGAAACAGTCCGTCTTGGACAGACGCGCGGTCGTCAGGACCACGGCGACGGTCGTGTTCTGCATCGGTGCGGGAGCCGCCGGCGCGATACCGGCATCGCCGCCGAACAGCGGCCGTCCCGTGCCATCGAGGACGTCGCCCCACGCGTTCACCACGGCCACCGCGGCAACCTGGGCGGGACCGGCGGGCATCGTCTTCCAGCCGACGCCGCCCGGATCCCGCCTGCTCCGCCAGTGGCCGGTCGACGCGCCGACGCCCGCCCCCACGCGGCCCATGCCGAACTCCGCACCGCTCCACGCAGCGAGCGCGGCATCCCTTCCGCTGCCGGCATCGGGTGGGCCGGTCCGCACGGAGTCGTCGAAGATCGACATCCCGATCACGATCGGAACCTCGCCGACGGGCGTCGGGAAACCGATGCCGCGCTCCCGCAACAGCGTCATGACACCGTCCGCCGCCGCCAGGCCGAACGCGGAACCGCCGGAGAGCACGACCGCGTCGACCCGATCGACGAGGCGGGTCGGCGCCAGCAGATCGAACTCACGGGTCGCCGGCGCACCGCCCCGTACCTCCCCGGAGGCGACCGTGCCGGCGGGCGGAAGGATGACGGTCACACCGGTGCCGTTGCCGCTCCAATGGCCGGCCCAGGCCGACAGCAGCTGTTGTCCGGTCATGCCGTCGAAGATCGCACGTAGGACCGCACTCGGCAAATCACCCTCACCGCGGCATGTACCGCATAGACCTGTCCGGTATGTGGTCCGGCGGTAGCGGTAAGATCGAGGACCGCTAATGTCATCGCGGTCTATCAAAAGACACCGCGAATCAGTAGCATCCGCCGAACCCGGCTCGGGCGTGCGGACGCACGTCGATGCGGGTGTTGCCAGGCTTGGAGGTGAGACGGGGTGCTCGGCGGCCGGTACGAGCTCATGGACCAGCTGGGCAGCGGCGGCATGTCGATCGTATGGCGGGCCCGGGACACGGTGCTGGAACGCACGGTGGCGGTGAAGGTACTCGCTGGTCGGCACGCCCAGGACCCGGAGTCACGGAAGCGGATCCGAGCCGAGGCCCGTGCCGCGGCCACGCTGTCGCACCCCAACATCGCGCACGTGTACGACTACGGCGAATCGGACCAGAACGGCGTCTGCACGCCGTACGTGGTCATGGAGCTCGTCCGTGGGGGCACGCTGCAGCAGCGGCTGGCGGCCGGACCGCTGCCGCCGCGGTTCGCGATGCGGCTGGCCGCGGAGGTGGCGGCGGCGCTGGCCGCCGCCCATGCGGACGGCCTGGTGCACCGCGACATCAAGCCAGCCAACGTCATGGTGGCGCCGGCCGGCGCCAAGGTCGTCGACTTCGGCATCGCTGCCGCGATCAGTCCCGGCGGTTCCGGGGAATCCGCCTTCGAGGTGTTCGGTACGCCGGCGTATCTGGCCCCCGAGCGGTTGACGGACGACGCGGTGGAGCCGGCGTCCGACGTGTACGCCCTCGGCGTGCTGCTGTACCGGCTGCTCTCCGGGCACTCGCCCTGGAGCGCGGACACCACCACCCAGATGCTCACCGCGCACATCTACGTCGAGCCGGAGCCCCTCACGCCGTTGCCCGACGTGCCCGACTACATCGTCGCCCTCTGTAACCGGTGCCTCAGCAAGGACCCCACGCAGCGGCCGAGCGCGCGCGATGCCGCGGCCCTGCTCGCCCAGGGCGCCGGCCTCCGGGTGGTCGACGACGAGCCCACCCACGGGCCGTCCGGGCCCACAGCCGACGCCGAGCCGTCCGTGCTGATCCGCAGGGAGACAGCGTCAGCCGCGGTCGACGTGCCGATGGCCGCCATGCCCGCGGAGGCCGCCACGGCGGCGGTTGACCCGCCGACCTCGTTCGTCAACGGTCCCGCGGGGACGTCCGCTGCTACCGCTTTCGCGGCCGGAGCCTTCGCCGCGCGAGCCGGCGCTGCCGCATCCGCTGCTCCCACCTCCACCCCGCCCGGCTCCGCACCAGCCTCCGCCGCTCCCGCGTTCGCCGCCGCCGGTCCGGCGTCGGCCGCTCCCGTGGCTGCCGGCTGGGTCCCGTTCGCTTCGGCCACCGCCGGTTCGGCCACCGCCGGTTCGGTCGCGGTTCCGAGCGCGCCCGCGACCACTGCGCGGCGCCGCCGCTACGCGTGGCTGGCCGCGGCCGTCGTGTTGGTGGCGGCCGGGGTCGCCCTGCTGTGGCTGGTCGACCCTGGGCAGCCCATCCGGGAGGCCGCGGCCGTACCGCCCGCTACGGGGCAGCCGGGCACAGCAGCACCCGGCTCGCCGAGCCGACGCACGGGAACACCGGACGCACCCGTCGCCGCCACGACTCCTCTCGCGCCCACACCGACCACCGGCAGCCCGGCCGAGAATGTCACCCCACCGGGCCAAACGCCCGTGGCGACGCCCGCCCCCACGGGTCCTACGAGCGCGGCTCCGGCCCCGACCGGTGGCGGCCCAGCACCGACGACCACGGGCGCGCCACAGGGGCGGACGCTGTCGTCGGTCGGCGGTACGGTCCAGGCGATCTGCCCGTCGCCGGACACCGCACAGCTTCTGTCGTGGACGGCGACGGAGCCGTACAAGGTCAAGACGGTCGTTGCCGGGCCCGGATCGGTGACGATGGTGCTGTTCAAGTACGACCACCACACGGTCAAGATGACCATCACCTGCAGCGGGGGCGTCCCCTCCACCAAGAACGACGAGAGCTGAGGCGGACGGGAACGACACCGGGCGTCGCGCGGACAAGGCCGGCGCTCACAGGTGAAATGCCGCGACCATCGAGGCGGCGCCGGCGGCGCAACCCAGCAGCGGCAAGCGCAGCAGCTCCTCGATCGTCCGCAGCGTCGAGCAGTGCGTGAACGCCTGGTCCGACTCGGTGTGGCGGGTCGTCGGCGAGATCACCAGCGTGGGGATGTGGTTGTCGGTGCTCGTGCCCTCGTCCCAGGTGATGATGATGGCGAGCCGCCCGGCCCGGTAGTCCGGACCGGCGAGGATCGACGGGAGCCAGCTCCGCAGCCAGCGGTCGCCGTTGCCGACGCCATCGGCGGGACACGGCGCCGCGCCGTGCATGTCGTGGCAGGCGTCCGGGGTGACGAAGCCGAACGCCGGCAGCGCGCCGCCGGCAGCGTCGTCGTGCAGCGCGCCGTGGTGCGGGTCCCCCATCGGTACGACCCAACGGGCGCAGTCCTGGCGGTCGTCGATGTAGTAGGTCGCCGGGACGTGGCGGACGAGGTAGCGGCCGTCGGAGCTGCTGACCAACGGACATGGACCGGGCGCCGATTCCGCGTAGCCGCGCCAGTCGCGCCCGGACGCGGCGACCTGCTGGAAGACGTTGTCCCCGCGCAGCCGGTGGGCCTTCGGCGTCCGGTCGTCGCAGATGCCCGCCGTGCTGCCGCTGGTGAGCAGGATGTAGGCGGCCAGCGACGGGCACGCCGCCCGATACCCCGCATCCATGCGGGTGGCGCTGCCGTAGGTGCGGGCAAGCTCATTGAGGTACGGCGCAGCCGGCGCTCCGATGATCTGTTCGTACGCGTGGTTCTCCTCGGCGATCAGCAGCACCTTGCTGATCGGCCCGGCCGCCGCAACGGAGGCCGGCGGCCGCGCGGACGGTGGCGGCGGCGCGGACGCTTGCGGCAGCGCGGAAGCCGGTGCCACCGCGGACGCCGGCGGACCGGTCTCCGCCTTCGGCTTGTCCTGGCCGCAGCCCGCCGCCGCCAACATAGCGGCGAGCACCAGTACCGACACCCGACGTAGCGATGTCATGAGGCTCCCCCATCAGTCAATACGCTCACCAATCTGCCAAGGCGGAGATAAGAGCGAGCTGAGAGCACCGCGCGATCAATGCGGCGCGGGCGCGTCGGCGCCAGCCCGACAGCCGCGCCGGCCGCCCTCATCGGTGTTCGCCGACACGTCGCACCCGGCCGCCTGACGTGACCGTTCTCACCTGCGGATTCAGGTCGTCCTCGGGCCTCGCATGCGAGGCTCGATGCAACAGGCGGGCAGGAGTCGACGATGCGGGTATTGGTGGAGGACGAGCACGCCGTGGCCGACACGCGGCGCCAGCTGCTGGTTCGGGACCGGTTCGCGGTCGGCGTTGCCCGCACCGGCGTTGACGCGTTCGGGGGCGAGAAGATCGACCAGCCATGCGGGCGCAGCGTGCTCCAGACCATCCGCGGTGCGGGCTACCGGCTCGCCACCGACGGCGGATGAGCCGGGCGGTCCGATGACGTCCCTGGTGAACGCCGTGACGGCTCTGCCGGGCTGGGCAGCGTACCTGGTCGTCATCGCGCTGGTGTTCGGTGAGGCGGCAGTGTTCGTCGGCCTGGTGCTTCCCGGCGAGACGGCCCTGCTGGTGGCCGGCGCGCTCGCCGGCACCGGACGGCTGAGCCTCGCCGTCCTGCTGGCCCTCGCCGTGGTCGCCGCGGTCGTCGGTGACTCGGTCGGCTACGAGGTGGGTCGCCGTCTCGGGCCGCCGTTGATGGACACTCGTCTGGGCCGGCTCGTCGGTGAGAAGCGCTGGGCACGCGCCGAGGCGGTCATGGCCCGGCGCGGCGGATGGGCGGTGCTGGCCGGGCGCTGGGTCGGCGTGTTGCGGGCGCTGATGCCGGCGATCGCGGGGTCGACCAGGATGCCGTACCGGCGATTCCTGCTCTTCAACGCGGTCGGCGGGACGCTGTGGGCGGCGGTGGTCGTGGTCGCCGGATATCTCGCGGGAGCCTCGTGGCATCGGGTGCAGACGTACCTCGGCGACGCCGGTGCCGCCGCGGTCGCCCTGGCCGTCGTCGCGTTCGCGGCGTTCTCGATCGGGCGACGGCTGGCCCGCCGCCGGGGCAGCCGGTCGCGGCCGTCGGGAGCGGCAGCCGCACGTGAAGAACCGCTCCCCCTCCGTCGCTGAGGCGGTGCGAGCCGCTGCGTCTCGGCTCCTCGCTTCGCTCCCAGGGCTTCAGGACGACCTTTAGCGAGCGCGCTCCTTGACGATCTTGGTGAGCCGGTCCCAGGCCGGTGACGACACGCCGGCCGATGTCGCGACCAGCTGGGCGATGACCGGGTCCTGGACCACCTGCTCGCCGGCCGGGGACCCGCGGTCCCGGTCGGCCATCCACCGCTCGGTGCGCTCGGCCAACGCGTAGAGGCGCGGGTCCTCCGGGGACCAGTCGAACGCCGCGTCGTACTCGAGGTAGATTGCCCGGAAATCCGGATCGTCCATCGCGTCGCGCTTGTCGGCGATCCAGATGGCCGCCTGCTGCGGCGCGACTGATTGCATCAGGATCCAGCCGTCGCGCTCCATCCGCACCGTGCGTGGGCTCACGCCCAGCTTGTGCAGCTGGTCGAGGTAGTCGGCGACCTCCGCGGAGACGAACAGCCGGTCGCCGGCGCTGAGCTGGGCGATCCGCTCGCGGGTACGACGCAGCTCCTCGGCCCGTTCCTGCAGGTTGCGGTCGATGTCGGCGATCGCCGCCGCGAACCGGTCAGGGTCGGCGGTGAGCAGTTCCTTGATCCGAGCGAGCGGTACGCCGGCCTCGGCCAGCGTTTTGATCTTGACCAGGTCGATGGCGTGCTCGGCGCTGTAGCGCCGGTAGCCCGACGAGTCGCGCGGCGGCTCCTCGAGCAGGCCGCGCTTGTGGTAGTGGCGGACGGCCTTGATCGTCACGCCCGCGTAGTCGGCGAGCTGACCGATGGTGATCATGTGTTCGGTCTCCCTTCGAACAGCTCGGCCCAAGACGCTCATCGTGTCACCGGGTGCCGCGCCGGAACCCGGCGCGGGCCCACAGGTAGCCGCCCACCGCGATCACCGCGCACCACGCCAGCGCCAGGTAGGCGGTATTGCCGACGGGCGCGCCGGTCAGCAGCGCGCGCAGCGACTCCACCACCGGAGTGAACGGCTGGTGGGCGGTGAACCAGCGCACGCCGGCGGGCATCGAGTCGGCCGGCACGAACGCGCTGGACAGGAACGGCAGCAGGAACTGGATCGGCAGGGTCGCGCTGTTCGCGCCGGCGATCGTCTTGGCACCCAGGCCGATTGCGACCGACAGCCAGGCCAGCGCGAATGAGAACGCCGCGATGATGCCGGCGACGGCGAACCAGTCCGCGACCGAGGCCTCCGGCCGGAAGCCGACCAGCAGCGCCACCCCGATGACGACGGTGGTGGCGACGAGCGTGCGCAGGACGTAGCCGCCGACGTGCCCGGTGAGCAGCGCGCCGCGGGTGACCGCCATGGTGCGGAGCCGGTCGACGATGCCTCCGGTCATGTCGGTGCACACGTTGATCGCCGTGATCCCGGAGCCCGCCGCCACCGTCATCATCAGGATGCCGGGCACGAGGAAGTTGACGTACGGTGCGCCCCGGGCCGCATCGCCGAGCCCGGCGCCGATCGACCCGCCGAGGATATAGACGAACAACAGCAGAAACACCACCGGAATCAGGATCAAGGCGACGAGCATCAGCGGGAACCGGAGGGTGTGCTTGAGCTCGCGCCCAATCATGGTGGTGGAGTCCTGGGCGGCGATGGTCAGCGTGGTCACTGGGTCTGCTCCTTAGAAGAGTTGCCGGTCAGCGCGAAGAACACGTCGTCGAGGTCCGGCGTATGGATGGACAGGTCTTCCACGGCGACGCCGTCGCCGAGGCGGGCGAGCACGTCGCGCAGCGAACCGATGCCGCCCTCGTTCGGTACCCGCAGTGCCAGCTCCTCGTCGTCGCGGGTGCCCTCGCGCAGCGCTCGGGCGGCCGCGTCGAGCGAGGCGGCGTCGGCGAAGCGCAGCCGGATGTGCGCGCCGGGGATGCGCCGCTTGAGCTCCACCGGCGTGCCCTCAGCGACGATGCGGCCGTGGTCCAGTACGGCGATGCGGCCGGCGAGCTGGTCGGCCTCCTCCAGGTACTGCGTGGTCAGCAGGATGGTGACGCCCTCGGCGACCATGTCACGGATGAGCAGCCAGGTGCTGTGGCGGCTGCGCGGGTCCAGGCCGGCGGTGGGCTCGTCGAGGAAGATCAACCGGGGCCGGCCCATCAGGGTCATGGCGATGTCGAGCCGCCGGGTCATGCCGCCGGAGTAGGTGGCCGGGGTCTGCTTCGCCGCCTCGACGAGGTCGAAGCGCTCCAGCAGCTCGGCGGTCCGCGCCCGCCGCTCGGCCGCCGGCAGATGCAGCAGGCGGCCCACGAGCAGCAGGTTCTCCTCGCCGGTGAGCAGGTTGTCGACCGCGGAGAACTGCCCCGTGACCCCGATCTCGGCGCGCACCGCGGCGGCCTCGTCTCGAAGGTCGTGCCCCATGACGCTGGCCGTGCCGGCGTCCGCAGGAATCAGGGTGGACAGGATCTTCACGGTGGTGGTCTTGCCCGCGCCGTTCGGCCCGAGCAGGGCGAAGACCTCGCCCTTGCCGATGCTGAGGTCGACGCCGTCGAGGACGACCTTCGCCCCGTACGCCTTGCGCAGGCCGTTCGCGGAAACCGCGGTGGGTGTCGCGTGTCTGGTCGGTGCGTTCATGCAAGACATGCTGGAACCCTGACCCTAGGTCAAGGTCAAGCCCGTTCCACTGCTTTGTTCCAGTCGATGTGGTGGTCGTATTGCCAGGCGAGCTTCTCCGGCTTGGTCAGCTTCATGGCCACGGGCATGAGCATGTCGCGTAGCCGCCGGCCAAGGGGACCGGCGGCCTTGTGGCTGTTGGTCCTGGCCGCCAGCTTGATGATCCGGGTCACCCGATCCCGCCGGAGGTCCTCGTACGCGGCGACGGCGTCGTCGTACGGCAGGTCGCGCAAGCAGCGGGCGAGTTCGACGGCGCCCTCGATGGCCATGGAAGCGCCCTGCCCGGAACTCTGCGACGGGACGTGAGCCGCATCGCCGACGAGGACCGTCCGACCCCGGCTCCAAACCGGTGCGGTGGGCATGATCTCCAACCCTCCGACGATCATGAGGTTCGCCGGGTCGGTGGCGCCCAGGATGACCGGAGCCAGCGTGCGGTCAGCGGCGAACGCGTCGCGCAGAACTCGCAGCCACCGCTCCCCGGCGACCTCCCTGGCCTGGGCCAGAGTCAGCGGGTCCGGGTGTGGCAGGTTGGCGAACCAACGGTGCGCCCGTCGTCGAGCACCTGATAGCCGAAGAACGCCTTCCGGCCGTAAATCATGTGGTAGGTGCCGTTCGTGGCGGCGACGTCGGCCCCGGTCGCCCAACCGCCGAAGCCCAGCAGCTCCGTATATTGCGACCCGGTGCGGTTGGATCGATCAGTGGGCGCACGGTGGACCGGACGCCGTCTGCCATGTTCGAGACCGAATACCTGCACGCGATCGTGGATGCGGAAATCCGCCGGATCGACGGCGTCCTCGCCGGCCTGCGCGACGGCTCCATCACCTGGAGCGCCGGCGAGATGCACGAAGCCGCGTCGCGCCTCGACGACTGATCAAACTACTTGCTGAAGCCCGCGGTCAACCCGCTGAGGAGCTGACGCCGCCCGATGGCATAGAGGATGAGGATCGGCAGCGTGGTCAGCACGACGGATGCGAGCACCGCGGGCACGTTCACGCTGTACTGGCCCTGGAAGGTCCACAGCGCGAGCGGCAACGTGCGCTGAATGGGACTCTGCGTCAAGATCAGCGGCAGCAGGAACCCGTTCCAGATGGCCAGGCCGTTGTAGATGGTCACCGTGACCAGGGCCGGCCGGGTCAACGGGAACGCCAGGTGCCACAACGTGCCCCACTCGCTGGCGCCGTCCATCCGCATCGATTCGAAGAGCTCCTTGGGGACGTCGCGGACGAAGTTCGACAGCACCAGCACCGACAGCGGGATGGCGAACGCGATCGACGGCAGGATGATCGCGAGCAGGGTGTCGTACAGCTTCAGGCGGATGATGATCAGGTAGACGGGGATGATGGTGGCCTGCAGCGGAATCGCCAGTCCCATCAGGAAGAGCCCGTTCACGCCGCGCAGGAATCGGCTTGCGCCGCCGCGCACGATGGCGAAGGCGGCCATGAACGAGATGAGTACGGCCGGCACGACCGCGCCGAGGGTGACGATGGTGCTGTTGAGGAAGTAGCGACCGAAGTCCGACTCGATGACCATGCGGTAGTTGTCCAGCGTGGGATCGGCCGGCGGCACCAGTGGGTTGATGGAGAAGTAGTTGCTCTGGGTCTTGAAGCTGGTGATGACGATCCAGTAGACGGGCAGCATCACCACCACGAGCCATAGCCACCCGGCCGCGCCGCCTAGCCAGTTCAGCTGCTTGAGGTGCCAGTGCCGGGTGGGCCGCACGACGCCCGGTTCGACCGACCGGCCGGTGTCGGTGGTCAGCGTGGTGGTCATGTCAGACTCCCTCCAGCTGGCTCTCGCTCGAGCTGCCTCCGCCTAGCCGGCGCAGTAGCAGTGCCAGTGCCAGGCCGACCAGGACGAGGATGACCGCGATCACGCTCGCCAGTCCCATCAGGTTGGCCTGGAAACCTGTCTTGTACATGTCCAGCGCGAGGACGCGGGTGGCGTCGCCGGGTCCGCCGGCGGTGAGCACGAAGATGAGGTCGAAGAAGGTCAGCGACCCGACGACTATCAGGGTGGATGAGGTGATGATCGTGTACTTGAGCTGCGGCAGCGTGATGCTGAAGAACTGCCG
>DASYTU010000140.1:0-52096 GCA_036001925.1 Actinoplanes sp.
TGCTGCGCCGCATCCGCAACGAGATGTACGCGGCCGGCCTGCTCCCGGAGAGCGCCAAGGGCGAGTGCAACTTCGGCCAGCATGAGATCGCGTTCCGCTACGCCGACGCGCTGACCTGCGCCGACAACCACGTCATCTACAAGAACGGGGCCAAGGAGATCGCCGCCCAGGAGGGCATGTCGCTCACGTTCATGGCCAAGCCGAACGCCCGCGAGGGCAACTCCTGCCACATCCACTTCTCGCTGCGGGGCCGGGATTTGCGTTCGGCGATGCTCGGTGGCGGGCCCGGCCACCTGAGCGTGACCGGTCAGCGGGTGTTGGCCGGCCTGCTCGCGACGATGCGGGACTTCAGCCTGTTCTTCGCGCCGAACGTCAACTCGTACAAGCGCTACCAGCCGGGCTCGTTCGCGCCGACCGCGTTGCGCTGGGGCGTCGACAACCGCACCTGCGCGCTGCGGATCGCCGGACACGGCGAGGGCATGCGGGTGGAGAACCGGGTGCCGGGCGGGGACGTGAACCCGTACCTGGCGATCGCGGCGCTGATCGCTGGAGCGCTGCACGGCATCGAGAACGAGCTCGAACTGGAGGACGAGTTCGAGGGCAACGCGTACGAGGACGCGACCGCGCCCCGGGTGCCGGCGACCCTGCGCGACGCCGCCGAGCTCTGGCAGCTGAGCCCGACCGCCGCGGCGGCGTTCGGGCAAGACGTCGTCGCGCACTACGCCAACATGGCGAGGGTGGAGCTGGCCGCGTTCGACGCGGCCGTCACCGACTGGGAGCTGCGCCGTGGGTTCGAACGCCTCTGATGCTCCGCGTGTCAGGATCGAGACGTGACTGAGGTGATCAATCCCGCGACGGCGGCGGTGTTCACGTCCGTGCCGTCGAACGGTGTCGAGGAAACCGACGCCGCGATCGAACGTGCGCAGCGCGCCTTCGGATCGTGGCGCCAGGTCGCGCCCGGCGATCGGGCCCGGCTGCTGCGGCGCTTCGCCGCGGTCGTCGACGCCCACATCGACGAGCTCGCCGACCTCGAGGTACGCAACTCCGGGCACACCATCGGCAACGCCCGGTGGGAGGCCGGCAACGTCCGCGACGTGCTGGACTACTACGCCGGCGCGCCGGAGCGGCTCAGCGGCCGGCAGATCCCGGTGGCCGGCGGTCTCGACGTGACGTTCCACGAGCCGCTCGGCGTGGTCGGGATCATCGTGCCGTGGAACTTCCCCATGCCGATCGCGAGCTGGGGCTTCGGGCCGGCGCTGGCGGCGGGCAACACGGTCGTGCTCAAGCCGGCCGAGCTGACGCCGCTCACCGCGATCCGGCTCGGCGAGCTGGCGCTGGAGGCGGGCCTGCCCGAACACGTCTTCACCGTGCTGCCCGGCAAGGGGAGCGTGGTGGGTCAGCGGTTCGTGACGCATCCGGCCGTGCGGAAGATCTGCTTCACCGGATCGACCCCGGTCGGAAAGTCGATCATGGCAGGCTGCGCCGAGCAGGTGAAGCGCGTGACGCTCGAGCTCGGCGGCAAGAGCGCCAACATCGTCTTCGCGGACGCCGACCTCGAGCGGGCCGCCGCGGCGGCCCCCGCCAGCGTCTTCGACAACGCCGGCCAGGACTGCTGCGCACGGTCCCGGTTGCTGATCCAGGATTCCGCGTACGACCGTTTCCTGGCGCTGCTCGAGCCGGCGGTCAGGGCGTTCCGGGTCGAGGATCCGGCCCTGGCGACCGCGGAGATGGGACCGCTCATCTCCGCCGGGCAGCGGGAGAGTGTGGCGTCGTACGTGGGCGGGGCCGACGTCGCGTTCACCGGCACGGCCCCGACCGGCGCCGGATGGTGGTTCCCGCCGACCGTGCTGCTGGCCCGCTCGACGAGCGACCGGCACTGGCGCGAGGAAGTCTTCGGCCCGGTCCTGTCCGTCCTGCCGTTCCGCGACGAGGCCGAGGCGGTCCGCCTGGCCAACGACACGGAGTACGGCCTCTCCGGGAGCATCTGGACCCGCGATCTCGGCCGGGCGCTGCGGGTGTCCCGGGCCGTGGAGACCGGGGCGCTCAGCGTGAACAGCCATTCCTCGGTGCGGTACTGGACCCCGTTCGGCGGCATGAAGCAGTCCGGCCTGGGCCGCGAGCTGGGCCCAGACGCCCCCCTGTCCTTCACGGAAACCAAAACCGTCTTCATCGCTGACCGCTGAGCCCCGTCGATCATGGGGTTGGTACGCCGAAATGTCCGTCTTGGGGGACGCTAACCCCATGATCAACGAGGAGGGGTCGAGTGCAAAGGCTGGAAGGGCGGGTTGCCGTCGTCACGGGGGCGGGGAGCGGGATCGGGCTGGCGACCGTTCGGCGGTTTGCCGCCGAGGGGGCTCGACTCGTCTGTGTGGACATCGCGGAAGACGCCGGGAAAGCGGCCGCCGCCGAGGTCGGGGGCGAGTTCTGGGCGTGTGACGTCAGCGACGAGGCATCCGTGCGGGCCCTGTTCGATGGCGTCGCCGAGCGGTACGGGCGGGTCGACATCGCGTTCAACAACGCCGGCATCTCGCCGCCCGACGATGACTCGATCCTGATCACCGGCCTGGACGCCTGGGAGCGCGTGCTCAAGGTGAACACCACCAGCGTGTTCCTCTGCTGCAAGTACGCGATCCCGCACATGCAGCGGCAGGGCAAGGGTTCGATCATCAACACCGCGTCGTTCGTCGCGCTGCTGGGCGCGGCCACGTCGCAGATCGCGTACACGGCGAGCAAGGGCGGCGTGCTCGCCATGACCCGCGAGCTCGGGGTGCAGTTCGCCCGCGAGGGCATCCGGATCAACGCGCTCTGCCCCGGGCCGGTGGCCACGCCGCTGCTCATGGACCTCTTCGCCAAGGACCCGGAGCGGGCCGCGAGGCGACTCGTGCACGTGCCGATGGGACGTTTCGCCGAGCCTGAGGAGATCGCGGCCGCGGTGGCATTCCTGGCGAGCGACGACGCCTCGTTCATGACCGCCTCGCAATTCGTGGTCGACGGCGGCATCACCGGCGCGTACGTAACACCGCTGTGATTTGTTTAACACTCTGAATCGTGGGAACCGATCTACGTACGCCCAGCTCACGCTGGGCGCAGAGGTCGGATCCCCGCCCGCGTACGCTTGTGATCGCTGCGTAGGTGGGACAGAAGGACCCGGGCGCGGCGCCACCCACGCGAGACGACCGGCGGCGCCGCGCGCCTGTGACTTGATCCGTAACAACCCGTGGTTACGGTGGAGATATGCGCCCGATCATCGGCATCACGACTTACGTGGAACCCGCGTCGTGGGGCGACTGGCACGAACTGGAGGCGACGCTGATCCCGCATGGGTACGTGCAGGCCGTGACGGTGGCCGGCGGCCGCGCCGTGCTGCTGCCACCCGACGATGCGGACGCCGACGTGCTGCGCGTTCTCGACGGGCTGGTCCTGGCCGGCGGCGCCGACGTCGGCCCCGAGCTGTACGGCGCGTCGCCCGAGCCGCTCATCGACACCCGACCGGGGCGCGACTCCGCCGAGATGCTGCTGACCCGTGCCGCGCTCGACGCCGACCTACCGATCCTCGGCGTCTGCCGGGGCATGCAGCTGCTGGCGGTCGCGGCCGGCGGCCGCCTGCACCAGCACCTGCCCGACGTGATCGGCCACGAGAAACATCGGCCCGCCCCCGGCGTGTACGGCAACCAGCAGGCCCGGTTTGCCGACGGCAGCCGGATCGCGGCGCTCCTGGGCGACAACGCCGAGATCAACTGCTATCACCACCAGGGCGTCGCCGACCCCGGGACACTGACCGTCACCGGGCGCACCGAGGACGGGCTGCCCGAGGCGGTCGAAGACCCGGCGCGCCGGTTTGTTCTGGGCGTGCAGTGGCATCCGGAGGCGAGCCGTGACAGACGGCTGTTCGCCGCGTTGGTCGAGGCGGCCGGCTGAGCCGTACCAGAATGACGACAACAGCAGTCGGGACACGAGGAGGATCGCACCGCATGCGCAGGCCGCTGATCGGATTGACGGCGTACGCCCAACAGGTTCAATACGGCCACAACGACGTGATGGCGGGCATGCTGCCGATGACGTACGTCAAGTCCGTGCACGAGACCGGCGGGCGCGCGGTGCTGATCACCCCTGACGATCCCGACACCGATGTGCTCGAATCGCTCGACGGCATCCTCTTCAGCGGCGGCGGCGACGTGGACCCCGCCTTCTGGGGTGCCGAGCCGCACCCCGAGACGGACATCGACCCGGCCCGCGACACCGCCGAACTCATGCTGATGAAGGCCGCCCTCGAACTGGACCTACCGATCCTCGGCATCTGCCGCGGCATGCAGGTCATGGCCGTGGCGGCCGGCGGCACGTTGCACCAGCACCTGCCGGACGTGATCGGCCACGAGGGCCACCGGGCCGCGCCGGGCACCGACCCGCTGGCCGCGGACGCGTCCGCGTACGGGCGGCACGACGTCGTCGTCAAGCCCGGCTCACAGGCGTACGCGCTGCTCGGCCCGCGCCTGACCGTGAACTCGTTCCACCATCAGGCGGTCGACGACCCGGGCTCGTTCACCGCGGTCGGATGGTGTCCCGACGACCGGGTCATCGAGATCATCGAGGACCCGGCACGAACCTTCGCGATCGGCGTGCAATGGCACCCGGAGCGCACCGCCGACCTGCGGCTCTTCGCCGCGCTCGCGGAGGCCGCGGCGGACCGCTCGGGTCTGCGCCTGCCGGCCATGGCCGCGTGAGCGGGGGACGACCGTACGCCGCCCATGATGGCTACCGCTGAAGTCATCAGCGAGCGGTGTTAACGTGCAGAACTTGCCGGTATCGAACCATCCGGGGGAGGACGCATGGGCGCAGGCTCGGGCAGCGCCCTCCCGAGGCAGCTCCGTACGGCGTTCGAGCGTGGCGGCGAGATGGGCCGCCGGATGCTGGAACTGGATTGGGCGGCCACCCCGCTTGGCGTGCCGGGGGACTGGCCCGAGGAGCTCCGTAACGCGGTCGCCACCATGCTCGCTTCGCGGGCGCAGATGGTCATCTTCTGGGGTCCGGATTACCGCGCCGTCTACAACGACGCGTACATCGCCACGATGGGCAGCAAGCATCCCGGCTACCTGGGCCGGCCCGGCCGGGAGATGTGGGCGGAGGCGTGGGGCGTCCTGCAGGAGCTGTTCGACGGCGTCGCGGCGCGCGACGAGTCGTTCTGGGCGGTGGACCACCCGTTCATGCTGGAGCGGTACGGCTTCCTCGAGGAGACCTACTTCGACGTCTCCTACGACCCGATCCGTACCGCCGACGGGGCGGTCGGCGGCATCTTCTGCGTGGTCAGCGACACCACCGGACGGGTGCTCGGCGGCCGCCGGGTGAGCACGCTCGGCGCCCTGGGCTCGGTGCTCGCCGACTCGCCGGATCAGGCCGCGCTCGGTGCCCGGGTCGCCCAGGTGCTCGGCGAGAACGGGGCCGACGTGCCGTTCGCCGCGCTCTACCTCGACGACCCCGGGGGCGAAAGCGGTCTGGCCCTCGCCGGATCGTGCGGCGCACCGCCGGAGGCGTTCGGGCAGCGCCGCGATCAGGGGTGCGGGGTGGTGGACGAGGTGCTGCGCACCGGGCGACCGGGCCGCATGCCGGTGCGCGAGGCATGTGCCGAGCCGCCGGTGGCGGCCGGGGACGAGGCGCTGGTCCTGCCGGTCGGCATCGGCACCAGCAACGTGGGCGTGCTCATCGTCGGCGTCAGCCGGTTCCTGGCGATGGACCGCGGCTATCAGGACTTCCTCGACCTGGCGAACGCGCAGATCTCCCGTGCCGTGGCGAACATGCGCGCGTACGAGCAGGAGCGCCGGCGGGCCGCCGAGCTGGCCGCGCTGGACGCCGCGAAGACCAACTTCTTCTCCAACGTCAGCCACGAGTTCCGCACGCCGCTGACACTGATCCTCGGCCCACTCGAGGACCTGCTCACCGCGCCCGACCTGTCCGACGAGCAGCGGGACCGGCTACTGACCATGCATCGCAACGGACTGCGGCTGCTCAAGCTGGTCAACACCGTGCTGGACTTCTCCCGGCTGGAGTCGGGCCGGCTGCGGGCCGCGTACCGGCCGACCGACCTGGCCGACTACACGGCGCTGCTGGCCAGCACGTTCCGGTCCGCGGCCGAACGGGCCGGTCTCGAGCTGGTGGTCGACGCGCCGCCGCTGCCCGAGCCGGTCTACCTGGACCGCGAGATGTGGGAGAAGATCATCCTCAACCTGCTGTCGAACGCGGTCAAGTTCACCCGGGAAGGCCGGATCACCGTGCAGGTGGGCGCCGAGAACGGCGCCGCGGTGCTCGCGGTGAGCGACACCGGCGTCGGCGTGCCCGCCGACCAGCAACCGCTGCTGTTCGACCGCTTCCACCGCGTCACCGGCGCCTGGTCGCGCAGCCACGAGGGCACCGGAATCGGCCTCGCGCTGGTGCGCGAGCTGGCCGAACTGCACGGCGGCACGGCCGCCGCGGAAAGCGAAGTCGGTCGCGGCAGCACATTCACGGTCACCATCCCGTTCGGTACGGCGCACCTCGACCCCGACCGCATCGTGCCGGAGACGACGCTGACGGTCTCCGACGTGGAGCCGCGGCTCTACGTCGAGGAGGCGCACTGGTGGCTGGGCGAGCTGGCCCCGGTGCCGGCTACCCGGGCGGAGGCGGGCGGCGTCCGGCAGGCTCGCCGCGGGCGGATCCTGCTCGCCGACGACAACGCCGACCTGCGCGATCACGTCTCCCGGCTGCTGCGGCCGTACTGGGACGTGACCGCCGCGGTGGACGGCCGGCAGGCTCTGGAGCTGGCCTCGGTGGAGCAGTTCGACCTGGTGCTGACGGACATCATGATGCCCCGGCTGGACGGGTTCGGGCTGATCGCGGAGCTGCGCAAGGACGAACGCACGCGGGACGTGCCGATCGTCGTGCTCTCCGCGCGGGCCGGCGAGGAAGCCTCCGTCGAGGGCCTGTCGGCCGGCGCCGACGACTACCTGGTGAAGCCGTTCTCGGCGCGCGATCTCACCGCCCGGGTGCGGGCCAACCTCGAGCTGGGACTCCTCCGGCGGCAGATCATCAGCCGGCTGCGCGGCCTGGTCGACGCGGCCGCGGCCGTCAACAGCGTCCGTACCACGGCCGAGGTGCTGAACGTGGCGTCCCGGCACGTCCTGGCCATGACGTCGGCCGGTCGCGTCGTGGTGACCGCCCCAGGCCTCCGCGCCGAGGCGGACGGCGGTGCTGGCGCGTCCGAGTCGCCGCACGCCGTGCTGCCGCTGCCGGACACCTCCGGCGCCACGCTGGGCGAGCTCAGCGTGTGGTCGGGAAGAGACGGCGACCCCGAGCCGGTGCTGCTCGCGCAACTGGCCAGGCTCATCGGCCTGCGGCTGGGGAACGCGCGGCTCTACGAAGCCGAGCACCGGATCGCCAGCACGCTGCAGCACAGCCTGTTGCCGCATTCGCTGCCGCGGGTGCCCGGAGCGATCGTGGCGAGCCGGTACTTGCCGGGCAGTACCGAGGCCGAGGTCGGCGGCGACTGGTACGACGCCATCCGGGGCCCGGACAACCAGCTGTATCTGGTGATCGGCGACGTGGTGGGCAAGGGCGTGCAGGCCGCCGCCGGCATGGGCCAGCTGCGCAACGCGCTACGGGCGTACATCCTCGAGGGGTTTGATTGCGGCGAGGCCCTGACTCGCCTCAACCGCCTGGTGGACAACCTGGGCCGGCTGCAGTTCGCCACCGTGGTGTGCGTGCGTTTCGACCCGGGGACGCGGCAGCTGCATTACTCGTCCGCCGGGCACCCCTCGCCGGTGCTGGCCGCGCCCGGTGAACTCGGCACGTTCCTCTACACGTCCGCGCTCGGGCCCCCGATCGGCGCGCTGAGCGACGCCACCTACCCCACGCGCCAGACCCGGCTCGAGCCCGGCAGCCGGCTGCTGCTCTACACCGACGGGCTGGTCGAGAACCGGCGGCACGGCATCGACAGCCGCATGGCGGAGCTCGGTGCGGACATCGCCAAGCCGGCCGAGCACGTGGAGGACCTGCTGGACGCGCTGCTGGCGAAGGCCGCCCGGCAGACTCGCCGCGACGACATCGCGCTACTGGCATTGCAGATCACCGAGCCGCGGGAGTTCGTGCTGCACGTGCCCGCCGATCCGACGCGGCTCAGCGCGCTGCGCCGGCGGCTGGAGGACTTCCTGGCCGCGCACGGGGTGCCCGACAACGACATCTTCGACCTCACGGTGGCGGTGTCGGAGGCGGCCGCGAATGCGATCGAGCATCCCATCGCGCCGGCCGAGCCGGTCATCACGATCGAGGCCTCGGTGGACGGCGAGGCGGTGCTGGTGACCGTTCGGGACACCGGCCGCTGGCGCCCGCCGACGTCGGTCGGGTTCCGCGGTCGAGGCCTGGCGTTGATCGGGGCGCTGTCGCAGCTGTCCGTGGTGCGCTCGGATTCCGGTACCGCGGTGACGCTGCGCCGCCCGTTCACCCAGGCGGCCTGAGCCAGGGCTGATCGCTCAGCCCGGAGATGTCCAGCACGCGTCGGACCTGCGGTGACGGGATCACTTCGAGCGCGCCGGGGTAGTGGTCGGCCAGCCGGATCAGCGCGTGGATCGCCGCGGAGTCGAAGAACGTCACGGCGCGCAGGTCGAGCGTCGCGGCCTCGGCGTTGTCGCGGGTCGCCGCGTCGAACATCAGATCGGCCGTGGACATGTCGACCTCGCCGGACACCTGCACCGTGACGCGGTCGTTGGTCACCGAGCTGGTGGCCGAGAAGTCGGGTTCGAGGCCGTCTTGATCCACGCAGACACGATTACACAGGGGCGGTAGGGCAGCAACAGCCGGTGCATCGCGGCCAGCGTCGCCCGGACCGCCGCCGCACCGGCGATAGGCTGGTCGCCATGACCGTTCGTGCCCCCCTCGCGCCGGGCAAGCTCTCCCCATGGCGGGCGGTGCCGGCGCGGATCGTCCGCCCGGAGTACGTCGGCAAGAAGCGGCCGCAGGAGTGGCGCGGCTCGCACGTCCAGACGCCCGAGACGATCGAGAAGATGCGTGTCGCCGGCCGGCTGGCCGCCCAGGCGACCCAGCTCGCGGGCGAACACTGCAAGCCGGGCGTGACCACCGACGAGATCGACAAGGTGGTGCACGAGTTCCTCTGCGACCACGGGGCGTACCCGTCGACGCTGGGCTACAAGGGCTTCCCGAAGTCCTGCTGCACCTCGCTCAACGAGGTGATCTGCCACGGCATCCCGGACACCACGGTGCTCGAGGACGGCGACATCGTCAACGTCGACGTCACGGCGTACATCGGCGGCGTGCATGGGGACACCGACGCCACGTTCTGCGTCGGGGACGTATCCGAGGAGGCTCGGCTGCTGGTCGAGCGCACGCAGGAGGCGATGATGCGGGGCATCCGGGCGGTCGCGCCCGGACGTCCGATCAACGCGATCGGGCGGGTCATCGAAGCGTACGCACGCCGCTTCGGCTATGGCGTGGTCCGCGACTTCACCGGCCATGGCATCGCCGAGACGTTCCACTCGGGCCTGTACATCCCGCACTACGACAACCCGCGGCTCGAGACGCTCATGGAGCCGGGCATGACATTCACCATCGAGCCGATGATCACGCTCGGCACCTACGAGTACGAGATGTGGGACGACGGCTGGACGGTCGTGACGAAGGACCGGAAATGGACCGCGCAGTTCGAGCACACGCTCGTCGTGACCGACGACGGCTACGAGATCCTGACGCTCCCGTGACGCCCGCAGTACATACCTTGCCGGAGGGCCACCACTCGGACGTCTCGGGCGGATGGCTGCGCGCCGCCACGTTCGGCGCCATGGACGGGCTGGTCACCAACATCGCGCTGATCGCCGGCGTGGGCGGCGGCGGGGTCGACGCCCACACGCTCGTATTGACCGGCGTGGCCGGGCTGGTCGCAGGCGCGATCTCGATGGGCATCGGCGAGTACAGCAGCGTCAAGACCCAGAACGAACAGGTCTCCGCCGAGCTCGCGAAGGAACTGCGGGAACTGCACGCCAATCCGGAGGGCGAGGCCGCCGAGCTGGTCGAGATGTGGACCGCGCGCGGGTTGCCGGTCGCATTGGCACGGCAGGTCGCCGACGTGCTCAAGGCCAACCCGGAGCAGGCGCTGCGGGTACATGCGCAGGAGGAGTTGGGCGTCGTCCCCGACGAGCTGCCCAACCCGTGGACGGCGGCGATCTTGTCGTTCGTGTGCTTCTCGCTCGGGGCGCTGGTCCCGTTGCTCACGTATCTGGCGGGCGTCGACAACCTCTGGCTGGCGCTGGCGGTCGGCGGCGTCGGGCTGTTCCTGGCCGGTGCCCTGGTCGCGCGCTTCACCGGGCGGTCCTGGTGGGCCAGTGGTCTCCGTCAACTCCTGCTCGGCGCGTTGGCCGCCACGGCGACGTACCTGGTCGGGATGCTGATCGGCGTCGGCACCTCCTAGCCCGGGCCGGCCGGCGCGGCGCTACTCGAACAGGGCCGACAGCGGGCCGTCGACCGGCTTGCCCCGGGCGGTCAACTCCTCGGCCTGGGACTTCAGGACCGCGCCCAGCTCCTGCATGTCGGTGCCGGCCAGGCCCGTTCGCTTCACGGCGTCGGCGCGGTTGCGGAAGTAGGTGCGGCTCAGCAGGCCCGCGACCATCGCCGCGTGCAGGCGGGCCTCGGCGATCAGTACCAGTGCGGCGTCGGTCTCGTACCACTCGGCCAGCCGGACCGCCCGTGCGTGGGCCGCGGAGGCGATGGCCCAGTTGCTGCGGGCGAGCCCGGTGAACTCGGCCGGTCGTGTCTCGGCGAGCTTGGCCAGGTGTGCGTCGCGCTGGGCGGCGAACCAGCCGCGCGGGTCGTACAGCGCGATCGTGGTCAGGTAGCGGTCGGCGATCAGCGGCCACCGCGGGGTCAGCTCCCGGGCGCGGCGCAGACCCTCCTCGGCGGTGATCACGGTGAGGTCGACCAGGATGCCGTCCACCCGGCGCAGCGCCGGTCGCGGCCCGGCATTCGGCCGGTACGTGACCACGACCATGTTGACGTCGCTGCCGTCCGAATCGTCGCCGTGCGCCAGCGACCCGTGTACGCCGATCGCCTGTACGTCGGCGGACCAGCGCCGCTGGATGACATCGCGGAGCCGGACCGCGAGGTGGCCACGGGGATTGGTGACGTCGATCTCGTTCTGGGTCACCCAGACATTCTCGGCCATCCCCGGGCCTCTGCGAGGTTCTAGGGGTGACCGGGGAAGGGAAGGGTCATCGGTGTCACCTTGGCCAGGCGGCGCCAGCGGGTGGCGCGGACCGCGGCGTCCGTCAAGGCGCTCAGTGCCGTCGCCCGGTCGGCGTTCTCCGTCACCGGCAGGACCGCGCGCCATGCGGCGGCCACGCCGTCCTCGACGTGGATGGCGAGCTTGAGCGCGCTCGCCCGGTCGGTGACCGCGAACGGCAGCTCGTACGCGGCGGGCGCCGGGGCGGTGCTCGCGTTCAACTGGGCCAGCCGGCTGACCAGGGCGTCGCGCCGGTCCCGGTGGACCTGCTCGGCGGTGCGCGCCTCGGTACGGTCGCCCTCGCCGGACAGCCGCACCCCGATCAGCCCGTACGCGTAGATGGCCGCCTCCTCGGCGGCCAGCGCGGCGGACAGTTGCTCGTTCACGACGCGGAACCCTAGAACCCGCTACCGGAGCGCTTCCGCGTGGGTGGCCCGGCAGGCCGCGATCGACCCGACCAGCGCGGCCCGCGCGGCCGGCGCCTGCCGGCACGCCGTGTTCGCGGTCTTCTGGGCCGCCTGCTCGGCCGCGCGCAGGCTCTTGAGCGTGGCCACGGCGTCGCCTGTCGCCGCCGCGCTCGACGCCGGCGCGGGCGCGGAGGGTGCCGAGGTGCCGATCACCCGGGCCAGTTCGGTGATATGTGCGCGGTGGTCCGCCGCCAGCGGGGTCAGCCGTTGCGCCAGCTCGGGCTGGTTCACGGCCGCCCGGTCGTACGCCGCCGCGAGCGCGACCGCCTCGTCCAGTACGCGCTGCAGTGGATCCGGGGCCGAGGGCTGATCCGGTCCATTGCCGAAGATGCCGCAACCGGCCAGCGTCGCAGCGCCCAGCGACGCGGCGGTCGCGCCGAGAACGGCGCGCCGGGTGTGCCGGTTGTCCCTTATGACCACCCAGACAGTCAACACCATGGTGTCCAGCACTGGCGCTGAGGCCGCTGACCTGCGCATGGTGTTGATTCGGAGCGGCGGCGGTCTACCGAAGCGACCGGCGCGTTACGCTCTGCGCAACCGCCGGGGATATCGGCCCCGGCGGTAGGCATCGTTGCGGCAAACGACCGGTCACGCCGATCGGAGTCGAGGAGAGAGGTTGGGCCGATGACACAGCGTGGTCGCGTGAACGCTCGGCCCGGTAATCGCCGCAGCCGTGACACCGTCGCGGAGCCTCGTACCCCTGCCGCTCCCCGCATCGACCTGGCTACCGCGAAGGCCCGCGTGCGCACAGTGATCGCGCCAATCGTGGCCGCGGCCGGCTACGACCTCGAGGACGTGAGCCTGTCCCGCGCGGGACGCCGGCACGTCCTGCGGGTGCTGGTCGACGCGGACGGGGGAATCACACTCGACGACGTCGCCGTTGTATCCAGGGAGATTTCGGCCGCGCTCGACGCCGCCGACGAGTCCGGCGGCGAGGTGTTGCCGGGCGAATACCAACTCGAGGTCGGTTCGCCCGGCGTGGACCGGCCGCTGACCGCGCCCCGGCACTGGCGACGCAACGTGGGCCGGCTGGTCGCGGTCCGGGGCTTGACCGGGCGGATCGTGGCGGCCGACGACGAGGGCATCGTGCTGAACGTCGACGGCACATCCCGGGAGATCCCCTATACGGAGCTCGGATCGGGCAGGGTCCAGATCGAGTTCAAGCGCATGGACGAGGCCGAATTCGAAGACGAAGACGAGGATGGGGAGGGCGAGGAATGAACATCGACCTCGCGGCGCTGCGCGCCCTGGAGCGCGAGCGGGAGATCCCGTTCGAGACGATCCTCGCGGCGATCGAGACCGCGCTGCTGACCGCGTACCGGCACACCGAAGGGGCGGAGAGCCACGCCCGGGTGGAGATCGATCGCAAGACCGGCGCGGCGCTGGTCTACGCGCAGGAACTGGACCCTGAGGGCGTCGTGGTGCGCGAGTGGGACGACACGCCGCACGACTTCGGTCGCATCGCCGCGATGACCGCCAAGCAGGTCATCCTGCAACGGCTGCGGGAGGCGACCGACGAGGTGCACTTCGGCGAGTACGCCGGACGCGACGGAGACCTGGTCACCGGCGTCGTACAGGCGGACGCGGCGCGGGCCGAGAAGGGCATCATCATCGTCGACCTCGGCAAGCTCGAAGCGGTGCTGCCGCAGTCCGAGCAGGTGCCCGGCGAGAGGTACGAGCACGGCGCACGGATCCGCTGCATCGTCGTGCACGTCGCCAAGGGCTTTCGCGGTCCCCAGATCACGCTGTCCCGCTCGCACCCGGCGCTGGTGAAGAAGCTGTTCGCCCTCGAGGTGCCGGAGATCGCGGACGGCACCGTGGAGATCGCCGCGATCGCGCGTGAGGCGGGTCACCGTACGAAGATCGCGGTGCGCTCGAATGTGCCCGGCGTGAACGCCAAGGGGGCCTGCATCGGGCCGATGGGCCAGCGGGTGCGCGCCGTGATGAGCGAGCTGCACGGTGAGAAGATCGACATCATCGACTGGTCGGACGACCCGGCCCACTTCGTCGGCAACGCGTTGTCGCCGGCCAAGGCGTTGCGGGTCGAAGTGGTCGACGCGGCCACCCGTACCGCCCGGGTCACCGTGCCGGACTTCCAGCTTTCCCTGGCGATCGGCCGGGAGGGCCAGAACGCCCGGCTCGCGGCCCGTCTCACCGGTTGGCGGATCGACATCCGGCCGGACAACGAGCCGGCCGCGGTCTCGGAGCACGATGCCGCCGAGGCGGGTAGCTGACCACATACGCGCGCGCCCGGTACTAGGGGTAGACTTCTAGGTGGCTGGCCCGACACGCAACGTCCCGACACGTACCTGTGTCGGTTGTCGCGTGCGCGCGCCGGCCTCCGAATTGCTGCGGTTCGTCGCGGCCAGGGCGGGAGACCATCTCCGGCTCGAGCCTGATCCGCTCCGCAGACTGCCGGGTCGGGGGGCCCATGTGCATCCTGATCCGGCTTGCTTCGCGTTGGCGGAGCGGCGCCGCGCCTTCGGGCGGGCGCTGCGTTTCACCGGTGTTGCTGACACCGGTCCGCTGGCCGAGCACATCCGTGCGGCCTCCACGCCGCCCGGAGTCACCGATGGTGGGGCGTTGGCGCTCCACCCGGACCAGCAAGGTAGGACGACCGACATGAGCACACGATGAAGTCCCTGAAATGACCAGGCTTCTAGTGCACGAGTGAGGTCGCTGCGGGTGCTGCTCGCACGACCTCGAAGTGAGGAGTGCAGTGCCAGGCAAGGCCCGCGTACACGAGCTCGCGAAGGAGCTCGGGGTCGACAGCAAGACCGTTCTCGCCAAGCTCAAGGAGATGGGCGAGTTCGTCAAATCCGCATCCAGCACGGTCGAGGCCCCCGTGGCCCGGCGGCTTCGTGGCGCCTTGGAGGCGTCGAACGGGAATGCTCCGGCACCCCCCGCCGCGCCGAGCGCCCCGACCGGCTCCCGAGCCCCGACGACCGTGCGACCGACCCCGCCGCGTCGTCCGGCCGCGCCGGCCGCGGGTACGCCCAGCGTGCCCACGTCGCCCGCGGCACCAACGCCGGGACCCGTCGCCCGCCCCAAGCCGCCGGTCGGCCGTCCGGGTCCCACGCCCGGCCCGGTCGCCAAGCCAGCGAGCGCCCACGACATCGAGGTGGCGGCCGCCGAGGCGCGCGCCTCGGCGCTCAAGGCGGAGCAGGAGGCCACGGTCCGGGCGGCTCAGGCGGCCCGTACCCGGGACGCTGAGCGCCGCGCGCAGCAGCCCCCGGCCGATGGCGCCTCGCGTCCGCGCCCGCCGGGCCCGAGCCCGGTCCCGCCGCGGCCCGGCGCCCCGGTCGCCGGCCGCCCCGCTACCACGGGTACGCCCAACGCGGGCCGTCCCGGCCCGGCCGGCGGCGCCGGGCGTCCGGCGGTGCGCGGTCCGGGCAACAACCCGTTCGGCGTCTCCGGTGGCGGCCCGCGGCCTTCTCCGGCCGCGATGCCGCGTCCGAATCAGGCGGGTATGCCACCGCGGCCGAGCCCGGCCTCGATGCCGCCGCGGCCCAGCCCCGCGTCGATGCCCACGCAGCGCCCCGGCCGCCCGAGCGGCGGTCCGGCCGGCGCCGGTGCCGGCCGTCCCAGCGGCGGTCCGGGCGGTGGCCGCGGCAGTGCCGGTGGCGGCTTCCGTCCCGGTGGCGCCGGTGGCGGTACCGGCAGCGGTTTCCGCAGCAGTCCCGGTGGCGGCGCAGGCGGCGGTGGCGGTAACTACCGCACCGGTCCCGGCGGTGGTGGCGGCGGTGGCTACCGCGGCGGCCCCGGTGGCGGCGGCGGTGCTCCGGCGGGTGCCGGCGCTCCCGGTCGTCCCGGTGCCGGCGGTCGCGGCCGTGGCGGCGGTGCCGCGGGTGCCTTCGGGCGTCCGGGCGGCCGTCCGACCCGCGGTCGCAAGTCGAAGAAGCAGCGGCGTCAGGAGTTCGACAACCTGTCGGCTCCGGCCATGTCCTCGGGCGCGCCCCGCGGCAACGGCCAGGAGATCCGGCTGTCGCGTGGCGCGTCGCTCTCCGACTTCGCCGACAAGATCAACGCCAACCCGGGCTCGCTGGTCCAGGAGATGTTCAACCTGGGCGAGATGGTGACGGCGACGCAGTCGTGCTCCGACGACACGTTGCTGCTGCTCGGTGAGCACTTGGGCTTCAACGTGCACATCGTCAGCCCGGAGGACGAGGATCGCGAGCTGCTCGCGCACTTCAACATCGACCTCGACGCCGAGATCGACGAGGACCGGCTGGTCACCCGGCCGCCGGTGGTGACCGTCATGGGTCACGTCGACCACGGTAAGACGAAGCTGCTCGACGCCATCCGGAAGACCAACGTGGTCGCGGGCGAGGCGGGTGGCATCACCCAGCACATCGGCGCGTACCAGGTCACCGTCCACCACAACGACGAGGACCGGGCGATCACCTTCCTCGACACCCCGGGTCACGAGGCGTTCACCGCCATGCGTGCCCGCGGTGCGCAGGTGACCGACATCGTGATCCTCGTGGTTGCGGCGGATGACGGCGTCATGCCGCAGACGGTCGAGGCGCTGAACCACGCCAAGGCGGCCGAGGTGCCGATCGTGGTCGCGGTCAACAAGGTGGACAAGCCGGACGCCAACCCGGAGAAGGTCCGCCAGCAACTCGCCGACTACGGCCTGCTCGCCGAGGAGTACGGCGGCGAGACGATGTTCGTCAACGTGGCGGCCAAGCCGGGCATCGGCATCGATGACCTGCTCGAGGCCGTCCTGCTGACCGCCGACGCGTCGCTGGAGCTCACCGCTCCGGTCGACGGGCCGGCGCAGGGCGTCGTCGTCGAGTCGCACCTCGACAAGGGTCGCGGCGCGGTGGCAACCGTCCTGGTGCAGAAGGGCACGCTGGTGGCCGGCGACTCGATCGTGGCGGGCGGCGCGCACGGCCGCGTCCGCGCCATGCTCGACGAGAACGGCCAGCAGGTGGCCGACGCGCTGCCGGCGCGGCCGGTGTTGGTGCTGGGTCTGACTTCGGTGCCGAGCGCGGGCGACACGTTCCTGGCGGCCGAGGACGACCGCACGGTGCGGCAGATCGCCGAGCAGCGGCAGGCCCGCCGCCGCGCGGCGAGCTTTGCCAACTCGCGCGGCCGGGCGACGCTCGAGACGCTCATGGAGCAGCTCAAGGAGGGCGAGAAGACCTCGCTCACCCTGGTCATCAAGGGCGACAGCTCGGGTTCGGTCGAGGCCCTCGAGGACGCGCTGTTCAAGATCGATATCCCGGACGAGGTGCAGCTCAAGGTCATCCACCGCGGCGTCGGTGCGATCACCGAGAGCGACGTGAACCTGGCGTCGGCGTCTTCGGACCAGACCGCCACGATCATCGGCTTCAACGTCCGGGCCTCGAACAAGGTCAAGGAGCTGGCCGACCGGGCCGGCGTGGAGATCCGCTATTACAGCGTCATCTACCAGGCCATCGAGGAGATCGAGGCGGCGCTCAAGGGCCTGCTCAAGCCCGAGTTCGAGGAGGTCGAGCAGGGTACGGCGGAGGTTCGCGAGGTGTTCCGCTCGTCCAAGGTCGGTGTCATCGCCGGTTGTTTGGTCCGGTCCGGTGTCATCCGCCGCAACGCCAAGGCGCGTGTCCTGCGGGAGGGCGTCGTGGTGGCGGACAACGTCACGATCAGCTCCCTGAAGCGGTTCAAGGACGACGCGACCGAGGTCCGCGAGGGCTTCGAGTGCGGTCTCACCCTGGCCGGCTTCGGGAGCCCGCAGATCGGCGACGTCATCGAGACCTTCGAGATGCGCGAGAAGCCGCGGGCGTAACGCTCACGGCTGGCGACGGCCCCCGTGCTTCGAAGCACGGGGGCCGTTCTGCTTTTCGCGAGAGTCGGTCGGTGGCAGCGCCACACGACGGCCTGGATCGTGCCCGTCGCGTCGTCCGACTGTCCGCCGATGATGCGACCGTCATCGCTCAACGTGGTCGCGATGGTGGACAGGGCGTCCGGCTCGTCGATGTCCCTCGCCGCGGCCTCCGACGTGCCGGCGGGCATCGGCAGCCGGACCGGCTTCGCGGTCGCCGACGGCCAGGTCAGCGCGTGGCCGGCGTCGTCGTCGCCCACGATCGCTCCGGCGTCGTTGATCGCGTACGCGGATCCGCGCCGCACGCCCGGCAGCTCCGACACCTTGCCGTCGTGGTAGACGTACGGGACCGCGCCGGTGTCCCCGTTACCGACGTAGCTCCAACCGACCGCGGTACCCGTCGAGTTGACGTCCTCCAGCTGTTCTTCCAGATCGCCGGGGAGCATCACGTTCTGGCCCCGGCCGTCGTGCCAGATCACCGCCTGATAACCGCCGCCCTTCGGGTACGAGCGCCCGACCAGGTACCGGCCGGTGGGGTCGGCGCCCGCGACCACTGCCATCGGCGCGTTGTCCGGTGCGGGCAGCCGGTCGAGCGTGCACCTGGTCGGAGGGGCCAGCGCCGGCGCGGAGGTGGTGGTGCGCGGCGCACCCGTCGTGGCGGCGTGCGGTGCGCCGCGGGTGAGCACGGCCGGCGACCGACGCGCCGGCGACGGCGAACGCGGTCACCGTCGCGGCACCCGCGTACCCGGCGCCCCGGCGGACACGGCGGCGGCGCCCGGCGGCGATCGCGCGCCGGACGTCCACGGTGGACGGCGTACGCGGCTCATCGTCGAGAGACCGCAGCAGATCGAGTTCGGATGGCATTGTCGGCTCCTCATTTCGTGGCGGAGCAACCGGCGAGCTCCCGCTCACCGAGCAGGCGGCGCAGAGTGGCCAGCCCGCGGGCGGTCTGGTTCTTGACCGTGCCGGAGGAGCAACCGAGCATCCCCGGCGACCTCGTGAACCGGCAGGTCGTAGAAGAACCGCAGCACCAGGACGGCCTGCTGCCGGCGGGGCACCCGGCTCAGCGCGCCCGGACGACCTGGCGGTCCTCGATGCCGCCGTCCTCGAACGGCGGTGGCTCGGGGGTCTCGCGGAACAGCCGGACCCGTGCCCATGCCAGCCGCCGCTCGTCCACGAACGTGCGGACCAGCATGGTCCGGACGTACGCGTCGAGATGGTCGGCGGCCTGGGCACGCCGCCACTTCACGTACAGCGTGGTGATGGTCTGTTGAACCAGATCATCGGCGCGGTGCTCGTCGCCGGCCAGGAGGAACGCCAGCCGGCGCAGCGCGGGAATCCGCGCCGTGACGTAGTCCACGTACTCCGCTTCCGAACCATCCCGCATCGCCCGGCGCTTCGTTGCGTCATCAACCCTCAGACGGGCGCGGACGATCCTCCGGTTGTCCGGCCCCGAAGATTGCCACGACGCCTGCGGCCGCCGGGCTCTGCTCGGATCAGGGCTGGGAGGATGACGGCATGTCCCGGTACGCCCTGCTGCTCGCGCCCTCCGCCAACCGTGTCTACGCCGACCAGGCCGCGCGCCTGTCCCGGGCGGAGCTCGCCGCCTTCTCGACGGTCTTGTCCGGCGCCATTTCGGACATTGCTGAGGCGATGCTCGGGGGCGTGGAGTACCTCGTCTTTGAAGGCGACCTCGCGGCCCGGGACATTTCGTACCTGTCCAATCTGTCCGCGGCGTACGCGCTGTTCGAGCGGGTGGACGATCTTCTCCGGCCGATCACCCTCACGCCGCTCGCGCGGTATGACAGCGATCTCATCACCATTCCGAAGTACGCCGGGAAGACAAACGAGCAGTTCACCAAGCTGCTGCTCAACGTCACGCTGCTGGCCTCCGCCGCCGCGGCGAAGATGCTCGACGGGCACGTCACGGTCTGCGATCCGCTCTGCGGCCGCGGCACCACGCTCAACCAGGCCCTCATGTACGGCTACGACGCCATCGGCGTGGAGATCGACGCGCGCGACGTCGAGGCGTACGAGGCGTTCCTCAAGACGTACCTGCGGCGCAAGCGGCTCAAGCACACCGCCGAGCTGGTCCCGGTGCGCCGGGGCGGCAGGCGCGCGGCCCGCCGCTTCGACGTCACGCTCGCCGCCAGCAAGGACGACCACAAGGCCGGCGCGGTGCAGAAGCTGTCCGTGCTGCAGGCCGACACCACCCACCTCGACGGCCTGCTGCGCCGGCACTGCGCGGACGTGCTGGTGGCCGACGCGCCGTACGGCATCGCGCACGGCAGCCATGACGATGAGGGCGGCGTGTCCCGGCGGCCGCTGGATCTGCTGGAGCGGGCCGTACCGCAATGGGTGTCGCTGCTGCGGCCGGGTGGCGCGCTGGGCCTGTCCTGGAACACCAAGGTCGCCAAACGTGAGCTCGCCGAGGACATCCTCATCGCCAACGGCCTCGAGATCGTCGCGTACGACGACCTGTCGCATTGGGTCGACCAGGGCATCGAACGTGACGTCGTGGTGGCCCGCAAATCCGGCTGAACGGGGGTCGGAGCGGGCGGTACCGTGCTCCCCTGTGTACACCGAGACCGCGCTCTTCGACCTGCTCCTGCCGGACGACTCCCGGTCGCTGAAGCAGAAGCGTTCCTATGTGCGCCCGATCATCGCGATGCTCCGCCGGTTCGACGTGAGCGTTGCCGAGGTGGGCGCCCAGGATCTCCATGGGCGGGCTCAGATCGGGGTGGCCGTGGTGGCCGCGGAGCCAGCACAGGCGCGCAAGGTCATCGACACCTGCGAGCATCAGGTGGCCGGCCGGCCCGAGATCGAGCTGCTGTCGGTGAGGCGCCGGCTACACGGCGACGACGACTGACGTGTCGGACTGCCAGGACGTTCGGGTCCGCGGCGGCGTGGGTACGCTTCGAGGGTTGGGCGGGAGGCGCACCACGCCTTCGGGCGGCTCCTCCTGCGGGCACGGTTGTCGGAGGTGGCGATATGTCGGACCCGGCCAAGACGCGTCGGCACGCGGAGCGCGTGCGCGAACTGGTGGCTTCGCTGGTGCGTGAGATCAAGGATCCCCGGCTCGGCATGGTGACGATCACCGATGCCCGGATCACGGGTGATCTGCGGGAGGCCACCGTCTACTTCACCGTGCTCGGCGACCCGACCGAGCAGGCGGCCACCGCGGCCGCGCTGGAGAGCGCCAAGGGCATGCTGCGGACCCGCGTCGGTCACGCGCTCGGTCTACGGCACTCGCCGAGCCTCGCGTTCGTGCTCGACCACGTGCCGGACCACGCCAAGGAGATCGACGACCTCCTGGCCGAGGCGCGGCACCGCGACGCCGAAGTGCAGCGGCTGGCGGCCGGCAAGCAGTACGCGGGCGACCCGGACCCGTACAAGATCGATGAGGAGGCCGACGATCGCGTAGGCGCCTACGAGGAAAAGTCGTGACGGAAACGGTCGCCGCGGGCGTCCTGTCCGAGTCGGCCGTCACGGACGTGGACTGGTCGGCGGCGGTAGCGGCGATCCGCGAGTACGCCCCGGCCGGTCGGGTCCTGCTGCTGTGTCACGTCAACCCGGACGGCGACGCACTGGGCAGCATGCTCGGATTCGGGCTCGGCCTGCGCCGCCTGGAGGCCCCGCACCTGCAGGCGACGTTCCCCGGCGAGTTCGAGGTTCCCGAGCCGTTCGCCGCGCTTCCGGGTCTGGACCTGCTGGTTCCGGAGGAGCTGGCGTACCCGGACCCGGACCTGGTGATCGTGTTCGACGTGGCCGCCGAAACCCGGCTCGGCGGCCTGGCCGACCGGTTGTCGCAGGCCAAGGCGACCCTGGTGCTCGACCACCACGCGTCCAACACGCGCTTCGGCCGGATCAACCTCGTCGACCCCAAGGCCGCCGCGACCTCGGTGGTGGCCGAGGAACTGATGACCCGGCTGGACGTGCCGCTGGATCGCGAGATCGCCGAGTGCCTGTACGTGGCGCTGGCGACGGATACCGGCTCGTTCCGGTTCGACATGACGACGCCCCGGGTGCACGAGATGGCCGCGCGGCTGATCGCCACCGGGATCAATCCGGGCGACATCTCCCGCCGGATCTTCGACAGCCGGCCGTTCGGCGCCATCAAGCTGTTCGGCGAGGTGTTGGGGCGGGCGGCGCTCGATCCGACCGCGGCCGGCGGGCACGGCATGGTGTGGACGTACGCGACGCTCGAAGACCTGGACCGGCATCAGCAGCGGCCGTACGTGATGGATGCGCTGATCGATCCAATCCGGACCGTGGTGGAGGCGGACGTCTCCGTGGTGGTCAAACAGCTCGGCGAGCGCGAGTGGGCGGTGTCGCTGCGCAGCAAGGGCGCCGTGGACGTGAGCAAGGTCGCGGTCGCGCTCGGCGGCGGGGGACACCGGCTGGCCGCCGGGTTCACCGGTCATGGGACGCCGGGCGACGTCGTGGTGGCCGTACGCGAGCAGCTTGACCGGTTTTTGATCTAGGTCTCGGACAACGCGGGTAAGGGCCGGCCGATGGGGCCGGCCCTTCGTCGTGTTTCCGACCGTCGTCCCGCTGTGCGGGAACTACGCGGCAAGAATGGGAACTGAACGATAGTTTGAGTTAACGGTGATTTGGTTTTGCGCGGCAGGGACCGATCGGGCCTGGCGCTCGCTGCGAAACCGGAGCCTCCCGGGTCCACCGACACGGGCCGCGTCACCCGCAAGGCGTCCGGCGATCCCGGACCGGCGGTGACGTTCCGCTCGACCGATCTCTGGGCGCATCGATGCGCCGCTCCACCGTGGAAGGACCACGATCATGGCTGCGAAGCCGAAGCCACAACCGTCCGACGAAGCCCGCGAACAGGCACGCCGCGCGCTGCAGACGTCGATGGACACGCGCCAGTAGCTCCGCTGTGACACCGCTCTCGAGGTAAGCACCGCATAGCGGTTGCTGTCCTTACGACTCGGCGGGCATCATGGGAGACCATGAGCCCGCCAGCCGAGCCCGCCGCGCCTGAGCGCTCCGTCACCCGGCGCATCGCCGAGCTCGCGCTTCCCGCGCTGGTCGTGCTCGCCGCCGAGCCGCTCTACGTGCTCGTCGACACCGCCGTCGTCGGCCATCTGGGCCGTGTGCCACTCGCCGCGGTCGCCGTCGGCGGCACGGTCATGTCGGTGGCCGTCTGGTTCGGCACCCTCATGGCGTACGGCACGACCGGCCGCGCCGCCCGCCGCTTCGGCGCCGGCGATCGAGCCGCCGCCGTGGCCGAGGGCGTCCAGGCTTCCTGGCTCGCGTTGTGCACCGGCGTGCTGCTGGCGCTGCTCGCCCAGGTGTTCGCCGAGCCGCTGGCCCGCGTGCTCGCGAGCGACCCCCAGACCGCCCACGCGGCGGCCGGCTGGCTGCGTATCGCCGTGTGCGGCGCACCCGGCCTGCTGCTGGCGGCCGCCGGCAACGGCTGGATGCGCGGCGTCCAGGAGACCCGGCGCCCGCTGGTCTACGTACTCGGCGCCAACGTGCTGTCGGCCGTCCTGTGCCCGGTGCTCGTCTACCCGGCCGGCATGGGCCTGACCGGCTCCGCGGTGGCCAATGTGGTCGCCCAGACCACTTCCGGCGGCCTGTTCCTGCTGGCGCTGGTCCGCCAGGCGAGGTCGCTTCGGCCCAGCCCGTCGATCATCGTCCGGCAGCTTGTCGTCGGTCGCGATCTGCTGATCCGCGGCGCGGCGTTCCAGGCGTGCTGGCTCTCGGCGACCGCGGTCGCGGCCCGGTTCGGCGTCGCGGCGCTCGGCGCGCACCAGATCGCGCTGCAGCTCTGGTTCTTCAGCGCGCTCGCGCTCGACGCGGTCGCCATCGCGGCGCAGTCGCTGGTCGGTGCCGCACTCGGCGCCGGCGACGCGCTCCGGGCGCGGGACGTCGCTCGCCGGGTCACGCTGGCCGGTGGGGTGGCGGGCGTCGCGTTCGCGGTGCTCGCGGCGGCCGGATCCGGCGCGGTCCCGGGCTGGTTCACCAGCGACCCGTCGGTGCATGAGCAGGCCGCGATCGTGTGGCCGTGGTTCGTCGGACTGATGCCGTTCGCCGGCGTCGTCTACGCGCTCGACGGCGTGATGATCGGTGCCGGTGACGTCACTTACCTGCGCGACGTCACGCTGGCCGCGGCGCTGGCCGGCTTCCTGCCGGCGATCTGGCTGGCGTACGCGCTGGACCTCGGCCTGGGCGGAGTGTGGGCCGGGCTGGGGCTGTTCACGCTGGTGCGCCTCGGGATGCTCCTGCTGCGCTGGCGCGGCGCCCGGTGGGCGGTCGTGGGCGCCACCCGTTGACGGGGGCGCGGGCCGGTCTGGTTGGGTGTTTCGGGTGAACGTGGACGGACTCATCGTGGTGGACAAGCCCGCCGGCATGACGTCGCACGACGTCGTCGCGCGGGTGCGGCGGCTGGCGAAGACCCGGCGGGTCGGCCACGGCGGCACGCTCGACCCGATGGCCACCGGCGTGCTGATCATCGGAGTCAACCGGGCCACGCGGCTGCTCACGTACGTGATCGGGTCGCAGAAGAGCTACACCGCGACGATCAGGCTGGGCGAGGCCACCGTCACCGACGACGCCGAGGGCGAGGTCACGGCCGCGGCGTCGACGGCCGGCGTCGCCGGCTCGGCCATCCGGGCCGGCCTGGCCGCGCAGATCGGCGAGATCCAGCAGGTCCCGAGCGCGGTGAGCGCCGTCAAGATCAACGGCCAGCGCGCCTACAAGCGGGTACGGGACGGCGAAGACGTCGACCTCCCGGCGCGCCAGGTCACGGTGTACCGCCTCGACGTCCTGGACATCCGCCGTCCGGCGGACCGGGACGTGATAGATGTCGACATCGACGTCACCTGCTCCTCCGGCACCTACATCCGGGCGATCGCCCGCGACCTCGGCCGCGCGCTGGGCGTCGGCGGCCACCTGACGGCGCTGCGCCGCACCGCTGCCGGCGGCTTCACACTGGCCGAGGCCGCCACGCTCGCCGAACTCGAGGAGCGCGCCCCCGACGTCGTCGGCCTGTCGATGGCCGACGCCGCCCGGCGGGCGTTCCGGCAACGCACGGCTGCCCCAGACGAGGCGAAGGTGCTCCGCCACGGCGGCCCACTGGAGCCGGTCGGCATCGAAGGCCCGTACGCCGTCTTCGACCGGTCGGGGGACGTCCTGGCGATCGTGAGCGAACGGGCCGGCCGCGCTCGGGCCGAGGTGGTGCTGGCTCCCGCCTGACCGTGAACGCGGCGGTGAGCGGGCTCCGGCCGGCCGCAAAGTTGGCCGATACGCTGTCGGCGGAGATCGGGAGGCAGCAACATGCAGCGGTGGCGGGGATACGAGGCGGTGCCCGGCGGTTGGGGCCGCTCGGTGCTGACGATCGGCGTCTTCGATGGCGTCCATCGCGGCCATCAGTCGATCATCGGGCACACCGTGAAGCGCGCCCGCGACCTCGGCCTGCAGTCGGTCGTGATGACGTTCGACCCGCACCCGGCCGAGGTGGTCCGTCCCGGCTCGCACCCGGCTGTGCTCACCGAGCCCGTACGCAAGGCCGAACTGGTCGAGCAACTGGGCGTCGACGCCCTCTGCGTGGTGCCGTTCACGCCCGCGTTCTCCAAGCTCAGCCCGGAGGCGTTCGTCCACGACGTGCTGGTCGAGGCGCTGCACTCGGCCGTTGTGGTGGTCGGCGACAACTTCCGCTTCGGGCACAAGGCAGCCGGCGACGTCCGGCTGCTCGAGGGGCTGGGCCGGTCGTTCGGCTTCACGGTCGAGGACGCCCCGCTCGTCTCCGCGGACGGCGTCGTCTTCTCCTCGACGTACATCCGCAGTTGTGTCGACGCCGGGGACGTGCGGGCCGCGGCGGCCGCGCTGGGCCGGCCGCACCGCCTGGGTGGCGTGGTCGTGCGCGGTGATCAACGCGGCCGCGAGATCGGCTTTCCCACCGCGAACCTCCTGGTCCACCGCTACGCCGCGGTCCCGGCCGACGGCGTGTACGCGGCCTGGCTGGTTCGCGGCGGGCGGCACGCGGGCGCGCTGCCCGCGTCGGTGTCGATCGGCACCAACCCGACGTTCTCCGGCCGGGAGCGGCGCGTCGAGGCGTACGTGCTCGACTTCGCCGGCGATCTGTACGGCGAACGGGTCAGCCTCGACTTCGTCGCGCACCTGCGGGAGCAGCGCCAATACGATGCGATCGAGCCGCTGGTGGCGCAGATCCGCGAGGACGTGGAGCAGACCCGCGCGCTGCTCGGCTAACCGGCTGGTAATGTTGACTCAGGTCGGACCAACCGACCACCGATTTCGCCTGCCTGCCCGACGCCGCGGGGCGCGAGAATCCGGCTGTCATCGGCAACACAGAATTACGGAGAACATGGCGCTCGACTCAGAAACCAAGACCCGGATCATGACCGAGTACGCGACCCAGGAAGGCGACACCGGCTCGCCCGAGGTTCAGGTCGCGATGCTCACCAAGCGGATTGCCGACCTCACCGAGCACCTCAAGGTGCACAAGCACGACCACCACAGCCGTCGTGGCCTGCTGCTGCTGGTGGGTCGCCGGCGCCGCCTGCTCAACTACGTACAGAAGAAGGACATCCAGCGCTACCGGTCGTTGATCGAACGGCTCGGCCTGCGCCGATGATCTGACGGGGGAGTGGTCGACCGGGCCGCTCCCCCGAGTTCCACCCACGGACCCGCGCGGCCGCACGCCGTCAGCACCGGTCCTCGGTAGTGGTTCCCGGGGCCTGTTTTCACAGCCCGGTCCCGGGCACTTCGATCGAAGACCGGCTCACCTGAACCGCGCTGTAGAGACCGCCGGGTCCTCGACGAAGGAGTACCGCACCACATGACAGAGCAGATTGCTCTCGGCACCGAATCCCGTACCGCCGTCATCGACAACGGAGTGTTCGGCACCCGGGAGCTCACCTTCTCCACCGGACGGCTGGCCAAGCAGGCCGGCGGCTCGGTGGTCGTCCAGCTCGGCGAGACCACCGTCCTGTCCACGACCACGGCCAGCAAGCAGCCGAAGGAGCACTTCGACTTCTTCCCGCTGACGGTCGACGTGGAAGAGCGGATGTACGCCGTCGGCCGCATCCCTGGCTCGTTCTTCCGCCGCGAAGGCCGGCCCAGCGAGGACGCCATCCTCACCTGCCGCTTGATCGACCGGCCGCTGCGTCCGTCGTTCACCAAGGGCGTGCGCAACGAGGTCCAGGTCATCGAGACCGTCCTCGCGCTCGACCCGCAGTACCCGTACGACGTCGTTGCCATGAACGGCGCGTCGATGTCCACCAAGCTCTCCGGCCTGCCGTTCAGCGGTCCGGTCGGCTCGACCCGGATCGCGCACGTCGAGGGCCAGTGGGTCGCGTTCCCGACGCTCGACGAGCTCGAGCGGGCCACCTTCGACATGGTCGTGGCCGGTCGGGTCCTGCCCGACGGCGATGTCGCGATCATGATGGTCGAGGCGGAGGCCACCCCGAACGCGGTCAAGCTGATCCAGGGCGGCGCCATCGCCCCGACCGAGGAGGTCGTCGCCAGCGGCCTCGAGGCCGCCAAGCCGGCGATCCGCGAGCTGTGCCGCGTGCAGAACGAGCTGGCCGAGGTGGCCGCGAAGCCGGTGACTGAGTTCCCGGTCTTCCTGGACTACTCCGACGACGTCTACGCGGCCGTCGCCGAGGCCGTACGCGCCGAGACCGCCGAGACGCTGAAGATCGCCGGCAAGGTCGAGCGCGAGGAGTCGCTGGACCGCATCAAGGCGAAGGCACACGAGCTGCTCGACGCCCGGTTCGAGGGGCGCGAGAAGGAGATCAGCGCCGCGTTCCGCTCGCTGATCAAGTCCGAGGTGCGCTCCCGCGTGCTGCGCGACCAGGTCCGCATCGACGGCCGCGGCCCGCGCGACATCCGCCCGCTGAGCGCCCAGGTCGGCGTGCTGCCGCGGGTGCACGGCTCGGCGCTGTTCGAGCGGGGCGAGACCCAGATCCTGGGCGTCACCACGCTGAACATGCTGCGCATGGAGCAGACGCTGGACACGCTGGGCCTGGCCAAGTCCAAGCGGTACATGCACAACTACAACTTCCCGCCCTACTCGGTCGGCGAGACCGGCCGGGTCGGCGCGCCCAAGCGGCGCGAGATCGGCCACGGCGCGCTCGCCGAGCGGGCGCTCGTACCGGTGCTGCCGTCGCGCGAGGAGTTCCCGTACGCGATCCGCCAGGTCTCCGAGGCCCTCGGCTCGAACGGCTCCACCTCGATGGGCTCGGTCTGTGCCTCGACGCTGTCGCTGCTCAGCGCCGGCGTGCCGCTGAAGGCACCGGTCGCCGGCATCGCCATGGGCCTCATCTCGGACGAGGTCGACGGCAAGACCCAGTACGTCGCGCTGACCGACATCCTCGGCGCCGAGGACGCGTTCGGCGACATGGACTTCAAGGTCGCCGGCACCGCGGACTTCGTCACCGCGCTGCAACTCGACACCAAGCTCGACGGCATCCCGTCCGACGTGCTGGCCGGCGCGCTGCAGCAGGCGCACGACGCCCGTACGACCATCCTCGGCGTCATGGACCAGGCCATCCACGGCCCGGCCGCGATGAGCGACTACGCGCCGCGGGTCACCACCGTGAAGATCCCCGTCGACAAGATCGGCATGGTGATCGGTCCCAAGGGCCAGACCATCAACGCCATCCAGGACGAGACCGGCGCGGACATCTCCATCGAGGACGACGGCACGATCTACGTCGGCGCGACCAACGGCCCGGCCGCCGAGGCGGCGGTCGAGCGGATCAACGCCATCGCCAACCCGACGCTGCCGAAGGTCGGCGACAAGTTCCTCGGCACGGTGGTGAAGACGGCCGCGTTCGGCGCGTTCATCTCACTGCTGCCCGGCCGAGACGGCCTGCTGCACATCTCCAAGGTGGGCGACGGCAAGCGGGTGGACAAGGTCGAGGACTACCTCAACGTCGGCGACAAGGTCGAGGTGCAGATCGCGGACATCGACGGCCGCGGCAAGATTTACCTCGACAAGGTCCGCCCGGAGGGCGCGGAGGCGCCCGAGGCGTCCGCGGCCGAGGGTGGCTCCCGGCCGCCCCGCGAGGACCGGGGCCCGCGTGAGGACCGCGGCCCGCGCGGCGAGGGCGGAGAACCGCGCCGCCGCCGGCAGCGCTCCGGCGATCGCAACTGACAAACCCATGACAGGGAGTTTGCGCGGGCCGGCCGGCAGGCCGGCCCGCATCGTCACCACAAACCTCCAGGACGGGGTACGCCGTACCGTCCTGCCCAGTGGCCTGCGCATCGTCACCGAGGCCATCACCACCACCCGCAGCGCCTCCGTGGGCGTGTGGGTGAGCGTGGGCTCCCGGGACGAGACCGAGCGCATGTCCGGCGCCTCGCACTTCCTCGAACACCTGCTGTTCAAGGGCACGAAGAAGCGTTCCGCGCTGGACATCTCCGCCGAGATCGAAGCGGTCGGCGGCGAGACCAACGCGTTCACCACAAAGGAATACACCTGCTACTACGCGCGGGTGCTGGACGCCGACCTGGCGCTCGCCGTGGACGTGCTCTGCGACGCCGTGGCCGAGTCGGTGCTCGACCCGGCGGACGTGGAGACCGAACGCGGCGTGATCCTCGAAGAGATCGCCATGCACGAGGACGAGCCGGGCGACGAGGTGCACGACGTCTTCACCGAGGCGGTGTTCGGCGCCCACCCCCTCGGCCGGCTCATCTCGGGCACCGCGGAAACCATCTCCCCGATCACCCGCGCCAAGATCAACGGCTTCTATCGGCGCCGCTACACCCCGCCGCGGATCGTCGTCGCCGCCGCGGGCAACCTCGACCACGCCACCGTGGTCCGGCTGGTCCGCAAGGCGCTCGCCGGCACACCGCTGGACGCCGCCCCGGCCGCGCCCGTGGGGCTGCGCGCCGCCGGCCAGCGGGTGCCGACGATGCCAGCCCGCACCGTGGTGCGCCACCGCGACACCGAGCAGGCCCACATGGTGCTGGGCGGTCCCGGCATCGGCCGCCTCGACGAGCGGCGCTTCGCGCTCGGCGTGCTCAACAACGTGCTCGGCGGCGGGATGTCGAGCCGGCTGTTCCAGGAGATCCGGGAGCGCCGCGGCCTGGCGTACTCGGTCTACTCGTACGGCACCCAGTACGCGGACACGGGGCTGTTCGGCGTGTACGCCGGGTGCGCGCCGGGCAAGGTGGAGGAGGTGCTCGATCTCGTCCGGGCCGAGCTCGACCGGGTCGCGACCAAGGGCATCACGGCCGAGGAGGTCGTCCGCGGCAAGGGCATGGTCAAGGGCTCCTACGTGCTGGGCCTCGAGGACACCGGCTCGCGGATGAGCCGTCTCGCCAAGTCGGAGCTGCTCTACGGCGACCTGATGACGGTCGACGAGCTGCTGACCCGGGTCGACGAGGTGACGCTGGACGAGGTCAACACGCTCGCCGCCGACCTGCTGTCCAGGCCGATGTCGCTCGCCATGGTCGGGCCGTTCGACGCGGCCACGTTCGCGTCGCAGCCGCTCGCCGTCGCTCGCTAGCCTGGTCGGCGATGACCTCGACGCTCGCGCCTCAGGAGACGCCGCCCCCGGCTCCCCCCGTCTACCGCCGCAAACGCCGGATCGTCGGCATGCTGGTCTGGGCGGCGCTCTTCGCCATCGGCGTGTACTTCGTCGGCGTGCCGACCAGCGACCCGCTGATCGCGTTCGGCTGGCTGTGGCTGGCGACCATCGCGTGGCGCAACGACCTGCCGTGGCGGCAGCACCTGCTGTTCCTGCGCGACTGGCTGCCGATCTCGCTGCTGCTGGTCGTCTACAACATCTCCCGCGGCTATGCCGACCGGCTGTTCGCGCCGCACGTCACCGGGCTCATCGACGCCGACAAGTGGATGTTCGGCTGGCTCACCGGCGGGCTCATCCCGACCAGCTGGCTGCAGGACCACCTGTACGAGCCCGGCGCCGTGCAGTGGTGGGAGGTCGCGGTCACGCTGGTGTACGTCTCCCATTTCCTCACGGTGCCCACAGTCGCGGTCGTGTTGTGGGTGCGCTCCCGGCCGCACTGGGCGCGGTTCATGCGGCGCTGGCTCACGCTCAGCGTGGCCGGTCTGATCACCTACTTCCTCTACCCGGCCGCACCGCCGTGGTGGGCGTCCGACCGTGGCTACCTGCCGCATACGGTCACCCGGATCTCCACGAACGGGTGGGACGCGATCGGGCTGCACGGCGCCGGGAACACGCTCAACGCGCTGCAGGTGGAGGCATCCAACCCGGTGGCCGCGATGCCCTCGCTGCACACCGCGTACGCGCTGATGGCCGTCGCGTTCTTCCTGCCCATGGTGCGCCGACGCTGGTGGCCGCTTCTGCTCGCGTACCCGGTGGCGATGACGTTCACGCTGGTCTACACGGCCGAGCACTACGTCATCGACGTGCTGGTCGGGTGGGTCTACGTGGCCGTGACGTTCCTGCTCGTCTCGCTGGCCGAGCGGCGGTGGCAGTCGCGCCGATCGGGCGACGTGCCGACCGTTAAGCCGGCGGGTCCCGTACGTTAAATTGTCGAGGTGACTGACGAGCGAGAACCGATCCGGGTCGGCGTCCTTGGCGCCCGGGGACGCATGGGGCTCGAGGTGTGCAAGGCCGTGGACGCGGCCGACGACCTCGAGCTGGTTGCCATGATCGACCAGGGTGACTGGCTGTTCAACGCGTCCGACGCCGGCGCCGAGGTGCTCGTCGACTTCACCACCCCAGATGTGGTCATGGACAATCTGCACTGGGCCGTCGACCAGGGCATCAACATGGTCGTCGGCACCACCGGCTTCACCGATCAGCGTCTGGACCGGGTGCGCAGCTGGCTGACGCACAAGCCCGACGTCGGCGTCATCATCGCGCCGAACTTCGGCATCGGCGCGGTGCTCATGATGCAGTTCGCAGCGAAGGCCGCCCGTTACTACGACTCCGTCGAGATCGTCGAGATGCACCACCCGCGCAAGCTGGACGCCCCGAGCGGCACCGCGACGCACACCGCGCGGCTGATCGCCGCGGCGCGGGCCGACGCCCAACGCGGCCCGATGCCCGACGCGACGAAGGAGGAGCAGGCCGGCGCGCGCGGCACCGAGATCGACGGCGTGCGGGTACACGCCGTGCGGGCCGCGGGCCTGGTGGCCCACCAGGAGGTCCTCTTCGGTACGGAGGGGGAGATCCTGACCATCCGCCACGACTCCCTCGATCGGGCCTCGTTCATGCCGGGCGTGCTGCTGGCCGTACGGTCGGTGCTGAACCGCCCGGGCCTGACCGTCGGCATCGACGAGCTGCTCGACTGACCGTTCCCTGCGTCCCCGGATCTTGGAGCGTGTCGGCCCCTATCAGGGCCGTTTCGCTCCAAGATTTCGAGGGCCTCGCTTCTAGGCCGGGGCGCCGTCCTCGAGCCCGACGTGCAGGCGCAGCTGCGGCACCAGCATGTCGTCGACGTCGAGCGCGCGGGTCGCGCCGTCCGGCTCCCAGCCGGTCGAGCCGAGGAACGTGCGCATCGCCGGATCCGCGTCGTACACCCAGGCGACCGCGGACTTGAAACCGTCGGAGCGCCACATGTCCACGCACGCGGCGAGCAGCCGGCTGCCGTGTCCGCGCCGCCCCCAGCGTGGCTCCACCAGAAGGTCCGTGATGGCCGCCACATCCGCGCCGAGCGGTCGCTCCTCGGGGGCGAGTGCCTGCTCGTCGGCGGGACCGCTGGCCCCGAAACCGACCACGTACGACGACTCGCCCTGTTCGACCGCGATCAGGACCCGGTGCCGCTCCGACGGCGCGTCGCTGATCGCCTCGCGCCAGCCGCGGGCGAGGTAGGCCTCGTCGAGGTTCGCGAGCACATGCGGCGGAAACAGCCGGCGGTACGCCGTCCTCCACGTGGAGAGCTGGATGCGCGCGATCTCGTCGGCGTCCCCCGGACGCGCCGGTCGCACGTAGCCGATTGCCATATCCGGCAGCCTACTTGTCATTCCAGGCTTGCCGCGTATCGGACCTCGGGTAACGCGGCTGAGCCACCGGCGGGGGTGTAGACGTCGCGGGCGCCGTCGGGCGCCATCCCGGCACGTTCGTAGAACCGCCGGGCGCGATGGTTGTCCTCGAGCACCCAGAGCCGGAATTCGGGGTAGCCGGCCACCGCGAGCGCTTCCCGAGCCGCGGCCATCAGGGCTCGCCCTGCGCCGGTGCTCCATCGATCCGGATCGACGTAGATGGCGTACAGTTGGCCGATCGCCGGGTCGTACGTATCCTGCTCCTGCTGCAGGAGGTACGGCCCGAACGACGCGAATCCGACGATCGTGCCGCCGTCGTCGGCCACCACCGTCCGCGCACCGGGGGGCGTCGGGCGGCTCCGGCGGCGTTCGGCGAGTGCGGCCGGGTCGAGCGCGTCGAGGACGTCGGCGGGCACGATCCCCGCGTATCCGGCCTGCCAGGTGCGGACGTGCAGCGCGGCGACGGCGTCGATGTCCTCGTCGGTCAAATCCCGCACGACCAGCATGGTGCGAGATTGTCATACCCCTGGTTTAGCGTGCTCGTCGATGGCCGTTCCCGAATCGCTCTCCGTCGCGCAGGCCCGCCGTATCGCGCTGGCCGCGCAGGGTTTCACCGACCCGGCGCCAGGTGGCACGACCGACATGCGCCACGTGCGCCGCGTGCTTCGCCGGCTGCACCTGATCCAGATGGACTCGGTGAATGTGCTGCGGCGCGCCCATTTCATGCCGCTCTACAGCCGGCTGGGACCATATCCGCCGGCGCTGCTGGAGCGGGCGGCCTACCGTAAGCCCCGCGAGCTCTTCGAGTTCTGGGGCCACGAAGCGTCGCTGATCACCGTCGACCTGCAGCCTCTGTTCCGCTGGCGGATGGCGAGGGCGATGGACTACGCGTGGGGCAGCATGACCCGCGTCGCCACGCAGCAGCCCGACCTTGTCGCCTGGGTGCTCGACGAGGTGCGCGAGAGGGGTCCGCTCACCGCCGCCCAGATCGAACACGACGCCCCCCGCACCAAGGACCACTGGGGCTGGAACTGGCCGGTGGTGAAACAGGCGCTCGAATGGCTGTTCTACATCGGCGAGGTCACGGCCGCCGACCGCACCACGTCGTTCGCCCGCCGCTACGACGTGCCCGAGCGGGTCCTTCCCCAGGCGGTGCTGAACGCGCCGACGCCCGCGCCGGAGGACGCGTTCCGGGCGCTGGTCGAGCTGGCCGCCCGGGCGCTCGGCGTGGCGGCCGAGGCGGAGCTGCGCGACTACTTCCGCCTGCCGGTCGCCGGGTTCAAGCGCGCGGTCGCCGAGTTGGTCGAGGACAAGGTGCTGCAGCCGGTGGCGGTACAGGGCTGGAAGCAGCCGGCTTGGCTGCACCACGAGACCAGACTGCCGCGCCGGGTGCGCGCCTCGACGCTGATCAACCCGTTCGATCCGCTGATCTGGGAGCGCTCGCGGACCGAGCGGCTGTTCGACATGGCCTACCGCATCGAGATCTACGTCCCGGCGCCGCAGCGGCTGTACGGCTACTACGTCTTGCCGTTCCTGCACGGCGACCGGCTCGCCGCTCGGGTCGACCTCAAGGCGGACCGCAAGGCCGGCGTCCTGCAGATTCCGGCGGCCTGGATCGAGCCCGCCGTGGACCAGGAGGAGACAGCCGTCGCGCTCGCCGCCGAGCTGCACCGCCTGGCGGGCTGGCTGGGCCTGGACACCGTAGCCAAGCCCGAGCGCGGTGACCTCGCCGGCCCGCTCTCCACCGCGCTGCTGGCTAATCCATGAGCCCTAGAGCGGAGCGAGGCCAGCCAGCTCTGCAAGCGCCGCCGGTGAGATACCGCACAAAGCGGAGGGAGCGCAGCGACCGTAGCGACTGCGGTATCTCAGCGGTTACAAGGCGCGAGCCGCCGAGCGGAGCGAGGCCAGCCAGCCCAGCGACTGTAGCGACTGCGGTATCTCAGCGGGTCTAAGGCGCGAGCCGCCGAGCGACAGCGAGGCCAGCCAGCACAGAGTACCGTGACGGCCATGAGCAGCGTGACCGAGCCGGAGGCGGCGCCCGCGCCACCTGCGCCCTGGGTCGGCTATCCGCCGCCGTACCCGGAGCAGGACCGCGTCACCCGGTTCTTCCACCGCGCGTGGAGCCGCTCGCCGGTTTGGGTCGCGCCCGTCGCGATGCTCGCGTGTATGGCCGCGTCGGCCGGGTACACGCTGGCCAGCCACCCCACCGACGCCGGCGCGGGCGCCGCGCCGACCTGTCTGCTCAAGTACACGACCGGCTTCGTCTGCCCGGGCTGCGGCGGCACGCGCGCGGCCTGGTACCTGCTGCACGGCGATATCCCCGCCGCGGCCCGGCATCACGCGATCTTCGTCTTCGCGGTCCCGTTCCTGCTCTACATGTACGTGGCCTGGGCCGGCCGGCGGATGTTCGGCTGGAGGCTGCCGCAGCTCACCCTCAGCCCGCGGGCGATCGGTATCTTCCTCGCGGTCTGGGGTGTCTGGAGCGTGCTGCGCAACCTGCCGTGGGCGCCGTTCACGATGTTTTACGTCTGAGCCGCTAGAGTCGTGCGGACACCGCATTCGAAGGGACCTACCGTGCCGGAGATCGTCGCGCCGCAGGTCAAGCTCATCGCCTGGACCCACTTCGAACCGCCCGAGGACGTGCCCTGGAGCACCGACGCCGACGGCGGCCAAGCGCTCGCCGAGTTCGCCGGGCGCGCCTGCTACCAGTCGTGGAAGAAGCCGAACCCGGCGACTGCCACGAACGCCGGTTACCTCGCGCACATCCTGGAGGTGAATCACCTGTCCGTGCTCGAGCACGGCTCGGTGACGTTCTACCTCACCGGCGTGTCCCGCTCCTTCACCCATGAGCTGATCCGGCATCGGCACTTCTCGTACTCGCAGCTCTCCCAGCGCTACGTGCCCGAGCGGGACGCGGCCATGGTCGAGCCGGACGTCATCGCCGACGACCCCGAGCTGCACAAGAAGTTCATGGCGGCGGCCGAGGCGAGCGTGCAGGCGTACACCGAGCTGCTCGAGGGGCTGGAGGCGAGGTTCAGCGACGAGCCAAACCGGACGCTGCGGCGCAAACGGGCCCGGCAGGCGGCCCGCGCGATCCTGCCGAACGCGACCGAGACGCGCATCGTGGTGACCGGCAACTATCGCGCCTGGCGGCACTTCATCGAGATGCGCGCCACCGAGCACGCGGACGTGGAGATCCGCGAGGTGGCCGTCGAGGTGCTGCGCCAGCTGCAGGGCGTGGCGCCGAACGTCTTCGCCGACTTCACCATCTCCACGCTCGATGACGGCTCCGAGGTCGCGACGAGCCCGTACGCGTCGCAGGGGTAGACAGCGCGCGTCTCGCGGAGAGAGGGCGGACGCGGTCCGCTAGGTTGTGGGGTATGACGCAGCAGGACCCGCGGCCCTTCGGACGGCTGCTGACGGCCATGGTGACTCCGTTCGCCCCGGACGGCTCGCTCGATGTCGACGGCGCGCAGAAGCTGGCCGCGTACCTGGTCGACGAGCAGCGCAACGACGCGCTCGTGATCAGCGGCACCACGGGCGAGTCCCCGACCACGACGGACGCGGAGAAGGAGACGCTGATCCGCGCGGTGGTCGACGCGGTCGGCGATCGCGCCAAGATCGTGGCCGGCGTCGGTACGAACAACACGGTGCACACGGTCGAGTTGGCGCACTCCGCCGAGAAGGCCGGGGCGCACGGCGTGCTCGTGGTGACGCCGTACTACAACAAGCCACCCCAGGCCGGCGTCGCGAAGCACTTCCTGACCGTGGCCGACGCCGTCGGGCTGCCGGTGATGGTCTACGACATCCCGCATCGCACCGGCACGGCCATCGCGACCGAGACGATGTGCCGGATCGCGGAGCACGAGCGCATCGTCGCCGTCAAGGACGCGAAGGGCGACTTCGCGGCGAGTTCCTGGGTCACCAAGCGCACCGATCTGGCGTACTACTCCGGCGACGACGCTTCGACGCTGCCGCTGCTCGCGATCGGCGGTGTCGGCCTGGTCGGTACGTCGACCCACTTCACGGGTGCGATCGTCAAGGACATGATCGAGGCGTACGAGCGTGGCGACGTCGCCGCGGCACTCGACCTGCACCGCCGCGCGTTGCCGCTGTTCAGCGGCATTTTCCGGGCCCCGGGCACCATCCTGGTCAAGGCCGGCCTGCGACTGCGCGGCCTGCCCGGCGGACCGGTCCGGTTGCCGCTGGTCCCCGCGACCGACGCCGAGACGAACCAACTGATCGAGGACGCCGCCGCAGCGGGTCTGCCCCTCGTCTCCCACTAGAAGAGAGCGACAAGCTTGAGCCAGGCGCACGTGGAGCTGGAGCCGCCACCGCCTCTTCCGGAAGGCGCCCTGCGCGTCATACCGCTGGGCGGCCTCGGCGCCATCGGCCGCAACATGACTGTCTTCGAGTACGACGGCAAGCTGCTCGTCATCGACTGCGGGGTGTTGTTCCCGGACGTCGAGCAACCCGGTGTCGACCTGATCCTGCCGGACTTCACGCCGATCCTGGACCGGCTCGACGACATCCAGGCCATCGTGCTCACCCACGGGCACGAGGACCACATCGGCGCGGTGCCGTACCTGCTCGCGCACAAGCCGGACATCCCGCTGGTCGGCTCGGAGTTCACGCTGGCGCTGGTCGAGGCGAAGCTCGCGGAGCGGCGGCTCGAGCCGTACACGCTGACGGTGCGCGAGGGGCGCACCGAGCGGTTGGGCCCGTTCGAGTGCGAGTTCTTCGCCGTGAACCACTCCATCCCCGACGCGCTCGCCGTAGCCGTCCGTACGCCGGCCGGCCTCGTGCTGCACACCGGCGATTTCAAGATGGACCAGGTGCCCCTGGACGGCCGGATCACCGATCTGGCCGGGTTCGCCCGGCTCGGCGCGGAGGGTATCGACCTGCTGCTGTCGGACTCGACGAACGCCGAGATCCCCGGCTTCGTCACCCCGGAGCGCGACATCGGCCCGGTGCTCGGCGCGATCTTCGGCAAGGCGAAGGGCCGGATCATCGTGGCCAGCTTCGCGTCGCATGTGCACCGCGTTCAGCAGGTGATGGACGCCGCGTACGAGTACCGGCGCAAGGTCGCCCTGATCGGCCGCTCGATGGTGCGCAACATGGGCATCGCCCGGGACCTCGGGCTGCTGCGGATTCCCGACGGGCTGCTGGTCAGCCTCGACGAGGCCACCGCGCTGCCGCCCGACGAGATCGTCTTCATGTCGACCGGTTCGCAGGGTGAGCCGATGAGCGCGCTGGGACGGATGTCGACCGGCGACCACCGGCACATCACGATCGAGTCGGGCGACACGGTCGTGCTGGCCAGCTCGCTGGTGCCGGGAAACGAGACGTCGGTGTACCGGGTGATCAACCAGCTCGCCCGGGCCGGCGCGACGGTCGTGCACAAGGACACCGCCAAGGTCCACGTCTCGGGTCACGCCCCGGCCGGCGAGCTGCTGTTCCTGCTGAACGTCACCCGGCCGAGCAACCTCATGCCCGTGCACGGCGAGTGGCGCCACCTGCGCGCGCACGCCCAACTGGGCATCGAGTCGGGCGTGGCGCCGGCCGGGGTGGTGCTCTGCGAGGACGGCGATGTCGTGGACCTGGTCGAGGGCCATGCCCGGCATGTCGGCCGGGTCAAGAGCCGGTACGTGTACGTGGACGGCCTAGCCGTGGGTGACGTCGGCGAGTCGCTGCTGACCGAGCGCCGGATTCTCGGCGACGGGGGCTTCATCTCGGCCACTGTGGTGATCGACTCGGTGACCGGCAAGGTGGTCGGCGAACCCAGCATCTCCGCGAAGGGCTTCTCCGAGGACCCGGACGCGTTCAGCCCGGTGATCCCGCTGTTGACCGCCGCGCTGCATCGTTCGGCCGAGGACGGCATCACCGACACCCACCAACTCCAGCAAGTGGTCCGCCGCACCGTCGGACGCTGGGTGAACGACGCGTACCGCCGCCGGCCGATGATCGTGCCCACCGTGGTCGAGGTATGACGCGGGAACATTCTTTTCTGTGAATATCTAATTTTTTCAACCATCGACCGCTCTCCTCCGTACTTCGGGTCACGGTGCCGCCCCCACGGCACCCGTGGCGAGGGGAGTTTTCAGGATGCAGCGCAGAACGGTCGCAGCGATCGCGGCGACGGTGACGGCGGCTGGGGCGGCGGTGGCGTTCACCCTGCCCTCGATGGCGGACACGAACGGTTCCGGCGACACCGCGACGCGGCCGGCCAGCGGGTTGGCTCCGCAGCTGCTCGCGGCCATGAGGCGGGACCTGGGCGTGGACGCCGATCAGGCCGCCGCGCAGCTGCAGCGGGCGCAGTGGGCCAGCGGTGTGGCGACTAAACTCCGCACCGAGGCCGGATCGTCCTACGCCGGCTCGTGGCTCACCGACAACGGCATGACGCTCAACATCGCGGTCACCGACGCCGCGATGGCCGATCAGGTCCGCGCCGCCGGCGCCCAGCCGACGATCGTGGACCGCAGCGTGGCGCAGTTGGACGCCGCGAAACGGGCGCTCGACAAGGCGGCGACCAAGGCCGACCGCGCGCTGCCCGGCTGGTACGTCGACGTGGCCGCCAACAAGGTCACAGTCCGGGCGCTACCGGGTGACGCCGCCATGGCCTGGGCGCTCGCCGCGGATGCCGGCATCCCGGCGGACGAGGTGAAGGTCGTCACCGCCAAGGCCCGGCCGAAGCCGCTGTTCGACGTGGTCGGCGCGCAGCCGTACTTCATCAGCCTCGACGGCGGCACCGCCCGCTGCTCGATCGGCTTCGCGGTCGAGGGCGGCTTCGTCACCGCGGGGCACTGTGGCACCCCGGGCGACCAGACCGCCGGGTTCAACCAGCAGGCGCAGGGCCAGGTCACCGCGTCGGTCTTCCCCGGTGACGCCGACATGGGCGTGGTCAAGGTCAATGCCGACTGGACGCCGCAGCCGTTCGTGGACGACTTCAACGGCAACGCCCTGCCCGTCGCGGGCAGCACCGAGGCGCCCGTGGGCGCGGCGGTCTGCCGGTCGGGATCCACCACCGGCACGCACTGCGGGACGATCCTGGCGAAGAACCAGACCGTGAACTACCCGGAGGGTACGGTCACCGGCCTCACCCAGACGAACGCCTGCGCCGAGGGCGGCGACTCCGGCGGCCCGTGGCTCTCCGGCGATCAGGCCCAGGGCGTCACGTCCGGCGGTTCGGGCGACTGCACGGTCGGCGGCGAAACGTTCTTCCAGCCGGTCAACGAGATCCTCCAGCGCAACAACCTGACGCTGCTGACCACCGCCGCGGGCGCGGGTGGTGGCGCCGCCGGCGGCGCTGCGGCGAGCGACGATCCGGCCGCCCCGCCGGCCTCGGGCGCATCCGCCCCGCCTGCCGGCAATGGGAACGGCAACGGCAACGGCAACGGACGCCACCATCGGTCCCATCCCCGGTTCCTGATCTTCGGGTAGGGCGGCTGAGCCGCTGCCCGCGCCGGTCTTCCTCCGTCCGGCGCGGGCAGCACCGTCCCGTACCGTAAGAACGTGGGTTTCCGGGTGATCGCCTACGCCGCCGCCGGCGTGCATTTCGCGTTCCTCGCGTTCGGCGTGTTCGGCGGTTTCCTCGCCTGGCGGTGGCCGCGGCTGATCTGGTTGCAGATCGCCGGCGCGGCCTGGCTGGTCCTCGTGGCGGCCGCGCACCTGGCCTGCCCGCTCACCTGGATCGAGGACCGCGCCCGGGAGCACGCCGGGTTGGCGCCGACGCCGGGCGGCTTCATCGCCACCCATGTCGCCGGGGTCTTTTTTCCGCGGGGCCAGGAGGGCGCCGCGATGGTCGTCGCGGGCGCCGTCGTGCTGATCTCCTGGGTCGGCTTCGCCGTCGTGCAGTGGCGTGTCAGAGCTCGGCCACCGCGTCCGCCAGCTGGCATCCCGTCGCGATCCCGCAGATCATCACCTGATCCAGCTGGTCCGCGGTGACGCCTTTCTCCCAGTCGGCAATGACCTCCCCGACCACCCGCACCGTTCCGTCGTCGGCCACGTGCACGTACGCCTTGGGGTACAGCCGGTCGTGGTTCCAGGCGTTGCAGAACGCGTACAGGCGGGGCACGTCGTCCGTGCTGAACACGCTGCGGGTCAGCACGCGGACCTGGAGCATCTCCCGGAACTCCCCGATCCGGAAGAAGTAGATCAAGTTGCCGTGCCAGTTGCCGCAGATGTCACCGTCCGCGTCGATCCGGTAGACGAAGCCGCGGGCGTCGAGCGTCGCGGCGATCATCTCGTTGCTCAACGACCGCAGCTCCCCGGGCACGGGTTCCGCCATGGCGGTGATGGTATCGCCGGGCGGAAAAGCGAATCTCGGTCACGGTGTGCCGCAAGGGCGGACAAGCCCCGCCCGGATACCGTGATCCCCATGGCGGGCCGCACTCCTCCGGCGAGCCGGGGTCGCGCCGCGTCCACCTCGCGCGGCGCCGCGACCACGCGCGCCTACCAACCGGCCCGGCGGCCGAGGCGAGCCACCGCCCGCACCCGGTCCGCCAGCCGCCGTCCGAGCATCGGATCGGTCGTCGCGACCGGGATCGGCCGCGGGGTCGGCGCGCTCTGGATGGGCCTCGCGCACAGCGTCGGCTGGATGGCCCGCGGCGTCGGCCGGCAGGCCGCCACCGCCAAGGAGATCGATCCGGAACACCGCCGCGACGGCGCCGGGCTGCTGCTGCTCGGCCTCGCGATCCTGGTCGGGGTCGCGGTCTACGCCGGCAGCGCCGGGCCCCTCGGCACCTGGGTCGCCGACGCGGTACGGCTGTTCTTCGGTGGCCTCTCGGTGCTGCTCCCGATCCTTCTGCTGTACGGTGCCGTCCGCCTCATGCGCAAGCCCGCCGACCCGGAGCACCGAGGCCGGTCCCTGGTCGGCTGGAGTGCGCTGATCGTCGCCACGGCGAGCCTGCTGCACATCGCCCAGCAGCCCGCCGACGACGTGGAGATGAACAACTCGGGCGGGCTCATCGGCTACGGCGTCGGCGCCCTGCTGGAGCGCGCGGTGACCGCCTGGGTCGCCGTACCCCTGCTGGTCCTGCTGTTGCTTTTCGGTCTGCTGGTGATCACCGCGACTCCGATCAGCAAGATCCCGCAGCGCCTCATGCTGCTGGTCGACGTGCTGCTGGGCCGGTCGCCGGCCCGGACCCCGATGCCCGACCCGGACGAGCCGGCGTCGGATGCCCAGGATGAAGAAGACGCCGGGGGTACGCCGAGGCGCCGGCGGCCCGCGCGGCGACGGCAGGGTTCGCTGGCCGACCTCGGTCTGGGGTCCGACGCCGAGCCGGACGGCGATGACCCGATCGTGCTGTCCCGCGCCGGCAAGCTGCTGCCCGCCAGCCGCAAGCCGCCGGAGCCGCCGGAGCACTCGCCGCCGCCGACCAGGGCCGAGCAGCTCGACATCTCCGCCGTGGCCGGCGACTACCGCCTGCCGCCGCCCACGCTGCTCGGCCGGGGCGGTACGCCGAAGACCCGCAGCCGCGCCAACGACGAGATCATGGCCGCACTGACCGGGGTGTTCGACCAGTTCAACGTCGACGCGGTGGTCACCGGCTTCACCCGCGGCCCGACCGTCACCCGGTACGAGGTCGAGGTCGGCCCGGGCGTCAAGGTGGAGCGGATCACCCAGCTGTCCCGCAACATCGCGTACTCGGTGAAGTCGCCGGACGTGCGGATCCTCAGCCCCATCCCGGGCAAGAGCGCAGTCGGGGTGGAGATCCCGAACACCGACCCGGAGAACGTGTCGCTCGGCGACGTGCTGCGCTCGCGGGCGGCCACCGCCGACCACCACCCCATGGTGGTGGCGCTCGGCAAGGACATCGAGGGCGGCTTCGTCGTCGCGAACCTCGCCAAGATGCCGCATATCCTGATCGCGGGCGCCACGGGCGCCGGGAAGGCTCTGGCACTCGATACTCCGATTCCCACCTCTGACGGCTGGTCCACGATGGGGGACTTGCGAGTGGGGGATCGTGTGTTCGACGAACACGGCCGGCCGTGCACTGTGGTAGCCGCCACACCAGCGATGTACGAACGCCCTTGCTACGAGGTGGAGTTCTCGGACGGCACGGTCATCGTCGCGGACGCCAATCACGAGTGGCGTACGACGACGAGGGCAGGCCGGACCCAACGGGTTCACCGGTGGGACGAAGGGCGATCGAAAGCCCGGAAATCTCACGACGACCAGACGGTGACTACGGCCGTCATCGCCGAGACGCTTCGGGTCGGGCCGGGCGGAAAGTGGGTCAACCACGCTGTGGACGTCTGCGGTCCGCTGGCTTGTCCCGAACGGGCTCTGCCCATAGCTCCCTACACTCTTGGTTGCTGGTTGGGCGACGGAACCACTGGCTCTGCCGGATTCACCTGTGCCGACGAGGAGATCCTTGATCAGATCCGGCTGGACGGCTACGAGGTGACGAAGCTGCCGAGCGGCCGTATCCAGTACACGATCTCCAACCGTCGGGACCGGCAGCGCTTCCGTACGCCGCGCAGTCTCTTCCGGGAGATCGGTGCGAAGCATATTCCGCCGATCTACCTGCGAGCCGCGGAGGAGCAGAGGCGCGCTCTGCTGGCTGGTCTGCTGGATACCGATGGAACGGTGTCGAAGCGAGGCGGGGTCGAGTTGACGCTCACCAACGAACGACTTGCCCGAGACGCGCTCGAGCTCATTGTCGGGCTGGGATATCAGGCAACGATGACGACCAGGACGGTCAAGGGCCGAAGGCCCGAGACCTCCACGTGCTATCGGATCCACTTCACGCCGGGTGACAAGGTGTTCCGGCTGACTCGAAAGCTGAGTCGGCAGGTGACGGAGACCCGGTCCAGCACATCGCGCCGGTACATCGTCGATGTGCGGCCGGTGTCTTCGGTGCCCGTTCGTTGCATCGAGGTGGACAGCCCGAGCAATCTCTATCTCGCGAGCCGTGCCTGCATCCCGACCCACAACTCGAGCCTCCTGAACTCGTTGCTGGTGTCGGTGCTGACCCGGGCCACGCCGGACGAGGTGCGGCTGCTGCTGGTCGACCCGAAGCGTGTCGAGTTGACCGCGTACGAGGGCATCCCGCATCTGGTCACGCCGATCGTGACGAACCCGAAGAAGGCTGCTGACGCGCTCGAGTGGGTCGTCCGCGAGATGGACATGCGCTACGACGACCTCGCCGCCAACGGGGTACGTCACATCGACGACTTCAACCGCAAGGTGCGCAACGGCGAGATCACCGCGCCGCCGGGCAGCGAACGGGTCATGAAGCCGTACCCGTACCTGCTGGTGATCGTCGACGAGCTGGCCGACCTCATGATGGTCGCGCCGCGCGACGTCGAGGACTCGGTGGTCCGGATCACCCAGCTGGCTCGCGCCGCCGGCATCCACCTGGTGCTGGCCACCCAACGCCCGTCCGTCGACGTGGTCACCGGCCTGATCAAGGCCAACGTCCCGTCCCGCCTGGCGTTCGCGACCAGCTCGCTCGCCGACTCCAGGGTCATCCTCGACCAGGCGGGTGCCGAGAAGCTGCTGGGTCGCGGCGACGGCCTGTTCCTGCCGATGGGGGCCTCCAAGCCGGTCCGCATCCAGGGCGCGTGGGTGGACGAGACGGAGATCCACGCGGTGGTCAAGTTCTGCAAGGACCAGCGCGAGCCGGAGTTCCGGCCGGACGTGCTGACCCCGGTGGCGGACAAGAAGAAGCAGATCGACGAGGAGGTCGGCGAGGACCTCGAACTCCTGCTCCAGGCGATCGAGCTGGTGGTCAGCTCCCAGTTCGGCTCGACCTCGATGCTGCAGCGCAAGCTCCGGGTCGGCTTCGCCAAGGCCGGTCGTCTCATGGACCTGATGGAGACCCGCGGCATCGTCGGCCCCTCCGAGGGGTCCAAGGCGCGCGACGTCCTGGTCAAGCCGGACGAGCTGGAAGAGACACTCGCCCAGCTCCGCGTCGACGGCGACTAAGCGCCGGCCGGTAACCTCTACAGGGTGTCGGTAACCCCTGCGTCGCGCCGCGTTGCGCTTCTCACCCTCGGATGTGCCCGTAACGAGGTCGATTCCGAGGAGCTCGCCGCGCGCCTGGACGCCGGTGGGTGGCAGGTCGGCACGGACGCCGACGGGGCGGACGTGGTGCTCGTCAACACCTGCGGCTTCGTCGAGAAGGCCAAGCAAGACTCGATCGAGACGTTGCTGGCGGCGGCGGACACCGGGGCCAAGGTCGTCGCTGCCGGGTGCATGGCCGAGCGGTACGGCAAGGAGCTGGCCGCGAGCCTGCCCGAGGCGCAGGCCGTGCTCGGTTTCGACGACTACCCCGACATCGCCGCCCGCCTCGACGGCGTACTGGCCGGCGAGAGGTTCGACGCGCACACCCCGCGCGATCGCCGGCAGCTGCTGCCGCTCACGCCGGTGCGGCGGCAGGGCGCCAAGGTGGTCGTGCCCGGCCACGCCACGGTGGACGAGCACACCCCGGCTCACCTGCGGCAGGTTCTGCGCCGGCGGTTGGACAGCGGTCCGGTCGCCAGCCTCAAGCTCGCCAGCGGCTGCGACCGGCGGTGCGCGTTCTGCGCGATCCCGGCATTCCGCGGCGCGTTCGTCTCCCGCGACCCGCAGGAGCTGCTGGCCGAGGCCGAGTGGCTGGCCGGGACCGGCGTCCGTGAGCTGGTGCTGGTGAGCGAGAACAGCACCTCGTACGGCAAGGACCTCGGCGATCCCCGCGCCCTGGAGAAGCTGCTGCCGCAGCTCGCCGCGGTGGACGGCATCGTCCGGGTGCGGGCCAGCTACCTGCAGCCCGCCGAGACCCGGCCCGGGCTGATCGAGGTGATCGCCACCACGACCGGGGTGGCCGCGTACTACGACCTGTCCTTCCAGCACTCCAGCGAGCCGGTGCTGCGCCGGATGCGGCGCTTTGGATCCACGTCCCGCTTCCTGGAGTTGCTGGAGTCGGCCCGGGCTCTGGCACCGGCGGCCGGGGCGCGGAGCAACTTCATCGTGGGCTTCCCGGGCGAGACCCGCCGGGACGTCGACGAGCTGGTGCGCTTCCTGACGGAGGCGCGGCTCGACGCCATCGGCGTCTTCGACTACAGCGACGAGGACGGCACCGAGGCCGCCGGCATGCCCGGCAAGGTCCGCGAGGACACGATCAAGCGACGGTACGGCCGGATCAGCGCGCTCGCGGACGAACTGTGTGCCCAGCGCGCCGAGGATCGGCTGGGCTCCACGGTGGAGGTGCTTGTCGACACGGTCGGGGGCGGCGAGGTCGAGGGCCGAGCCGAGCACCAGGCGCCCGAGGTCGACGGCTCGACCACGCTGGTCGGGCGCGACGCCGGGGTGGACCTGGCCGCCCTGCGCCCGGGCGATCTCGTACGGGCCCGGGTCACGGCCACCGAGGGCGTCGACCTCATCGCCGTTCCAGTGGACATGATCTCCGCGGCGCCGGTGTCATCGCCGTGACCGACGAGCCGGTTCCGGTCACCGCGCCCCGGGTGGTGTCGCTCTACAACCCGGCGAACGTCCTGACCGCGGTCCGGATCGTGCTCGTACCGGTGTTCCTGGCCATGGTCGTGATCTCGGACATGAGCTCGACCGGCTGGCGGATCGCCTCCTGCCTCATCTTCTGCGTCGCGTCGGCCACGGACTTCGTGGACGGCTGGATCGCCCGCCGTTTCCACCTGGTCACGTCGTTCGGCAAGGTGGCCGACCCGATCGCGGACAAGGCGCTGACCGGGACGGCGCTGGTGCTGCTGTCCGCGTACGACCGGCTGCCCTGGTGGGTGACCGCGCTGATGCTGGCGCGCGAGTGGGGCGTCACCGCGTTGCGGTTCTGGGTCATCCGGTACGGCATCATCCCGGCCAGCCGGGGTGGAAAGGCCAAGACGGCGCTGCAGATCGCGGCGATCGCCTGGTACCTGTGGCCGGTTCCCAGCCCGTACGACCTGGTCGGTCCGTGGCTGATGGGCGTGGCCGTGGCTGTGACGCTCATCACCGGCGTCGACTACGTCCTCCAGGCACTCCGCCTACGCCGCACCCACGCGGGATAGACGGATGAGGAGCAGTGCGGCGGGGGCTGTCGTGCTCGGGCTGGGTGAGCGAGGGGAGACGGTTGCGGCCGCGGAGTCGCTGACCGGTGGACTCGTCGCCGCCACGATCGTCGAGGTCCCTGGTGCCAGCGCGGTGTTCCGCGGCGGGCTGGTGGTGTACGCCACAGATCTCAAGCACACGCTGGCCGGCGTACCGGAAGAGCTCCTGGCGGAACGCGGACCGGTCGATGCGGACGTGGCGCTCGCGCTCGCGGCCGGCGCCCGCGAGCGTTGCGGCGCCGATTGGGGCCTGGCCACGACGGGTGTCGCGGGTCCCGATCCGCAGGGCGGAAAGCCGGTTGGCCTGGTGTTCGTCGCGGTGGCCGGCCCGCGCTGCGCGACCGTACGCGAGCTGAACCTGGCCGGCTCCCGGGCCGATATCCGCACCGGAGCCGTGTCCGCCGTGCTGGGCCTTCTCGTCGACGAGCTGCGCAGCGCACCCGCGGGAATGCATCCATGACCGTCTTCGTTGTGATGGGGTCCCGTCGCGGGGAGGGCTCGCGTTTCGGCGGGGCGGGATGTCGGCGTGGCCCGCAGCGGGTACGGTTGCGGGAAGCCTCCGGTGGATGCCGGCGGCCCCGCCGCAGGAGGAGGTGCCATGGTCCTGCTACGCCGGGTTATCGGTGACGCACTTCGGGCGCGCCGGCAGGGTCAGCACCGCACGCTGCGTGAGGTGTCGACCGCCGCCAACGTCAGCCTGGGCTACCTCTCCGAGATCGAACGTGGCCAGAAGGAAGCGTCGAGCGAACTGCTCGCCGCGATCTGCGACGCCCTGGGCGCCCGCCTTTCTGAGGTGCTCGGCGAAGTCAGCGACACGCTGGCGCTGGCCGAGGACATGGAGGGCGTGCTCGTCCCGGTCGAGACCGAGCGTTCCGCGCCGGTCAAGACGGCCGAGCCGCCGGTCCGCAAGGTCGCGACGGACGGGAACGTGTCCGTTTCCGTTCGCCAGGACTCGCCGCTCAAGGCCACGCTCCGCACGACCCGCAAGCGGCCGCGCGATGTCGTTTACGCGGCTTGACCTATCACGCGATCACGGGCGACGCCACCGGCGTCGCCCGTTCGTGTTCCGGCGGCGTAGCCTCGAAGACTGGGGGATGGACCCGGTTGCGACCCTGAGATCCCCCGTAGGTCACGTGACGCCGGTGGCGCAGAGCTGACACGATGGATCCCGCCGCCGTCGTGCAGGTGCAGTCCGACGCGTCGGTGGCGCGTCCGACTGAGCGACATTGAGGGGATACCGCGACATGGCGAATCCGTTCGTCAAGGGCTGGCGTTACATGATGGCGCTCTTCGGCGCGAAGATCGACGAGTACGCCGACCCGAAGGTTCAGATCCAGCAGGCCATCGAGGACGCTCAGCGGCAGCACCAGGCGCTGGTGCAGCAGGCGGCGGCGGTCATCGGCAACCAGCGCCAGCTCGAAATGAAGCTGTCCCGGCAGATGTCCGAGGTCGAGAAGCTGCAGGGCATGGCGCGCCAGGCGCTCGTGCTGGCCGATCGTGCGCGGGCCGGCGGCGACGAGGCCGAGGCGCAGAAGTACGAGTCGACCGCCCAGACGCTCGCCACCCAGCTGGTCTCGGGCGAGCAGTCGATGGAAGACCTGAAGACGTTGCACGACCAGGCCTTGGGCGCCGCCGGGCAGGCCCGTAAGGCGGTCGAGAACAACGCGATGGTGCTGCAGCAACGCATTGCCGAGCGCTCCCGCCTGCTCAGCCAGCTCGAGCAGGCCAAGATGCAGGAGACGGTCGCCAGGTCGCTCGAGTCGATGTCGTCGCTCGCGGCGCCGGGCAACACCCCGTCCCTGGACGAGGTACGGGACAAGATCGAGCAGCGGTACGCGAACGCGATGGGCCGTGCCGAGCTCGCCTCGAACTCGGTCGAGGGCCGCATGCTCGAGGTGCAGAAGTCGAGCCTTGACATGGCGGGCGCGTCCCGCCTGGAGCAGATCCGGGCAAGCATGGCCGGCGAGAAACTCGGCAGCGCGGCGCCCACGCCGGCGGTCGAGCAGGGTGCCACCACCCCGGCGGCCACCCCGGCGGCCGCCCCGGCGGCCGACCCGGCGACCGTCGCCCGGCTCGACGAGATCCGGGCCAGCATGAACCAGAAGCGCGGGGACACCACCGCGGCCGGCTGATCGATCGGGGGACGGTCGTGGACCAGCGCTCCAGGTACTTCCGCAGGCTCGGCCGGTTGCGCAACTCCGCGCGCCGCTGGAGCGTCGTCGGCGGTGGCTTGGCGGCGGCCACGACCGTCCTCATGCCGTACGCCGGTCTGGGGATCGGCGACGCCGCCTGGGCCGCCGGAGCCGGCGCCTCCATCGCGCTGGCCTGGTGGCGGTTCCGCGACTACCGCGAGCTGGCCGCGATCCCTCCACCGCCGGCGCCGGACCCGGCGCTTCCCGGGCGGCGTCTACTGGCCGCGGTCGAGCGATTCCCGGCCGGCCGGACGTTCGTGCACGAGGTCCGGCGGCAGCGCGACCGGTACGCCCTGCGCGGCTCCACGGTCGCCCAGGCGTGGGACCGGCTGGACCGCGCGGCCGCGACCCTGGCCGGGCTGTCCGGGCGGCTCACCGGTCCCGGTGAGGCGGCTGTCCTCGAGGCCGCCGTCGCCGAGCGCTGGCTGCGCGACCTGGGTCAGCGGGTCGCCAGCGTGGAACGGGCGATACCGCTCAGCCCGGCCGAGCACAAGCCCGCGCTGGAGATCGCGCACGAGAGCCTGGCCGGACAGTTCACCGGGGGCGTCACCGCGTACGAGGGACTCGTCGCCGCCGCGGCCGGCTGGGTCGCCGAGGACGGCCAACCGGTCGCCGAAGGCGCCCACCCCGCGTTCTCCCGGCTGATCGAGGCCACGGACCGGATGCGCGGCATGGCCGAGGGCCTGTCCGAGCTGCGCCGCTACCCGTCCGCCCCCGCGGCCTGACCCGCCCTAATCCGGTTTCGATTGGCAGCGCGGGCACCAGTACGTCACGCGTTCCTCCTGGTCGGCCTTTTCGATGGCGGTGCCACAGCGGCGGCACGGGTGCGCCCGCCGGCCGTAGACGTAGGTGGTCTCGCCGCGGCGGAGTGAGCCGGTCGTTGTCTGGGCCCAGCGACCGCGGTTCGACGCGACCAGCTTCTGCACCAGCTTGACCGTGCCGGCCAGGTCCTTGACCCGCGAAACCGGTGTCCACGGCCACAGGCCGCGCAGGAACAGCGCCTCGGACTTGTAGAGGTTGCCGACGCCGGCCAGGTTGCGCTGGTCGAGCAGCGCCTCGGCGATGCTGGCGTCGGGTTTCGCCTGGATCCGCTTGACCGCCTCGTCGGGGTCCCAGTCCGGGCCGAGCACGTCCGGCCCCAGGTAGTCGAGGAGTTTCGCCTCCTCGGCAGTCGGGATCAGCGCGAGCTCGTGCAGGTGATAGCCGACCGCGACGGACCGCCTGGTGCGCAGGACTACCCGGATCAGGTGTGCGGGCTTGCCGGCCCAGCGCTCGCCCGGCCCGTACGCCCGCCACGCTCCGTCCATCCGCAGATGCGAGTGCAGCGTCATCTCGCGGTCATCGCGGCGGAGCCGGAGCAGAAGGTGCTTGCCGCGGCTCGCCGACTCAGTGACGGTCCAGCCGGTCAGGTCGGTCGCCGCGAGCTGCGGCACCCGGAGATCGGACCCGGTGAGCACCTCACCGGCCAGCGCGCGTTCGAGCACGCGGGCCGTGTTCCAGACGGTGTCACCCTCGGGCATGCGTCAATCCTCCTGAGCCGGCTGGCTCCGCTTCGCTCCAAGGCGCTCGCAAGCACCTCGAACAATCGGGCGGGTCAGCGTTCGGCGATGCGGACGACGTCGCCGGGCCGGACCGAGAGCACCACGACCGCTCGGCCGCCGTTGACCGCGATCGCCACCCGCCCCGCGGAGTCCTCGTAGACCAGCAGCTCGCCGGCGTCGACGTCCTGGAACGTCGTCCCGCGCCGGGCCCGTACGTTGCCGGCGATGATCAGTTCCGATCCCAGGCCGGACAGCGCGGCGCCGCCCGCGGCCAGCTGCACGTTGCCGAACCGGTCCACCGTCATCACCTCGGCCTCGATCCAGCCGTCACCCACGGCCACGACCGGGTCGGGCAGGCGTACCAGGGTGTCCGGATCCACGGACGGCCCGGCGTCGCCCAGCGACGCGCCGGACGCGATGCGGGCCGCGGCCGGCGCGAAGACGTCGCGGCCGTGGAACGTCCGCGAGACGTCACCGAGGAACCAGTCCTTGTTGGCCAGCTCGACCACCTCGTCGATGCCGCCCAGCGCCTCGGCCGCCCAGACCAGCAGGCCGTTGTCGGGGCCGACCAGCGCGCCGTTCGGGGTGCCTATGGCGATGCCGCGGCGCGCGGTGCCGACGCCCGGATCGACGACCGCACAGTGAACGGAGAGCGGCAGGTGCGGCGCGGTCTGCGCGAGTACGGCGGCGCCGCGTGGCACGTCCGCGGGCGGTACGTGGTGAGTCACGTCGATGACCCGCACATCGGGCGCGATGCGCGCGATCGCGCCGTGGCAGGCCGCGACGAAGCCGTCGAACGTGCCGTAGTCGGTCGTGAGGCTGATCCATCCATAGCCGCCCATGGTGGTCTACGTTATCGTCTCGGCACGCTGAGTGTGCGACAGGTCGCCCAGGCGCGTCGTCCAAGACCTGGCAGGGTGGTTCCATGCGACTGGTCATCTTCACCGAACCGCAGGAAGGCGCGACCTACGACGACTTGAGCCGGCTCGCACAGTTCACCGACGAGGCCGGTTTCGACGGGTTCTTCCGTTCCGACCACTACCTGGCCATGGACACCGATGGGCTGCCCGGTCCGACCGACTCGTGGCTCACCCTGGCCGGCCTCGCCTTGCAGACGTCGCGGGTCCGGCTCGGCACGCTGGTCACCTCGGCCACATTCCGCCTTCCCGGGCCGCTCGCGATCAGCGTCGCGCAGGTCGACGCGATGAGCGGCGGCCGGGTCGAGCTCGGCCTCGGCACCGGCTGGTACGAGAGGGAGCATTCCGCGTACGGCATTCCGTTCCCGCCGTTGGGCGAGCGCTTCGACCGGCTCACCGAGCAGCTCGAGATCATCGACGGCCTGTGGACAACCCCGGTCGGCGACACCTACAGCTTCTCGGGCCGCCACTACCGGCTGGTCGACGCGCCGGCGCTGCCCAAGCCGGTGCAGTCGCCGCGGCCGCCGATCATCGTCGGCGGGAAGGGCAAGACCCGGACACCGGCCCTGGCCGCCCGCTTCGCGGACGAATTCAACGTGCCCTTCGTCCAGATCGGGGACGTTCCGAGCCGGTACACCGCGGTGCTCGACGCGTGTGCGGCGATCGGGCGTACCGATCTGCCGGTGTTCTCCTCCACGGTCACGCTGTGCTGCGGGCGCAACGATGCCGAGGTACGCCGCCGCGCCGCCGCGATCGGCCAGGACGTCGGCGCGCTGCGGGCCGCGGGCGCTGCGGTCGGCACGCCGGCCGAGGTGGTCGACCTCCTCGGCAGGTACATCGAAGCCGGCACGGCACGGATGTTCCTGCAGACCCTCGACGTGAGTGATCTCGACCACATCGAGCTGGTCGCGTCCGCG
>DASYTU010000141.1:0-9224 GCA_036001925.1 Actinoplanes sp.
GATTGAAAGGGACGCTGACCACGGACTCAGGGTACGTCGACTCTTCCCTCGTCCTCCTGATAGTCGCCGGGGCCTTGCCGTGGAAGATCACGGCCAAGGGACCGCCCGAAGGGACGCGCCCTGGGCGCACCGTGACGATGATCTTGCACGGCCGGCGGATGCCCGGCGCGGCCGAGCAGTCGCATAACCCGGCACGGGTTTCTGACAGCGCGTCGACATTGGGCGCACCGCGCGTCGTGAGTCTCTGCCCCGGAAGCTGTTCGTCCGGATCCGGCGCTAGCGTGCCTGGCATGGCTGACTTCAATCGTGCCGATCTCCGTGGCTCCCGATTCGAGCTCGTTGACCTCAGCGGCGCGCAGCTTCGCGCCGTCGATCTGACCGGCGCCCTTTTCCGTGGGGTCGATCTGAGCAGGGTCGTGATGCGCGGCGTCGAGCTGGTCGACGTGGACATCCACGGCGAGGTCGAGAATCTGAGGATCAACGGCGTCGACATCGGGCCTCTGGTCAACGCCGAGCTGGACCGGCGGTATCCGGACCGGGTCAAGATGCGCCCGACAGACCCTGCCGGCTTCCGCGAGGCGTGGGACGTCGTCGAACGGCTGTGGCGCGGGACCGTGGAACGGGCCAGCCGGCTGCGACCGGAGCTGCTGCATGAGTCGGTCGACGGCGAATGGTCGTTCATCGAGACGCTTCGGCACCTGGTGTTCGCGACCGACTCCTGGATCAGGCGGGCGATCCTCGGCAACCCGTCGCCATGGGATGCCCTGGATCTGCCGTGGGACGAGATGCCCGACACGCCTGGTGTGCCGCGCGACCGTGCCGCACGGCCCTCGCTCGACGCGGTGCTCGAGCTGCGCCGCGACCGGATGTCCACCGTGCGCCAGGTCATCGAGGGTCTGACCGACGAGTCGCTGGCCGGCCACACCGAGCCGGTCGATGCGCCCGGCTGGCCGGAGCCCCGCAGCTACCTGGTGCGTGAATGCCTGTTGATCGTCCTCAACGAGGAGTGGCAGCACCGGCTGTACGCCGAGCGGGACCTGGATGCCCTAGAGGCACGCGGCGCGTAAGGGTGCCTAAAGACCCGGTCAGCGGTCACCAATACGGCAACCGATCAGCGTGGTTGGAACGGGCCCGGCGGCCAGCGCACCCGCGCGGCCAGTCACCCGGTCTGGGCGCAGGCGGGGGTCTCCCGATAGCCGAATCCCTTGATCGACACGGGGCCGTGTTCGATGCACGAGGTGACCTGCGCCCGACCGAGGCGTTTCGCCTCGGCGAAGTCGTCGCCCGCAAGCCTGTTGAGGGTGACGGCCACGCCGAGGAGTCCGGCGGCGGCGATCAGTACAGCTACCAGGAACACGGCCGAGCGCAAGGGCGCTGCCTTTCCGCCGGTCGACGATGGAGGGGCCGGGGTCGGCGTCCGCGACGCGGCGGTCGGCAGCTTCTTTGTCTAGAGCCAGGTCTGTGGGGCCGGTCGGCTCGTTGGCAGCGTTCGTCCCGCGCGTGGGCAGCGATCTGGCGTCCCATGGCTTCGGGCCTGTGTTCTTCAGCGGGCGCTACCAGGTGAACCCGTTGGTGAAGGAGACTTCAGCGAGCTTGGCCTGGCCGCTGGTGCTCGGGTGGTAATAGTCCCACTGCGAGACCTGGGACAGGGTGAAGGGGTACCTGAAAACGGCGTTGTCGTCGAAGTCGCAGTTCGACCCGTAGGCGGCGCACGCCTCGGCGAGCTGTGTGTTGTAGTCGATCACCCGTTGGCGTACCCGTTGCCGGCGCGCTTCGTCGGTGCTGGAGGTGGACCAGGCCCGGTAGAGCATGGACTGGCAGATGCGGAACAGGGACCAGGCGGACAGGGCGGCCGCGTTGGTGTGGCCGACCTGCCAGAGGTGGTAGACGTCCGGGATGCTGATCACCGCGATCCGGGCGTTTGGCAACCCGGTCTTGAGCGTGGCAAGAGCGCGGTCGATGGAATCGCGGTACGCCGCCACGGAGGTCATGGTGGACTCGGAGCTCGTGCAGGCGTCGTTCGCGCCGATCAAGATCGTCACGTAGTCGACGTGTTGGGCGGCGGCGGTGGCGGCTTGGGCCGGCATGTCAGAGGCCTTGGCGCCGGAGCGGGCATCGTTGTAGTTGTGTCCGTAGATGGCGGGGTTCTTGGCCAGGATGCGCAGGTAGTGGCTGTTGACCAAGCTGGAGCCGCCGGTGCTGAAAGACCGGTAGGGGCAGTCGACGTACCAGCCGCAGGCATTGAACGCGCGGGTGATCGAGTCGCCCATGCCGGCCATCGAGTCGGGCAGGCCGCCGGACGCCCGGGCCGGGGAGGCGGGCAGCAGCAGTACGGCCGTCATCGTGGCGACGATGGCGGACAGGCCACGACGCATGAGGCGCGGAACGAAGGACATGGCCACCTCCTTCAGGCACTGCAGAAGCGGCAACGTTTCGGGCTGTCGCCACTCGCCGCAGGGTCAGGATACGTCCGGCGATTACCGGCCGCTCGGCAACCAGAGGACGCCCGCCACGGCCGTGAGCTGCAAGCTAGCGACTGCGCAAGCCGCCCGGCCGCTCGGCACGCGCCTGGTCGACGTGTTCGGCCGGCTCCCACTGATCGGGAACGGCCGGCTCGGGTACCCCGACGCGACGCGCCTCCAGCTCGGCGGTGAAGGCGACACCGAGCAGCAGGGCCAGGGCGGTGAGCGTCGCCCAGATCAGCAGGGCGATCACGGCGGTGAGCGGGCCGTAGGTGTCGTCGAAGCTGTCGCTAGCCGCGACATATCCGGCAAGCATGAGACTGGCCAGCCACCACAGGACCGTGGCCAGGGCACCCCCGACCATTACCCAAGACATGCCGGGCTGACGGCGGCGCGGCGCGAAGCGGAACAGCACCGACACGGATACGACGGTGAGGGCGAGACTGGCCGGCCAGCGCAGCACATTCCAGATCTCTGCCGCCGTATCGCCCCAGTGGTACCAACGCCGCATAGCGGCACCGATCGCGCCACCCGCCACCAGCATGAGGAAGCTGATCAGCGCGGGTATGCCGGCGGCGATGGCCAGGATCAGGGCCCGCAGGTATTTCTGGGCGAAGGGGCGGTCGCGCTGGATGCCGTAGATCCGGTTGGCGCCTCGTTCGACCTGGCCGACCGCGGAGGTCAGCGCCAGGATGGCGGTGATCAGACCGAGGACCAGGGCCACTTCGCCGAGGTCCTGGATGCGTTCGTCGTCCGCCAGCAGCTGGGTGACGAGTGATTCGCTCGCGCCTGGCGTCAGCGCGAGCACGGTGTCGGCGACGACGCGGCCGCCGCTGTGCAGGCCGAGTTTTGTGGTCAGGCCCTGCAGCGCAATCAGCAAGGGTATGGCGGCCAGACACAGCTGCAAGGCGATGGCCCGGGCGTGACTGGATCCGTCGCCGTAGCGAAACCGCACGAACGCGTCGCGCAGCAGCCGCCAGCCGCCGTACCGGCGCAGCGCCCGCCAGACATGATCGGGCGACAGTTCCACCTGGCGCATCAGCCGGGTCTCGGGCACCGGACGCGTACTGCTCACGGTGCGTGCCGCCCCGCGGAATCCGCGGCAGTAGCGGCCCGCGCCCGGAAGCAGCCGCAGGACAGAACTGCGCCGGCCACCTCCATGTGCTCAGCTCCCGTCTGTGCGGCAATAGGTAGATAGGGCTACCCGACGTTCCCAAGATCAACCCTCGCGCGGTAGGCGGCTGAGGCGACGACGTCAGGCGCCTCCGCGCGGTCGCAGTAGCGCGGGGTGCAGTTGCGTGGTGGCACCGCGGGTGTACAGCTCTGCCCAGCCCCGGCCGGTGGCGCGCTCCTCGCCGGTGGGCACGACGAACCCGGGTGTGGACAGTACTTTGCGACGGAAGTTGGCCGGGTGCAGTTCGACGCCCCAGACCGCTTCGTAGACGCGACGCAGGTCCGCGATGGTGAATGGCTCGTCGAGGAATGTGGCGGCCAGGCTGGTGTACTCGAGCTTGGCGCGGGCTCGGTCAACCGCGTCGGCGAGTATCCGGTCGTGGTCGAAGGCGAGCGCCGGGCCGTCGGCGTCGGTCAGGTCGGTGACCGGCCAGAACCGGGCGTCGGCGGCGTCGGTGCCGGGCGCCGGGCGGGGCAGATTCGCCGCGAACGCCAGGTAGGCCACCGAGACCACACGCATCCGCGGGTCGCGGTCCGGGTCGCCATAGCTGGCGAGTTGTTCGAGGTGAGCGTGCGCGTCGACGCCGGTCTCCTCGGCCAGCTCGCGGCGGGCCGCGGTGTCGAGATCCTCGCGCGCTCCGACGAAGCCGCCCGGCAGCGCCCATTTTCCCCGGTACGGGTGTGCGCCACGGCGGATGAGCAGGACGCACAGTTGCCCCTGCCGGACAGTCAGCACCACAAGGTCGACGGTGACCGCGACGGGCGGGAAGGCGTACGGGTCGTAACTGGCAAGGAAGGCCTGTTCGTCGGCGTCAGGGGTCACGACGCCATCATACTCAAAATGAGTTGTGTCGAGACTCAATATGAGCCATGATGTTCGCATGTCGTGGACGGAGATCGCCGGATTCCTGACAGGTGCGGTGTCGGTGTGGCTGTACGTGCGGCAGAACGTGTGGGCCTGGCCGGTCGGCATCGCCAATAGCGTCTTCTGGCTGGTGCTGTTCTGGACGTCGCGGCTGTACCTGGACGCCGGCCTGCAGCTGGTCTACATCGGACTCGGTGTGGCCGGCTGGTACTGGTGGCTGCGTGGCGGCGAACGCCCTGGTGAGCTTCCGGTGACCCGCACCCGCCGTGGCGAGGCGGTGGCGCTGACGGCGGCCGCGGTGGTCGGCACGCTGGCATTGTGGTGGGCGATGGTCGCGGCCTCCGATGCGCTGCCGCTGCCGGACGCGGCCACCACGGTGGTGTCGCTGATCGCCCAGTACATGCTGACCCGCAAACTGCTCGGCAACTGGTGGTGCTGGATCGCCGTCGATCTGGCCTACATCGTCATGTACACGAGCCAGCACCTGTATCTGACCGCCGCGCTGCAGCCGTTGTTCATCGCCATGTGCGTGGCCGGGTGGCGGCGCTGGCGGGCCAGCCTGCGCAACGCGACGTTGACCGCCGATGTGGCTCCGGCGGTGGCCCGGTGAGCGTCGGGGTGGTGATCGGGAAGTTCCTGCCGCCGCACCGGGGCCATTCGTACCTGATCGAGAGCGCCTGCGCCGGGGCGGATCGGGTCGTGGTCATCGTGTGCGCCCGGCCGGACGACCCGATCCCGGCCGAGATCCGCGCCGGCATGCTCCGTGAGCTGCATCCGCAGACCACCGTCCTGGTCACGACCGATGACATTCCCGACGACCAGGGGGAGGCCACATCCAAGGCGTGGGCGGCGCGCACCGTCGACCTGCTCGGCGGTACCGGCCCGGACGTGGTCTTCAGCTCCGAGGAGTACGGCCCGCGGTACGCGTCCTTCATGGGCGCGCGGCACGTCAGCGTCGACCCCGGGCGGAGCCGGTTCACCATCTCGGGCACCGCGGTACGCGCCGACCCGTGGACGCGCGCGGCGTTCCTGGCGCCGGTCGTGCGCGCCTGGTATGTGCGGCGCGTCTGTGTCCTGGGCGCCGAGTCGACCGGGACCACCACTCTCGCCCGCGACCTCGCCGCCCACTACGGCTGCGCATGGGTACCCGAGTACGGGCGTACGTTCTGCGAGCACCGCCTGGCGCAGGCGCCGACCATCGACTGGTGTACCGACGACTTCTTGCACATCGCCCAGCGGCAGCAGGCCGACGAGGACGCCGCGGCCCGCCGCGGCGGCCGGCTGCTGATCTGCGACACCGACGCTCTCGCCACGTCGATCTGGCATGAGCGCTATCTCGCCGCCCGATCGCCCGAGGTCGAGCGGTTGGCCGCCGCGCGTTCGTACGCGCTGTACATCCTCACCGGCGACGACATCCCGTTCGTGCAGGACGGCACCCGCGACGGCGAGCGCATTCGAAGCTGGATGACCGGCCGGTTCCGGCAAGCACTGGCAGCCCGCACGGAGCCCTGGACCGAGGTGCGGGGCAGCCGGAGCGACCGTCTCGCCGCGGCCACCGCCCGCATCGACCGCCTGCTGGCCCAACCGATAGGAAACCGATGACACCCGACCAGCGCCTCGCCGAGCTGCGGGCGGCCGAAGCCGCCGGGCGGCCGCTCGACCTGTTGCCGTTCTGGGGGCACCAACCGACCCGTACCGGCGTGATCGGTATTGGGTGCTTGAGCCAATGGTGGCCCGTGACGTTCACCGTCGACGGCGTGTCCTATCCGAGCGCGGAGCATTGGATGATGGCGGGTAAGGCCCGGCTGTTCGGGGACGAGGAGGGGTTGGCCGCCGTGCTGCGCGCAGCGAGTCCTGGCGCGGCGAAGGCCGCCGGTCGCAAGGTTTGCGGCTTCGATGCGGAGCGCTGGGCCGCGGCCTGCTACGACATCGTCGTGGCCGGCAACCTCGCCAAGTTCGGTCAGCACCCGGACCTGCGCGATTTCCTGCTGTCCACCGGCGAGAAGGTACTCGTTGAGGCCAGCCCGTACGACCGGATCTGGGGTATCGGCATGGCCGCCACCAACGCTGACGTCGAGCGCCCGTCGGCATGGCGGGGACTCAACCTGCTTGGCTTCGCGCTCATGGAGGTGCGCGAAAGGCTGTGAACGCACTCAACAAGCGCCTCCGGGAGACCGCCGCCGAGACGATCACGATCGTCGCCCATGGCGGCTACCGGGCGGCGTCCGGCGCATGGGTGGACATCGCCGACGCGGTCGGCACTGCCGTGGCGGGCACCCGCCTGCACCTGCCCGACGAACCGCTGCCCGGCACGGGTGCCGCGAACCCGGCACCCTCGGTCGAGGTCACCACCGAGTCGACCCTCGCCGCGGCGCGGCGGCTCGGCGACGGGACGGCCGCGCTCGTGTTCGCCTCCGCCCGCAACCCCGGCGGAGGGTTCCGCACCGGTGCCCGCGCGCAGGAGGAGGACATCGCCCGCTGTTCCGCCCTGCATGCCTGCCTGGACACCGTCCCGGCGTTCTACGCCCACCACCGCGCCGAGCCGGACCTGCGCTACAGCGACCGGATCATCTACTCCCCGCACGTACCGGTATTCCGGGACGACACCGGCCGCCTGCTCGACCGCCCGCACCACGCGGCTTTGATCACCGCCGCGGCGCCCAACCTGCGCGCGGTCGTCCAGAACCAGCCGGACGTGGCCGGCACGATCCCCGCCGTGCTGGCCGGCCGGACGGTACGCGTACTGCAGGTCGCCGCCGCGCACGGACACCGCCGGCTGGTCCTCGGCGCCTGGGGCTGCGGCGTATTCGGCAACGACCCCCGCGTCGTCGCGCAGGCGTTCGCCGCCGCGTTGCAGCGGGTCGATCGGTTCGACCACGTCGTGTTCGCCGTGCTCGACCGGGCACCGGCAACACCCACCTACCGTGCATTCGCCGACGCTTTCCGGTCCGCATAGTGGCGTGATGGCGGCAACATGTTCATGCCGTAGTGCCGGTGTACTGCTTTGCTGGTACAGCCAGGTCCTTGTGGCGGACTCGACCTGAGAACCATGCAGGTCGCGCCCGCGACGCCCACGTGAAGAGGCGGTCATCCATGCGTCCAGACATCATCCCGGGCGGCATCTTCCCCGATTACGCGCTGCCCGACCACACCGAAACCGTCCGCACGCTCAGCGAGCTCCAGGGCCGCGATCCGCTGATCCTCATGCTGTCGCGCGGCCACTTCTGCCCGAAAGAGCACCAGCAGCACCTCGAGTTGGCGGCGTTCCAATCGAAGGTCGCGGTGGCCTACACCCAGATGGTCACGATCTCTACCGATGAGCACCACGTGCTGCAGGAGTTCCGCGCGTCGGTCGGCGCCCAGTGGACCTTCCTCTCCGACCCCGGACGGACGATCCAGAAGGACCTCGACATCCAGGAGTACACCGACCCCGAGCACGACCCGATGATCCCGCACACGCTCGTGCTCAAACCGGGACTGGTCGTTCACAGCATTTACAACGGCTACTGGTTCTGGGGTCGCCCGTCGGTCTACGACCTCTGGCGTGACCTGCGCGCGGCGACCAGCGAGATCCGCCCGGACTGGGATCTGAGCACGCCGGGGCTCCGCGAGGCCTGGGCCGCGGGCGACTACTCGCTCTTTCACGGATGGGACAAGCGGTCCACAGAGCCCTCTGCCGCTGAGCCCTCTGCCGCGACGTGATGCGGCACCGGCAGGCTGGCCGGGGGTGAATCCGCATCGGTGATTCCGCCGGTACAACTGGTGTGCCCTCCGAGCCCATCGGCCAGGGAGGTGGCCAGCCATGTCGGCACTGAGCATGACATCGCCACGCGGGTTCTCCGTCGCGGCAATCAATGGGCGGTTCCACCGGGTCGCGCTCAACGCGTTCATGGCCATCGTGTTGGCCCACTGGGCCGAGCACGTGGTGCAGGCGTACCAGGTCTGGGTCCTCGACCGACCGCGCCCGGCGGCGCGCGGCGTGCTCGGCCAGATCTTTCCGTGGCTGGTGACCTCGGAGTGGCTGCACTACGGGTACGCCATCGTGATGCTGGTCGGGTTGTTCCTGCTACGTCCGGGGTTCGTCGGTCGGGCCCGGATCTGGTGGACCGTCGCGTTGGTCATCCAGTTCTGGCACCACATCGAGCACCTGCTGCTTCTCATCCAGGCGCAGACCCACACTTTCTTTTTCGGCGGCACGGTACCGACCAGCGTGGCCCAGGTCATCGTTCCCCGGGTAGAGCTGCACCTGTTCTACAACTCGATCGTCTTCATCCCGATGGTGGTGGCGGTGTATCTGCACTTGCGGCCCAACGAGCGGGAGCTGAAAGCCACGTCGTGCGGCTGCGTCCGCCGTGAACAGGTGCGGAACGCCGCGGTCGCGCCGGCCGCCTGACCATGCCCCGGCTACCGCGACTCACCGCGGGTGCCGTGGCGCCCGCCGCCGGGCTGGCCGCGGTGCTGGCGGTCGGTCTGGCCGTGGTGCTGGCGGACCGCCCGCCCGATCCGGGAGGGTCATTCAAAACCCGGCGCGGTGGCTCTGAAGACCTCCAAGGCGGTGACGGTGCGTAACACGTCGGGGAAGTCGGTCATGATCCGGTGGTAGCCGGTCTTGAGAATCTTCCAGTTCTTCAAGTGAGATATGGCGCGTTCCACGGCTGCGCGGAGCCGGTTCAGGGAGTAGTTGTAGGCCTTCTGCTTGGCGGTCAAGTCCCCGCCGGGCGGCT
>DASYTU010000142.1:0-29055 GCA_036001925.1 Actinoplanes sp.
CATCGACCTGGTTGCCGAGCAGGCCACCCACAAGCTGGAGCGGCTGGCGTTCCGGTCCGGCGGCGTCAATGCCGTGCACGGCGCGAACGTCCTGAGCATCGTCCTCGAGCTCGACGTCGCCACGGCGCTCGACCCCGACACCGGCCCGCTGGTGGCCGTCGTCGGGGAGACCGTGACGGCCGGCGGACACCCGGTCCGGCTGGAGCGCATGGGCCGGCCGGAGATCAAGAACTTCATCCTGCAGGACAAAAAGTTCGACACCGTCAACCGCGACCTCGAACTCCGTGACCTCTACAACGCCGAGGACGCCTTCAACGTGAGCCCGGCTTACGCCGGAGCGTACCGCGCCCGGTTGAACGCCAATCTGCCCTTCTTCGACCGCCTGGACGGCAGGATCGACTGGCCGCCGGACGATCAGGACGTCCATCCCTTGACCGAGGTGCTGCTGGCGGACTTCCTCGTCGTCGACACGTCCAAGCGGTTCTCCGACGGCAGCTTCCTCGAGATCGAGCGTGCCGTGCTCGCCGGCCGCCCGCACACCACCTGCGGCGGCCGACCGCCCGACGACGATATCGTGGACATTCTGTACACGCTGCTGGTCGGCGGCCTCGACGGACCGCGAATCAGCGACGGCGTGGACGGGCCGACCCAGCCGGCCACCCGCAGCTTCCCCTACCTGGTCAGCCCCAATCCCGATCCGCCGGACCTGAAAGCCGTGCTACTGGTCGTGGCGTCGGCCCGCCGGAGGAGGCGACATCATCACGGGGCTGACCGACGACGACCGCCACCTGGCCACCACCAGCGGTTTCCTCGCCCTGGCGAACCTGCAGGCCCAGATCGACGGTCTGGCGGCGCGGCTGGCTGGGGCGCGTTCATGGCGCGCCCCGGCGGTGGCCAAACGGGCCCTCCTGGTCGACCTGCTCATCCTGCGCGGGGAGGTGCTGGGCCGTATCGCAGACTACGAACGCGCCGCAGAGCTGGAGCAGGTGCTGGTGCGCGATGCGCCGGAGGACGGCGCGGCCTGGCTGGCCCGGGCCAGGACGCTAGCCACCTTCCATCGCTTCCCCGAGGCTCTGGCCGACCTCGACGCCGCGGGGCGGCGCGGTGCGGACCGGGCGGCGCTGGACGCGGAGCGGGCGGCGATCCTCCAGGCGATCGGGTGCTACGCCGACGCCCGCGTGCTGCGCCGAGACGCGGCGGAGCGCCGGCCCGACTTCGCCACGCTGGGTGCGCTGGCCGTGCACGAGGCCGAGCACGGGAAGGTCACGGAGGCGGAGTGCCTGTTTACCGAGGCGCGGCGCCGGTACCGGAGGGTTTCGCCGTTCCCCGTCGCCGGACTCGACTTCCGGCGCGGCCTGATGTGGCTCGGGGTGCGTCACCTCCCGGCCGCCCGTGCCTGGTTCGACGCCGCGGTGTGCCGGCCTACGCCCCGGCGCTGGGTCACCTCGCCGAGGTCGACGCGGCCCTGGGCGCCCTGAACGCCGCCATCGACCGCCTGCGCCCGCTCGCGGTGTCCAGCGACGACATGGGTGGCCATCGGTCAAGGCTGCGCCTGGTCCCGCTCTACCGCGTCGTTCCGAGCGACTGATGGCTTGCCGACCTCGACCCGTACGACTGGACATGCGGCCATGGACGACAGCTATGACCTGGTGGTGATCGGCGCCGGCCCGGCCGGGGAGGTCGCGGCTGAGCTCGCGGCCGCCTTCGGGCGTACGGTGGTCATCGTCGAGCGGAACAGGCCCGGTGGGGTGGTCACGACCACCGGCGGTGCGCCCACGAAGGCCCTGCGCGAAGCCGCGCTCTACCTGACCGGCTACCGGCAGGAGGAGGTCTACGGAGTGCGGGCGGCGGCGCCGCTGGAGGCGGTGATGCCGACCCTGCGCGCCAGGATCGAGCATGTGCGCGACGTTCTGCAGGACGCCGTCGCACAGCGGTTCGTGGCACGCGGCATCGCCTACCTCCAGGGAACCGCTCGACTGGACGCCGACCGTACCGTCCACGTCACCTCGCCCGACGGGCTGGCGCGCGAGGTCGCGGCGCGCGCGGTCCTGGTGGCGACGGGGTCACGTCCGACGCACGACCCGGGCATTGCCTTCGACGATCCGGACGTCTACGACTCCGACGAGATCTACTCGCTTCGCACCGTCCCGAAAGACATCGTCGTCGTGGGTGGCGGCCCGATCGGCGTCGAGTTCGCCACCGTGTTCACCGCGCTGGGTATCCCGGCCACGCTCGTCAGCGCCTCCGAGCGCCTGCTGCCGAACATCGACGGCGAACTGGCCGGGCTGCTGACCGACGAGTTCCAGCGGCGCGGAGTCCGGCTGGTTCTGGGCGCCGGCGCGGACGACGTCAGGCGCGTCGATGGCCGGCTCAGGGTGACGCTCTCGACCGGTACCTTCCTGGACGGGGACGCCGTCCTGGTCGCCGCCGGCCGTACGCCCAACACCGAAGGGCTCGGCCTCGAAGAGGCCGGCGTACGCCTCGACGCCGGCGGCCGGATCCCCGTCGACCACTACCACCGGACGACCGCTCCGGGGATCTACGCAGCCGGCGACGTGGTCAAACCCGGGCTCGCCTCCAACGCCATGCAGCAAGGACGCGCGGCGGCGGCCCACGCCTGCGGACTCGTCTTCGGTGTGGAGATCGACCAGACCGCGGGCAGCGCCGTATACGGCCTACCCGAAGTCGCCGGCGTCGGGGCGACCGAAGAACAGGTCCGGGCCACCGGCATCCCCTACGCGGTGGGCCGCTGCGACCTGGCCACCACCCCGCGCGGGGCGATCGCCGGACACGGTGGACTGCTGAAGCTCATCTTCCGCGCCGATAACCGCAAGCTGCTCGGCATCCACTGCTTCGGCGACATCGCCTCCGAAGTGGTCGGCCTCGGCCACGTGGTCCTCCAACTCGGTGGCAGGGTTGAACTATTCTTCACCCTCGCGCTCAACACCCCCACCTACAGCTACGCCTACCACGACGCGACCGTCGACGGCCTGACCCGGCTGACCAAGCTGATGGGTCCGTTTCCGAGGAGCGTGTGATTTGTGCGCCGAAGGACGTGATCAGCGGACGCCGCGCTGGTTGATTCGAAAGACGCACCGCCTTGGGTCCAAAGGCCTTGTTGTTCTTCCACGTGGGTACCGAGCCTGGGCGGTGAGTGCGACCGAGTGACGACGACGGCAAGGGAGCCAGCGATGGCGTTCCGGGATCGGGTCCGAGCCGGGCGGCAGGTCCGGCACCCGCTCGGCCGGCCGCGCGACACCGATGTCGTGGCGTGGGGTGAGCTGGGTGATCGGCACGGTCGCAGGCGCTCGTTGTCGGCAATGGGAGATGGGGGTCGGGGAGAACGGGGCCCGCATCGCCATCACCTACCCGGTACGCACGCCCAGACGGGGCTGAGGCGGGCGTCCGCGGCTGAGCAACGGGCCCGCATAAAGCTGATGCAACTGCCGCGCGGTCCGCCCCGCCGTGCCATTGCTCGGGCGTACCGGTGTGGTTAGTCGACGACCGGACGGGCGCGATTGGCGCAGATACCGTTCGTGGCCGGCACCGACCGCGCGCCGAGCGAAAGCAGGAACGTTGGCAAACGCAGCGATCAGCCGGAGTGCAGTGCCGATGAAGCAATCCGTTCAGGCGCAATGGGCATCTGTCGCCAGCGGAGCGGCTCGGCCCGGCGATCGGCGTCATCCAGGGAGGAACGATGGAGTTTTCGGAACGACTGGACGCGCTGCAGCAGCGCGTCGCGGCGGCGAAGGCGGACGTGCAGGCCGCTGCCACCGAGTCCCGTGAGCAGATCGGAAAGCGGATCGACCAGGCCCAGGGCGACCTCGACCGGGCCGTGAAGAACGCACAGCAGGAGGCCGAGCAGGCCACCGACCGCGCACGTACCAAATGGGCGCAGATGAGGGCCGACGGCGCGGCCAAGATGGAGGACGTCAAGGCAAAGATCGACAAACGGAACCGGCAGATGGACGCCAAGGTCGCCGCCCGCGATGCCGACGGGGCCGACACGGACGCGGCCGACGCCATCTCCTACGCCGAGTGGGCGGTGGACAACGCGGAGCTGGCCATCTTGGACGCCATCGACGCCCGCGCCTACGCCGACCAGCTCGCCAAGGCGGCGGGCTCCTGACCCTGACCCTGGCCGGTTGGCCGGCCGGGTCACCGCACCATACGTGAGCACCAGGTACGAGCGGCCACGCGGCGGGCTCGAGGACATGGAATCGGGCCCTCGCGCGGCGGAGGCGGCAGATAGGTCGCCATGACAAGCGATGTGAGAACGAGGCATGTAGTGCGGGACCCCACACGGACCGGCGTACGGGAGGTGACGGCGAGCTGGTGGTGGTTCCTGATCCTCGGGGTCCTGTGGACCGGCTTGGGCATGTTCGTGCTGTCCTACCGGGTGGGCAGCCTGGCCGTCGTGGCCGCGCTCGTGGGCGTGGCCTTCCAGTTCGGTGGCATCGCCCAGCTGGTGGTGGCCAGCCGCGTCCAGAGCCGGCGCTGGCTGTTCATCGTGTCCGGGATTCTCGCGGTGGCCGCCGGGATCGGCACCCTCGTCTGGCCCGGCGTGACCCTGTACGTCGTGTCGATCCTGGTGGCCTGGTACCTGATCGTCTTCGGTATCGTCCACCTGATCGGCGCGCTGGCCGGCCCCAAGCTGGCGTGGTGGTGGACCGGGCTGCTGCTGGGCGCCGCCGAGCTGGTGCTCGGGGTCTGGGCGGTGCACTCCTGGCAGCGGTCGAACCTGGTCCTGAAGCCCCTCGCTGGCCGGCAGCGGCCGGGCCGGTCAAACAATCATCCGGTGCCCGAGTCCCGCCGGGTACGGCAGCCGGCGTCACGGTCGTTTCCGTCCGGCCACGCTGCGTCCGCGTTCGCGTTCGCTACGGCGATGGGGCAGGCAGTGCCGAGCCTCCGGCTGCCTGTGTACGTGGCCGCCGCGACCGTCGCTATTCGCGGGTGCACACGGGTGTGCACTACCCGTCGGATGTCGCCATCGGGGCAGTCGTCGGTAGCCTGTGCGGTGGGTCGGCGCGGCGGCTGGCCACCCGCCTGCCCCGACATGCCGTGACACGAGGTGATTCGCGATGACGAACGGCGCTGTCGTGGTGATGAATCCCGGCTCCGGCGGCGGGAAGGTGGCCCGCTTCCGGCTCGTGGAGCGGGCCCAGGCAGCAGGCGCGCAGGTCAGGTTGACCGACCCGGACCAGGATCCGGGGTCGCTGGCCAGGGCTGCCATCGCCGAGGGCGCAACGGTTCTCGGCGTCGCCGGCGGCGACGGTACGGTTTCGGCGGTGGCCGAAGTGGCCGCCGAGGCGCGACGGCCGCTGGTGGTGATCCCGGCCGGAACCCGCAACCACTTCGCCCGGGATCTCGGCCTGGACATCACGGATCCAGCGTCCGCGCTGGCCGCGCTGCGCACGGGGGATATGGCACCGATCGATCTGGGGCGGGTGGGCTCGCGGGTGTTCGTCAACAACGTCTCGTTCGGCGCCTACGCGGACGCCCTGTTGACACCTGGCTACCGGGAGGCGAAGGCACGTACGTTCGTCGAGACGGCGCCCGGGTACCTCGGCGGACAGCAGTGGGTCAACGCCATCGTGGACACCCCGCAGGGCCCGATCGAATCCCCCCAGGTGGTCCTCGTGTCCAACAACCCGTACCACATCTCGACCCCGCGACACCTCGGGTACCGCTTCGCGCTCGACACCGGCCAACTTGGGGGCATCGTGCTCAAGCGTCCCGCCGGCGCGCCGCCGCCGGACCTGCCCACGCGCCTTCGCCGCGAACTGCAACGGCAGGGCCATGCGGGTCCGTCCGGTGAAGGAGTCATCACCTGGACGGCCGCCCGCATCACACTTCACGGCACGGTGGCGCAACTGCCCGCCGGCATCGACGGCGAAGCCGTGCTGCTGGACCTCCCGATCGTGTGCGAGATCCGCCCTGGCGCGCTCCAGGTCCGGTTGCCCCGCCAGCGGCCAGGGATCCCGACTCGACCGCTACCGGGCAGCGCGTAAAGGCCAGCCGGGCCGCCAACGCACCCCCCATGCCTGGCCGGCCGCACGTTCCATGTTCTCGTCCCCCGGGCTAGCAGCCGTCTACCGAGCCTGACGCGATCACAGGGTGGTGGAAGCGAGGATTTGCGATGGGGAGAAAACCCGCATTACCGGGTGCGACCGATGCCACGCGCCGTGCCGCTGCCGCGCGCGCGGTTCTCGCCGCCCGGCTGCGTCCGGGTACCTTGGGAGCGTCGCTGGCTGCCGGGTTTCTCGCCACCTTCATCCTGGGGACCGGATTGGCCTGGCTGCTCGATGGGGTTCTGGAGGGCAACGGGCTCTCCAGCGTCGACAAACCGATCAACCAGTTCCTGGCTGCCCACCGCACAGTGTGGTGGACGACGGTCTTCACGGCATTGACCCTTCTCGGGAGCGTGGCTGTGCTGGCCCCGCTCACCGCCGCGCTTGCGGTGCTGATCGCGGTGCGTTCTCACTCCTGGCGGCCGATATGGGTCACCGTCGTCGCGCTTGGCGGAGTGCAGCTGCTGGTCTTCGCGCTCAAGCAGCTCGTAGGCCGACCCCGCCCGGCCGCCGGCCTGGCTGCCATACGCGCCACCGGGTTCTCCTTTCCATCCGGGCATTCGACCAGCTCGTTCGTCGCGTTGACGGTGTTGGCGTGGCTGGCGATGGCCGTGGTGACCCGACCGGTGGCACGCATTGTGCTGTGGCTGCTTGCGGGCCTGCTCATCGTCGGCGTGGGTGTTTCCCGAATGTACCTGGGGGTGCATTACCTCACCGACGTCCTCGGCGCGTGGATCCTCGGGGCGACGTGGCTCAGTGCTCTGCTGACGTCGTTCACCCTGGCCACTGGCGGTGCGAGCACAGGCGCTCGCGTCAGACATATATCCCGACCCCCCAATCCTTGAAGCTGTGAGCCAGCTGTGGAGGTGGTACAGGTGGTAGTGCGAGACGTCCAGCAGATCACCTCGACCAGCGATACCGTCGAGGGGACGTTCAAGACGATCGTGTCCTACCCGCCGGATAGCAAGGGACCCGGCGCAGGTCGACCGGTTCACCACGCAGCGGCCGTCGTTCGCCGACGACAACCTGTTCGGCAAGACGCTGCTGGCTCGGGCGGTCGCGGGCGAGGCGGACGTGCCGTTCTTCTCGATGTCTGCGTCCGAGTTCATCGAGATGATCGTCGGGGTTGGGGCCAGCCGGGTACGTGACCTGTTCGAGCAGGCCAAGAAGGTCGCCCCGTCCATCATCTTCATCGACGAGCTGGACGCGATCGGTCGAGCCCGGAGCGGCGCCGCGTCGATCGGGGGTCACGACGAGCGGGAGCAGACGCTCAACCAGATTCTCACTGAGATGGACGGGTTTACCGGCAACGAGGGTGTGGTGGTACTGGCGGCGACCAACCGGCCGGAGATCCTCGACCCGGCGCTGCTGCGCCCTGGCCGGTTCGATCGTGCTGGCTGCCCGGCGCCGCGACGTGGAGGACTTCCGTTTCCTGGTGAAGCATCTTCAACTCACTCGTCGGCGCTATCTTGGGCGTTTTTCCGGGAGGCTTCGCACTGTTCCAAGCCATCAACGCGATCACCGGCGGCGACAGCGACAGGGCCACGCTTCCGTCGCTCTGGCAGCTGCTCGCCGTGGTGCTAGCAACCGTGCTCGTGGTGGCGGCGCTCACCGCTGTTCCCGCCCGCCTCGGCGGCCGCCGTCCCGTGACCGAGACTCTCCAAGCCGAGCTCGCATGATTCGAGCAGGTCTGCCGGAGCTTGGCCAACGGGTCGGCGATCTCCCAGAAGGACAGCTCGTGCGGCAACCGCCCGGAGGCCGTCGCGACCGCGGCTCCCACGCCGGCCGCTTCGCCGGTCGCGGGCCGCGTTGCCGGTGACCCGATAGCTCGAATGCGCCCATAAGTCACCGCTCAAACACCGTCCGGCGACGGGATATGGAACGGCCTGTCAACCGGAACCATGCCCCAGCCGTACGTCACGGACGCGGAAGTTTCTTCCAGCGCACCGCATTCCGCTTTCCGGAACGGTGATGAAGGATCTCCAAGAACGCCACCAAACCAAACAGTCCAGCTGCGATCCGTAACGCCACCCGTAGAACGATCCTTCGGCCTCCTCAGCCTGCCGACGGACCTGCTTCCTGACGCTCATGAGGTCCGTTTGGCCCGCTCGAGCTGGATGAGGAGCTTCTTCAGCAGATCGTCGAGCGTGCGGCGCTCGGCCGCGGTGAGCGCGCCGAGCAGGCGCTCCTCGTTTCCTAAGTGTGTCTCTACTGCCCTGTCGATCACGCTCTTGCCGCGGCGCGTCAGGCGCACGAGCGTTCCGCGACGGTCGTGGGGATCGGGGCGTCTTTCGATCAACCCGGCTGCTTCCATGCGGTCGAGCCTCTTGGTCATGCCGCTCGAGGAGAGAAGAGTGGCGCGCATGAGATGCGTCGGGTTGAGTTCGTAGGGCGCGCCGTCACGGCGCAGCGCGGCGAGGAGGTCGAACCAGCCCGGCTGCAGCCCGTACGGCGCGAGTCCCTTCGCGAGCGCGTCGTCCGAGAGATGGACGATGCGGAGGAGCCGGCCGTAGAGGCCGAGAGCAGTGACGTTCAGGTCGGGGCGCTCCCTCCGCCACTGCGCCAAGATCTCGTCCACGTGGTCCTGCGTCTCGTTCACAACCGAGAGAGCGTATGTTAGCAGAAAGAAACTCGCTAGAGAGTATCTCGCTAGAGGAAGGAGTCGAGTCCGATGGTGGCGGTTCCGCGAACGATGGAGGCGATCCGGCTCCACGCGCCCGGTGTCGAGGGGCTCCGACACGAGACGATCGACACGCCGTCGCTCGAGGTCGGCGAGGCGCTCGTCGAGGTACACGCCGCCGCGATCACCCGCGACGAGCTCGAGTGGCCGCTAGACCGGCTACCCGCGGTTCCCTCGTACGAGCTCTCCGGTGTCGTTGCGGCGGTCGCAGACGACGTCGATGCAGTCTCTGTCGGCGACGAGGTGTACGCGTTGACGCCGTTCGACCGCGACGGTGTGGCCGCCGAGTACGCCGCCGTTCCCGCGGCGACTCTCGCCCCGAAGCCGTCTACGCTGAGCCATGTCGAAAGCGCGGCGGTGCCGCTGCCAGCGCTCAGCGCCTGGCAGGGCCTGTTCGCTCACGGTGGCCTCGAGCCCGGCGAGCGGGTGCTCATTCACGGAGCGGTCGGCGGTGTCGGCCAGTTCGCGACTCAGCTCGCGCGCTGGCGCGGCGCGTACGTGGTCGCAACCGCGTCGCCGCACGCGTTCGAGGTAGCACGTGCGCTCGGCGCTCATGAGGTGATCGACGGCCGGAAGGAGCTCGACGACGGGGTCGAGCCGGTCGATCTCGTCTTCGATACGGTCGGTGGCGAGCTCCTCGAGCGCGCGCCTGCGCTGCTCGCGAACGGCGGCCGTCTCGTCTCGGTCGCCGGGGAGCCGCCGGGGGAAGGGACGTACTTCGTTGTGGAACCGAACCGGGAGCAGCTGGTCGAGCTTGCGCGCCTCGTCGACAGCAGCGAGCTTCGCGTCGCGATCGATTCGACGTTCGCGCTATCCGAGGCGGCCGCGGCCTTCGAGCGGAGCCTCGCCTCGGGCAAGCACGGCAAGGTCGTCATCCGGGTTGCCGGCGAGGGCGCGTCCGGCGCGGCCGGAGGCGGCGGATGACGCGTCAGGAGCAGAAGGCGGCAGCCTTCCGCGCGTTACACGCGGCGGAGCCGTTCGTGATTCCGAACCCATGGGATGCCGGCTCGGCGCGCATTCTCGAGGCGCTCGGCTTCCGGGCGCTCGCGACCACGAGCTCCGGCTTCGCGTTCACGCTCGGACGCCGCGATGGCGAGGCGACGCTCCACGAAGTCGTGGAGCACACGGCGGCGCTGGATCGCGCGACGATGCTTCCGCTCTCCGTCGATCTCGAGAACGGCTACGGCGCCGCGACTCGCGATGTCGCGCAAGCAGTAACGCGCGTGGCCGAGGCCGGCGCAGTCGGCTGCTCGATCGAGGACTACGACCCCTCGGAAGGGATCTACGACCTCGACCACGCCACCGAACGGGTCGCGGGGGCCGTCGAAGCAGCACATGCGCTTCCGTATCCGTTCCTACTCACAGCGCGTACTGAAAACCACATCCGCGGCAATCCAGATCTCGACGACACGATTGCCCGCCTCCAGGCATACGAGCGAGCCGGTGCGGACGTGCTTTACGCGCCCGGGCTAGAGACGGTGGAGGAGATCCGCGCCGTGTGCGGCGCCGTCTCGCGTCCTGTGAACGTGCTGGCGCGGCCCGATCTGTCGCTGAGGCAGCTCGTCGACGCAGGCGCACGGCGCATCAGCGTCGGCGGCGCGCTCACGTGGGTCGCGGCGGCGGCAATGGCGTCGGCGGCGACCGCCATTCGTGACCGCGGCGACTTCTCGCCGCTCGCGGTCGCTCTACCGCTCCACGAGTGGCTGACGACCTGAGCGCACGGCCTGCTGGGCTGACTCGCTCAACCGCAACGGAAAGGATTCCTGGCGTTACGGATCCCATGCGAAAGTGAGCACAAATCCCGGTCGGCGCGATGCCGTCGTGTCGATCCGCCCGGCTCGCTGACCGTCTCGCCGAGCGTCAGCTGGGTACCATCTCGACCGACGCGCCGCGAGACCAGTCGAGGCGGTCGTCGGCACCGTCGTTTCGAAACCGCCCTGGCGGCGCTTCGCCGTCTTGCCCAGTCGCATTACTCCGCAGGCCGTGCTCAACTCGGTGGCCGGAGTAGCGGGCCGATCGGAACGCATCACGAGTCCTCACTCGGGGTGCCGAAGAGGCGTTTCAGCCGTGCGGTGTGCTGCGGCAGGCTGCGCAGCCGGGCAAGGAGCAAGGACTCCACGAGATCGCCCAGAGTCGCCTCGATGACGTCGAGGTCGTCCGGACGCAATGACGGGGCCCTGCGGGCCAGCCTGCGCAGCTCCACTTCGATGACGGCGCGGCTGTGGTTGTGCACCTGCGCAACGAGATCCGAGGTGGGGTCGTCCGGGTACGGGGCCGAGCGGCGAGCAGCCGACGGCGGGTCAGTGGCCATGGCTTCGACTCCTGGCCGTACCGGCCCCGCGGGCGGTGTGCGCGCCGTGGAATGGCGTGGTGACACCGTCGTAGCAGAGCCGCAGCATCATTCCCTGATGTGCGTGGGGCAGGTTGTGGCAATGGTTCATCCAGATCCCGCGATTCGTGGCCTTGAACGCGACCTTCCACACCTCCCCTGGGCGGACATCGAATGTGTCCATCCACAACGGACTACCGGACGCCGGCGTACCGTTCCTGGACAGGATCAGCACGGGATGGCCGTGCAGATGCCAGGGGTGGGTTTCCAGGCTCCGGTTGACCACGGTGAACCGGACGAGATCGCCCTCGGCGACGAGCTGATCCGGGATCGACGGGTGACCACGGCCGTTGACCGTCTGCGCGTACGCCGGCCGGCCGTCGACCATGGCCACACCACGGTCCAGAACCATGGTGAAGTGCCGGTCGGCGCGGCTGCCGGCATCGAATGGCACGGCGGCCGGCGTTCCGTAGCGCAGCAGGTCGAGCTCAGGCCAGCCGGAGGTGTCTTCGACCGCCGTGTCCTCACCGGCGGTACCGACGTGGTCATCCGGACGCAGCCGGAGGCCGCCGGCGTGATCGTTGCCGAGGACGAGCGCCACCGGAGTGTCTGGCATGACGAAGATCAGGTCGTACCGTCCGCCCGAGGGCAGGCGCAGTCCGACGTCGCTGACCTCGCCGGGTTGGTGGAGATCCCGGCCGTCGACGGCCGTCACCCGGAAGGGCGTTCCGGCGAGCGCGAATCGGTGTGGATCCGAGTCGGTGTTGATCAGCCGCAACCGCACCTTGGTACCGGCCGGCGCGGTGTGTTCGGTGCGCCCGTCCTGGTCGGCGATCACGACAGTGCCGTCGAATGTGTGCACGGGTAGAGTCAGATCCAGTTGCCCTGTAGAGGCACCGGCCTTGTCCACCTGCTGTCCGCGTGGCGTCACGACGAGGGTCCCGTACAGCCCGCGGCGCACACCACGGTGAGACGCCTGGTGAGTGTGGTACCAGTAGGTTCCCACCTGATCGGCGCGGACCCGGTAGACGAACGCCTCGCCGGGTGCCACCGCGTCCTGAGTCACGCCCGGTGCGCCGTCTTCACCGCACGCCACGTCGTAGCCGTGCCAGTGCAGGGTCACTCCGTCGTCGATGTCGGTGTTGCGCAGCGTCACCTCGATCAGATCGCCCACGGTGGCGGTGATCGGCGGCCCCGGTACCCGACCGTTGTAGGTCCATGCCTGGATCTCACGTCCGGATGGGAGCCGGACGGTGGCGGTCTGCGCGGTGAGTACGTACTGCCGCCTCGTGCCGCCCGGTGCCGGTGCGCCGGCCCCCCGCAGGTCGGCCACTGACACGGCCGCTCCGGAGCTGGACGACCGTCCGGGACCGCCTCCGGTAGCGACGGATTCAGCCGGCATGAACAACAGGCCGACGCCGGTGGTGCCGGTACTCGCCACGACTACTCCCCCCGCCAAGCTGATGAACCGGCGGCGGGAGAACCCGGGCTCTCCGGGCGGTGCCTGGGTGGGCGCGATGCCGGCGTCGCCAGTGGTGTCGGCCGGCGCCGCTACGACGCGCGCGGTCAGCAGTGCGCCCGCGCAGACGAGCGAGCTGGCGATCAATGCGGTGCTCCAGGTCAGGGGGTAACCGACCAGGAAGGTCACCACGAGCCCGGCCAGGGCCGCGTATCCGGCGGTGAGCAGCAAGACCAGGCTGCTTGCCGGTATGCCCTCGCCCGACGTCCGGTTGGCGCGCATTCCGGCTTCGGGCGCGCGCCTCGAAGCCGCGAGCAGCCGCGGGCCGGCGATCAGGACGGCGGCCAACCCGGCGGCTCCTAGCATCGGCAGGCCCAGCAGCACCTTCTCCTGCACGAACCACCAGCCCCGGCCGGCCAGCATCGCCACTGTGGCTATCCGGGCAAGGCTCACCAGCACAGCCGCCACGAGGAGGCCGAGCGCCAAGTTGGCGCGCCGGAGAGCCACCGTGCCGCCGGTCGCGAACCATGCCGCGACGCTCAGCAGCGCAACGACATGGTCCAGGATGATCCACTGACCGGTGGTCATGACGCCGCCGGTTGAGCGGGTCCCGCTACCGGTCCGGACGCCCCAGCATCGTCGCCAGCGCCGGCCCGCCGAGCGGGTGCCGCGGACCTTGACAGCGCTCGCGCCTGCCGGACGATCATCCCGACCACCGCCAGGATGACCAGACCGTTGACCGCGTGCAAACCGAAGATGAGCTGGCCGACTGTGGCGCTGTCACCTGTGTCGCCGAACGATCTGGCGAGCACCGCGATCACAACCTGGACAACGGTCAGTCCGGCGACCAGAGCAGCCATCCCGACGAGCCGCCCTGGCATCCGGGCCAGCGCAGCGACGATTGTCATCACAACCGGCAGGAGGAAGATCACGTACCCCAACGCGCGATGCGGCCGGAAGGACTCGTCGTTGGGTGCGGTGCTGAATGCGCCGCTCGCGGCAAGGAAGAACTGTGCTACGACGACCAGCATGAGCAGCATTGCCAGTCCGGCAAAGGCTTTACGCATGGGAGAACTCCTTGAGGGTTGGATGATTCACGACATGTGATTCGGGCGTCGTCACCCCGTGGACGGCGGCCCGTCGCCGGCCGCGCTCGCCGTCGTACGGGCGACGGGTGCCCGGGGGTTGCCGGTAGCCGCCGCCTGCCTACCGGGACATGACCGGTTCCGGGTCATCGATGGGGCGCAGGAACGTTTCGGACGGTCCTTCGACGTGCAGCTGGGGCAAGCGCCGCGCCAAGCTGCGAGGCAGCCACCAGTTGCCGCGGCCGAGCAGGTGCATGACCGCCGGCACGAGCAGCATCCGGATGATGGTCGCGTCCACCAGGATGGCCGCGACCATGCCGACTCCGGAGATCTTGATGAAGACCTGGTCGCTCGGGATGAGTGACGCGAAGACCACGATCATGATGGCCGCGGCCGCGGTGATCACCCGTCCGGTGCTGGCCAGTCCGGTGGTGATGGACTGACTGTTGTTCCGGGTGCGCACCCACGCCTCGCGTACCCGGCTGATCAGGAAGACCTCGTAGTCCATGGACAGGCCGAACAACAGCGCGAACATGATGACCGGGACGAACGCCGCCAGCGGGGTGGCGGTGTCGATGCCGATCAGCTTGCCGGCCCAGCCGCCTTCGAGGAAGAAGGCAACCACCCCGTAGGCCGCCGCCACCGACAGCAGATTCATCACGGCCGCCGTGACCGCGATGACGACGCTGCGGAACGCCACCAGCAACAGGAGCATCGAGACGACGACGACGCCACCGATGAGCAGCGCGAGCCGGTCGGCGACCGACGCGTTGATGTCGATATTCGCCGCGGTCGCACCGCCGACGTGGACCTCCGCGCCGGTGCCCTTGGTCACGGCCGGGATCACGTCGTCGCGCAGTGTCTGGACGAGGTCTTCGGTGGCGGCCTCCTGCGGTCCGGTGCTGGGCACGACGGTGATCAACGCCGTATCACCAGCAGGGTTGACTCGTGGCGGCGATACCGCTGCGACTCCCGCCGTGTTGCCGAGTTCCGCCCGCAACCGCTGGACAGCCGCGTCGCCATCGGCGTGCGACATGTCCGCCACCACGAGCAACGGCCCGTTGGCGCCGGGGCCGAATCCCTCGGCCAGCATGTCGTACGCCTGCCGACTCGACATGTTCTTGGGGTCGTTGCCCTCGTCGGGCAGGCCGAAGTGCACGCCGAGGAACGGTTCGGCCAGCACCAGCAGTAGCGCGACGCTCGCCACGGTGGCGAGTACCCTGTGCCGCCGCACCAGCCGGCTCCACCGCACCCAGCCGGCCGCCGGCACCAGGTGGCCGTCGGCGGAGATCTGGGTCGGGCGACGCCGTCCCAGCGGCACCCGGAGCCGGTCGATCCGCCGCCCCAGGTAGCCCAGCAACGCGGGGAACAGGGTGATGGCGGCGACCATCACGACCAGCGTGGCGACCATGGTGACGACGGCGGTGCCGTTCATGACGGGCAGGCCCACCGCGAACAGCCCCAGCATGCTCACCATGACCGTGCCGCCGGCCACGAGGACCGAACGGCCGGCGGTGTCGAGCGTCGCTACGGTCGCGGCTTCGGGGTCGAGGCCCACCGCCCGCCATTCGCGGAACCGGGTCACCATCAGCAGGGCGTAGTCAATGCCCAGGGCGATGCCCAGCACCATGCCGATGACGGGCGCGAACGAGGGCACGCCCACCGCGGCCGCCGCGAGGCCGACCAGGCTGGAACTGACCGCCAGCCCGCCGAGCGCCATGGCCAGTGGCAGCCCGGCCGCCACCACCGAACCGAACATGATGAGTAGGATCACCGCGGCCGCGAGCAGCCCGATCATCTCGGATCCGGACTGGTTCGCCTCGGCGGTTTGCACAGCGCGTCCGCCGAGCGCGACGTTCAGCCCGTCGCGCTCGGCCGCCTCCGCGGCGGCCAGCAGCTTCTCGGTGTCTTCTTTCGGCATGTCGTTGGGGTTGATGACATCGAGATAGACGCGAGCGACGAGCGTCCGGCCGTCCGGCGTGATGGCGCCTTTGGTGGCATAGGGATCCTCGACGGACGTTACGTGCGGCACGCGTTCCAGCTCACCGAGTAGCGCCTTGACCGCACTCCGTACCCCGGCGTCATTGACGTTGTCGGAGCGCACCACCACCCGCTCGGTATCCCCGGACTGGGTCGGGAACCGCTCTCCCAGCAGGCTCTGTGCCTGCGCGGAGTCCGAGCCCGGCGCGGAGGAGTCGTTTGCGAACTCGCCCCCGAAGGCCGCCGACAGCCCGAAGGCGATGGCGAGCGCTACGGCCCAGGCGATCAGGACTCTTCCCCGCCGGCGGTAGGCCAGGCCGCCGAGTCTGCCCAGCGGTCCCGGTCGCGGTGCATCCGGTGTCACGCCTTGGCGATTGTCGCGGGTGGATACCGCGTCAGCTATTGGACCTGTCGTTGGTTGAGTCACGGAAGCGATCGTCGCGTCGCCGGCCGGGGTGTGTCCTCGGACAACGGACGGCAGTACCTACGCAGATCTGCGTAGGCGGCCCGCCCCTGGTCGCGCTCGTCGTCGTAGCCGGTCGCTCTCTCGACCGGAGCCGGTCACCCGCGCGCGGCAACTATCATCGCGACATGAAACACCGAGCGGCGCTGTTCCGCCTGCCTGTCCTGGCGCAGGACGTGCTGCTCGGACTCTTGGTCGCCGTGATGCAGGTTCAGGGCTCCCTAGCGAAACCCCCAGAGGTGGGGTCGCGGCCGCTCACCGACCTCGGACACCTGGGATACGTCCTGTTGATCGTGAGTGGTCTGGTGCTGGCCGTGCGCCGCCGGTGGCCGGCGCCGGTGTTCATCACCGCCGCTCTCGCCAGCCTGGTGTACTACACCCTCGACTTTTCGGACGGACCCGTATGGATCGGGCTCTTCGTCGCTCTGTACACGCTGACCGCCTACGGCGACGGGCGCAAGTCGCTGGTGATCGCCGGCGTGGGCATCACCGTGCTGGCCACCGGCTGGCTCATCGCCGCGGCCGACATCGAGCCGGCGGCCGCCATCGGATGGGTGTTCTTCCGGATCGCGGCATCGATCATGGCCGCTGCCTTGGGTGAGTCGGTCCGGTCCCGGCACGTCATCGCAGCCGAAGCTCAGGAGCGTGCTCGACAGGCTGAACGGACCCGGGAGGAGGAAGCACGTACGCGGGTCGACGCCGAGCGGCTCCGGATCGCGCGCGAGGTCCACGACACCGTCGCTCACGCCATCGCGATCATCAACGTGCAGGCCGGCGTGACCGCGTACCTGCTCGACAAGCGGCCGGAACGGGCGCGCGGGGCGCTGGTGACCATCGAGCAGACGAGCGCCCAGGCGTTACACGAGATGCGGGCCGTCCTCGGGGTGCTTCGTGATTCGGACAACGGGCGAGTGCCGCACCCCGGCCTGGGACAGATCAACGAGCTCACCGCGATGGCGCGCGAAGCCGGCCTCGACATCAAACTCGAGGTGAGTCCGTCCGCGGCGCCATTGCCGAGCGTAGTGGACCACACGGCCTACCGGATCTTGCAAGAGTCGATCACCAACGTGATCCGCCACGTCGGCCCAACCCAGGTGACGGTCGCGCTCGACTACGGAACCGATGTCCTGGAGGTCCGAGTGGCCGATGAGGGTGGCCGGGATGCCTCGGATGATGACGCCGCGAGTCCGGTCGCACTGGCCGGATACCCGGCCGGCACCGTCACCGGCAGCTCGGCCGAGCCGGGCAGTGGGATCGTCGGAATGCGCGAGCGCTGTGGGCTCCTGGGCGGAGAGCTGACCGCCGGGCCGCGGCCGTGCGGCGGGTTCGAAGTCAAGGCGCGGCTGCCGCTGGCTCCGGCCGGAACGGTGCATCCGTGAGCGCGGCGGCCGCCTGGTCGCCCGGCCGCGCTCCGATCAAGGTGCTGCTCGCCGACGATCAGGTTCTGGTGCGGTCCGGGTTCAAGGTGCTGCTCGACGTCGAAGACGACATCACGGTGGTGGGGGAGGCCGCCAACGGCGCCGAGGCCGTGGAGCGGGCCCGGGCCACCCGGCCCGACGTCGTACTCATGGACATCCGCATGCCCGAGCTGGACGGGATCAAGGCCACCAGCGAGATCGCCAAGACGCGCGGCCTCGAGCAGGTCCGAGTCCTGATCCTGACCACGTACGACACTGATGCGTACGTCTTCGAGGCGCTGCAAGCCGGCGCAAGCGGCTTCCTGCTCAAAGACGCCGGACCGGCCGAGCTGTTGCATGCCATCCGGGTAGTCGCCGCTGGAGAGGCGTTGCTCTCGCCGCGGATCACCCGGCGCCTCATCGCTCAGTTCACCGCGCAACGGATCGCCACTCGGGCCGGCGAGGACCGGCTGGCGGTGCTGACGCAACGCGAGCGTGAAGTGCTGGCCCTGGTAGGACGGGGGCTGAGCAACGACGACATCGGCGCCGAGCTATTCCTCAGCCCGGCTACCGCCCGCACCCATGTCAGCCACGCGATGGCGAAGCTGGGTGCGCGAGACCGCGCGCAGTTGGTCGTCATCGCGTACCAAACAGGACTGGTCAGCCCTCAACCTTGACTCACGCACAAGACTGACCTGCTCGTTACGGCGCGAGGGGTTCATCCCCGGACACACCGGGGCCGTTCCGTTAGCACCGTTGACCTCAAGCTCGGTTGAGGTTTGACACTCGACGGACGGGATCCGACTCAGCCGGAGGTTGAAGGATGAGGGCAGTACGGGTGAGGCGGTTCGGCGGACCGCAGATGCTGGTGGCGGAGCAGGTGCCCGACCCTGCCCCGGGCGCCGGGCAGGTTGTGGTGCAGATGGCTGCCGCGGACGTGCTGTTCGTCGATGTCATGATCCGGTCCGGGGCCGGTGTGAACTTCTTCCCGATCCGACCGCCGTACGTGCCGGGCAACGGTGTGGCCGGGCGGGTGATCTCCGCGGGGAAAGGTGTTGATCCGGCGTGGCTCGGCCGCCAGGTCGTCGCCCACACCGGCGGCAGCGGCGGCTGCGACGGCTACGCCGAGCAGGCGGTGGTATCGACCGAGGACCTGATCCCCGTCCCGGACGGGCTTGGCGTCCGGGAGGCCGCGGCGCTGCTGCACGATGGTGCCACCGCCATCGGCCTGCTGGACGGCGTTGGCGTCAAGCCCGGCGAATCGGTACTGGTCACCGCTGCCGCGGGCGGCCTCGGCCTGCTGCTGGTTCAGTTGGCGCGCGCGGCCGGTGGGCGGGTGATCGCGGCGGCCCGCGGAGCCCGGAAGCTCGATCTGGTCCGGGATGCGGGCGCCGACACAGTCGTCGACTATTCAGAGGCGGGTTGGACCGAGCGGGTGCGCGCGGGCACCGTGAGTCGGGGACCCGACGTGGTCTTCGACGGTGCCGGCGGTCAACTCGGCACCGCCGCGTTCACCATCACCGCCGCGGGAGGCCGGTTCTCCGCGCACGGAGTCTCCGCCGGCACGTTCGCGGCGATCGACCGGGTGGAAGCGAACCGTCGCGGAGTGACCGTTCATGGCATCGAGAAGGCGTCGTTCGCGCCAGCGGACTTCCGCCGGTTGGCCGCCCTGGCGCTGTCGGAAGCAGCAGCGGGCCGGCTCCGGCCGTACATCAGGCAGACCTTCCCCCTCGACCGTGCCGCCGAGGCGCACTCCGCGATCGAGGACCGCACGGCCATCGGCAAGACCTTGCTGCGGCCCTGACCTCACAATCATCGGGTGATATGTCGATCACCGGCTCATACCGGGTGGCGGTCTCCTGCCACCGGTCGGCCACCCGTCTGGCCCGAACCTCACCGAGCATTCGGGGGTTTGGCGAGAAGGGACTGTGTCGCGAACGGTGTTTCTGGCCCGACACGCCGGGCTGAGATCCGGCGGGATGAGCACTGTGAGTGATGACATCGGACGCCATGAGTCCACCCAGGAGTGACAAGACCGAGGGGCGGCAGCTGTCGCCCGAGCAGGCCACCGCGGCCGCGATGGTGGCCGAGGCCCGGCAACGCGGGCTGGCGCTGACCGGCCCGAACGAGCTGTTGAAGCTGTTCACCAAGAATGTGCTGGAAACGGCGCTGAACGAGGAGATGACCGAGCACCTCGGCCACGAGAAGAACCAGGCCGAGGCCGATCGCGAGACCACGAACATTCGCAATGGCGCGCGGTCCAAGACCGTGGTATCGGACGCGGCCGGGGGAGTGCTCATCGATGTGCCCCGGGACCGTGAGGGGACGTTCGAGCCGCAGATCGTGAAGATGAGGCAACGCCGGCTCACCGAGGTGCGCCGGTCCGATCGCTGTGCCGTTGGAGGTATTTGTTGATCTCGCGCCGCTCCCAGTCCGCTCCGAACAGACCGCCAAGGCCGAACAGGCCGATGCCTGTCACCGCCACGGCGAGCCCGGTGCCGAGCATCGGCCAGTAGAACCAGAAGCCGGTGGAATCATCCAGCATGTCGATCGCAAACCACATCAGGCTGAGCGACAGGTAGATGGCGACGATCGTGGCGAAGATTCGCTTGCGGCGAACCCAGCGGCGCGCCTCCGCCCACGCGCTGGTCCGATCGTCCTGGGTTTCGCGCACTGGATAGGACACATGCATTGGATAGGACTGGTGTTGGGCGTCGGTGAACCCGGACATGGTTCCTCCTCTTGGGTGTGTCATTGATCGTTCGACGTCGTTGTCCCGGGGACGGTCGCCGTGCGCGACAGGCTGCGGCGGGTGGGCACCAGCGGCTCCTATCGGATGCCCCGGGTCGGGAACGTGAGCTCAGTAGGGCAGCAGTCGGCCGGACGGGGTGCGCAGGTCGACCGGGTCGGCCTGCCGACGGCCGCGCTGGCGCCTGATCCGGAGCTGGCGTCGTGGCGATTGAAGCGCTGGAGCGGGTACGGGTTGCATCTTGTGCCTCCGGGTCGGTGTCAGTTGGGCTTGTGCGGGGCACCGCGAGCGGCCTGCCGGTCACGCTGCCAGGGAGAAGGCGGGCTGGTACACCTCGCCGACCACCACGAGCGCCCAGCGCATCCGCCGCTGGTACACCTCTGGATGGTCACCGGCTTCCTGCGCGACGTAGCCGGCATAGCGCGAGCAGTCCCCGCCAGACGCACTGAGCGCCCGGGAGACGGTGCCGCGCACGTGGGCGGTGGTGGGACGATCGGATTGCTGAAGTGGCGAGGCGAACAGGATCTGGGCCAGGTCTGCCAAGCTGAGCTCGTCGGTGATCTCCATCGGGGGCCTCCTTGGAGGCTAGATCCGCTACGGTTACCCCGGCCGGTCGTATCCTTCCGGGAACGCGCGATCGCTATGAACCTGAACGATGGCACCGTCGCGGGCCGCGCACATCGCTCTGCCGAGCGGTCTATTCGCGGCAGTCTCAGCCGTAGGAGGGGCCGGTCCGCTACCGCTGACGTACGAGGCCGGCAACCGCGGTTACCGGATGCGGGAGTCGTGAGCTGGATAGCTGCAGCCGGCGGCTCGCTCTCGGGAGTGATGACCGGGCCGAGTCCGCTCTCGATACTGGTGGTCAGCCGGCTTGACTGTGGCAGCTGGCTTTTCGGCGGACGGGAGCTGTACCGATGGCGTCAGACGGCCGGTTGGTCCCACGGATCGCCGCGGCCTGGCAGGGTTTGACTGCGTGGGCGCGTGGCGTGCCGCCGCTGGTGGTCGATGCGGTGCTCGTCATCGCCTGCTACCTCACGATCGTGATCGACGCGGCCCTGGACGGCCGCCTCGAATGGTGGGTCGTCGTGCTGGCGGCGACCAATACGGTGCCGCTGCTGTGGCGGCGGCGCTACCCGTTGCTCGTCACGGCGATCGTCGGAATCGGTACCGCCTGGCTGGATCTGGCGTATCAGTTGATCGAGATCCCGGCCGCCCAGCTGGTCGCCACCTATACCTTCGCCGCCCTCTCGCCGCCGCTGGGGCGGATGATCGGAGTGCTGGGCACGGTCATAGGGGTCACCGCGTCGATCACAGTCCCCGGCGACAAGCTCCTCAATCTGGCCCCTAACGCGCTCATGTTTCTGGTCGCCTACACGCTGGGCACCAGCGCCCGGGCGCGCCGCGCCCGGATCGAGATGCTGGAGGAGCGGGCCCGCCGGCTCGCCGAGGAGCAGGAGGCCGCTGCCGCTCGGGAACGGCAGCGGATCGCGCGGGAGATGCACGACATCCTCGCCCACTCGATGAGCCTCGTGGTGGTGCAGGCCGAGGCCGGCCCGGTCGCAGTACACAGCGATCCGGACAAGGCGGAGGAGGTGTTCGACACGATCTCGGCGACCGCCCGGGAAGCGCTGGCGCAGTTGCGCCGGACGCTCACTGTGCTCCGTGAGGACCAGCCGGACCGGCAGCCACAGCCCGGCCTGGACGGCCTGGCGCCGCTGGTCGATGGGGTCCGGCGGGCCGGCCTTGCCGCCAGCCTGGAGGAACACGGCGAGCGCCGGCCGGTGCCCGCAGATCTCGCCGCGACCGCCTACCGGATCGTGCAAGAGTCGCTGACCAACACCGTCAAACACGCCGCGGCGCGCCAGGTCTCGGTCCGGCTGGAGTGGCTGGGCGGCGCGCTGAAGGTGGAGGTACGCGACGACGGGCGCGGCCCGGCAGGCAGCCGCGGGCCGGGCGGACGCGGCCTGCTCGGCATGCGCGAGCGGGTCTCGGCCGCCGGCGGCGAGCTGACCTGCGGGCCGGGTCCGGACGGGGTGGGCTTCCGGGTCGCGGCCAGTCTGCCCTTACAGTGAGGCGTGGCCGACCGGCAGCAGATCCGTGTCCTCATCGCCGACGACCAGGAGCTGGTACGTGCCGGCTTCGCCATGATCCTGGCCGCCCAGCCGGACATCACGGTGATCGGCGAGGCCGCGGACGGGGCGGAGGCGATCCGGGCGGCGCGGGCGAACGGCCCCGATCTGGTGCTGATGGACATCCGGATGCCGAACGTCGACGGCATCGCGGCGACCACCGCGATCTGCCGCGACACTCGGGCGAAGGTCCTGGTGCTGACTACGTTCGACGTCGACGAGTACGTCTACGACGCGTTGCGCGCGGGGGCGAGCGGGTTCCTGCTCAAAGACATGCGCCGCGACGAACTGGTCGAGGCGGTACGGGTGGTCGCCGCCGGTGAAGCACTGCTCGCGCCGACGATCACCCGGCGCCTGATCGCCGATGTCGTGGCGCGGGGCCGCCCGCATACGCCTCCCCGGACCGATACCCGCCTCGCGTCGCTCACCACCCGGGAGACCGACACGTTGCGGCAGGTCGCCCGCGGGTTGTCCAATGCGGAGATCGCGGCCGCGCTGTATGTCACTGAGCACACCGTCAAGACCCACGTCAGCAGCATCCTGGCCAAGCTCGGCCTGCGCGATCGGGTGCAGGCGGTGGTGCTGGCCTACGAGTCGGGTCTGGTCCAGCCGGGCGACGCGGCGCCGCCGGCTCACTCCTGAGGCTGACCGCACCGCTCTTGAGAGCGGGGTGCAGGTCCGCTCCTCGCGGCGATTCGCGGGCCCCCGGGTCCCAACGAGCATCAGGACAGCTCCCAACCACTGGAGGTTGTCATGATCCGTACCGTCTCGGGTTTCGCCATCGGGCGGCCGGTTCTCGTCGTCATGCTGTGGATCGCGATCGTAGGCGCCGGTTTCGGGGTCGGCATCGGGGTGTTCGACCGGCTGGTGCCCGAGGTCGGCACCGTGCCCGGTAGCGAGTCGCAGCGCGCTGAGCAACGGCTGGAGGACACCGCCGCCGGCGCGGAGACGCTCACCGCGGTCATCTCCGGCCGGCCGGCCAGCGACCCGTCGCTGCGCGCCAGCGCCGCGGCGGCCGTCGCCGCGGTCCGGGCAATACCGGGCATCGCCGCGGTGTCCGAACCGGCGCCGTCGGCGAAAACCGGCCAGGCGCTGCTCGTCCAGGTCACGCTCGCGGACGGGGCCGACGAGGAGGAGGCGGCGGACGCCGCCGCTGAGCGGCTGCGCCGGGTTGACGCTCCGTCGGTGGTCGTGGCCGGTGGCCCACTGTCCGACGCCGAGTTCGAAGGTCAGGCGCAGGAGGACGTAGCCCGGGCTGAGATGATCAGCATGCCAGTGGTGCTGATCCTGCTGTTCCTCGTCTTCGGCGGCCTGCTCGCGGCCGGTCTGCCGCTGCTGATCGCGATCGTCGGGATCGCCGGAACCTTCGGCATCCTCTACGCGTTCAGCACCGTCACCGAGGTGTCGGTCTATTCGATCCAGCTCACCACCATGCTCGCGGTCGGCCTGGCGGTGGACTACGCGCTGCTGATGGTCAGCCGGTTCCGGGAGGAACGTCGGACCGCGCCAGACGTGCCCACCGCGATCGCCGTAACCGCGGCCACCGCCGGCCGCACGGTGATGTTCTCCGGCCTCACCGTGGCGGTTGCGCTCGCCGGGCTGGTGGTGTTCCCGGACACGTTCCTGCGGTCGATGGGGTTGGCCGGCGCCGCGGTCGTGCTGGTCGACATGGCCGCCGCGCTCACCCTGCTTCCGGCGATACTCGCCCTGCTCGGCCGCTGGATAGCTCCGGCCAAGCCACGCACTGGCGGCGTGTTCGCCGGCGTGGCACGCGCCGTGCAGCGCCGCCCGGTGGTGACCCTGGCGGTGACCGCCGCGGGGATGCTGGTGCTGGCCGCCCCGGTGCTCGGGCTGCGGATCTCCGAGGGCGACCCCCGGATGCTGCCCACCGGCACCGAGACCCGGCAGATGTGGGACCAGCTCACCACTCATTTCCCGGACCAGGCCGGACCAGGCGACATCCAGGTGGTCGCGGACACGACCACAGGCGACCCCGCGCTGCGGCGGCTCCAGGGCGCGATCGCCGTCCTCCCTGGGGTCACCGGCGTCAAGGTCCAGTCGGCCGGGCCGGCGCTGACCGTGCTCAACGCCAAGCCGAGCGCACCGCCGGAGGACGGGGCCGCCAGGGACACCGTGGCGGCGATCCGGGCCCTGGAGACGCCGTTCCACGTCGAGGTGACCGGTGACGCGGCCAGGCTGGTCGACTATCGCGGGATGATGGCGGAGCGGCTGCCATGGGCGGTCACGCTGGTGACGGTCGGTACGCTGCTGCTGCTGTTCGCGTTCACCGGCTCGGTGCTGCTGCCGGTCAAGGCGGTGGCGACAAACCTGCTCAGCATCGGGGCCGCGCTCGGCATCGTGGTCTGGGTCTTTCAGGAGGGCCACTTCGCCGCTCTGCTCGGCACCAATGGGCTCGATTATGTGCATCTGAGCGTCCCGATCCTGGTCGGCGCGATCGCGTTCGGCCTGTCCGTGGACTACGAGGTGTTCCTGCTGTCGCGGATCCGGGAACAGTGGTTGGCCAGCCGGGATCCGCGCGGCTCGGTCGCCGCCGGCCTGCAGCGTACGGGCCGCATCGTCACCGCCGCGGCGCTGGTGATCGGAGTGGTGTTCGCCGGGTTCATCGTCGGCGGGTTCGCCCCGATCAAGGCGGTCGGGCTGGGTCTGGTGCTGGCGATCGCGCTGGACGCGACGATCGTGCGGATGTTGCTGGTGCCGGCCACCATGACCCTGCTGGGCCGGTACAACTGGTGGCTGCCGGCGCCGCTCCGGCGCCTGCATGCCCGGCTGGCGCTGTCCGAAGCGCCTCCGGCCGCCGCGCCGGAACCCGCGCTGGTCCAGTAGCCACCGGACCGGGGAACGAAATCAACGCGGAGCGAACCACTACACGGATGCGGGCCGCCGCCGGCGGCCCGCATCCGGCCGTGCTCTCAGACGATGCGTTGCCGCGCGGCGCGATGAGGAGCAGTCCGTTACCGTGCCAGACGCCGTTGGCGTCGTCACGGGTGTAGACCGCGAGGGCTGGCTGGCGGTTGGCGCGCGTGACGATGAGGCGGGCCTCGGGTACCAGATGGAATACCACGCCTGACATGAACTCCGCGGTGCGCTGCCGGTACGACGCGGTCGTGGACTTCGCCGCCGTCGTCGCCGATCCCACCGACCCCGACCGGCTGAACCCCGCGTACGACGGCACCGCGGCGCTGCACGACGCCGTCCACCCCAACGACGCGGGCTTCACGGCGATGGCGGCCGCGATCAACCTCAACACGCTCTAGGCACGTGCGCCCGGGAGACGCGCGGCGTGTTCGGCCCCGAGTCGAATCCGAGGAGGCAGGCGCGTGGCCCGCGTGGGCGACGCCTGGTCCGCCTGTGTCGATCAGCGCATGTAGTCGTGATTCGTCTTTGGTTCTGGAAGGTCCCGTCCCAGACGGGCGAGTGGGGACAGAGCCATCAGCACGGGCGACAGCATCATGCCCGCGGCCGTCACCAGCAGGGCCGTGCGTATGCCCCAATGCGCTGCGAGTAGGCCACCGAGCAGCGATCCGACTGGTGTCAGGCCCATGCCGGCGAAGGTAATCGTCGCGGAAACGCGGCCCTGCAACGTATTGGGTGTGACGGCTTGCCGGACGGCCATGATCATGACATTCACCAGTTGGCCGAATGCTCCCAAGACGAGGTTGATTGAGATTAGTGCTGAGATGGTCGCCACGGAGCTGCCGTGTAGCGCTGGCACGCATAGCATCACGCCGTCACCGATGGCCGCTGCCGCGACGAGCACAGGTCCGTAGCCGAGGCGGCTCGGAAGGCGGGCGGCCAGCAGGGAAGCGACTAGCGCTCCCGGTCCGGTCGCGGCGAGCGTTAGTCCGACGGCTGTGCCGGACAGGTGCAGATCCCGTGGCAGGAAGACCAAGTAAGCCGTCATCGTGGCCGCGAGGAAAAACTGGAAGGCGGCCGAGGCGAAGCAGACAGTACGGAGCGACTTGTCGCCGGCCACAAAGCGGAGGCCCTCATGGATCTGCTGGCGGATCCGCCGGGGAGCGTGCGGCTGCAGAGATACCGCCCCGCGGTGCCGAACCCGGGCGATAGATACAAACGACACCACGAAGAACAGGGCGCTGGACACGACGGCGACCGGTGCGGACAACAGGGACGTCATCGTCCCGCCGAGGGCGGGGCCGCCGATCTGGGCCGCGGACCGGCTGGCTTCGATCGCGCTGTTTGCGAGTAGCAGTTGCTCGCGTTTAACCAGGCGTATCAGGGAGGCTTGGTAGGCGACGTCGAAGAACACTGATAGGGCCCCGATGGTGAAGGCGATGGCGAGCAATGCCGGCAGGCCTAAGCCGCTCAGGAGAGCTGCTGCAGCGATCGCGGCCAACGCGAGGGCGCGCCCGAGGTCCGTCATGACCATGATCATGCGGGTCTGCCACTTGTCGACCCACGCTCCGACGAACAGCGCGAGGAGCAGCTGTGGGGCTTGCCCGACCGCGCGCAGGACGCCCAGTTGGTCCGCGCCGACGTTGAGCGTCAGGACGGCAAGCAGCGGCAGAATCACCAAGCTCGTGTGCTCGCCTAGTTGAGAGGCCATCTGGCCTGCCCAAAGATGGCGGAAGTCAGAGTTGCGCCAGAGAGTTGGCGCGGGAGATCGAGCGGAATCGGGAACGGGCGGCACAGGAATCCCTTGGATTGACGCGGACAAGGCTCACCGACCGCCGTACGACAGACGTGGTAACGGTCAGGTGGTAAGGCTCGCTGTGCCGCGTGTTTCAAGGGCAGCACGCGATGACGGGCCGATTACGGCCGCACAGGTCAACGCGTGCTTGGACGACCGACAGGCATGTTTCAGCTCCTCGTGGCTCAATCCCGCCTGACACTAGCCGTCGGCGATGCAGCACGAAAGGCGTTTAGGAACCGCCACGGATGGCCCTGCCCCCGGAACCGTCTGGCTGTTGGATCGCTCACAACGGGCGTACCAGAAAGTCCTCGAAAGAAATCCGGGAGGCGGTGTCGGATCGGGGCTGAGGTGTTCGTAGCAGGGGTGAGAGGCCGCCCACGAGGGGCGTCCCCAAACCACAGGAGGTTCGGCCGGACGGACTCTGCTGCGACCGATGAGATCGGCGCCGCGGTGCGGTCGAATCGAATGACGACAAAACCCAGCGAGAAGGGAACCACGATCATGAAGCTCACTACCATCACGAACGTCTCTGTCGACGGCGTGATGCAGGGACTCGGCGGGCCGGACGAGGACCGCAGGGGCGGGTTCGAGCGCGGTGGATGGGCCTTGCCGCTCGTCGATGGCGGGGCTGGGACGTTCCTCAACCAGCTCTACCAGCGCGCCGACGCGTTCCTGTTCGGCCGGCGGACCTACGAGATCTTCGCCGGCTACTGGGGAGCAATCGCAGATCCGGGCAACCCCATCGCAGCGGCGTTGAACACGCGGCCCAAGTACGTGGCATCAACCACGCTCACCGACCCGCAATGGGCGGACACGACCGTCCTCTCCGGTGACGTCGCGGCGGCCATCGGCGAGCTGAAAGCTAAGCCGGGAGGCGAGCTGCAGGTGCACGGCAGCGGCAGCCTGGTCCGCTGGCTGTTCGACAACCAGCTTGTCGACGAGATCATCCTGCTCACCTATCCCGTGGTCGTCGGCCAGGGCACGCGGCTGTTCCCCGCCACCGGCCCGGACACAGCGCTTGAACTGGTCGACTCGCGAGCCACCTCGAACGGGATAACGATCCAGGTCTACCGGCCCAGCGGGCGCCCGCAGTACGCACCGGCCACGCCCGACCCGAAGCCGTGACATAGGCATCAGGGACGGCGTTCTCACGTCGGAGGAATAGTCAAGACCTGTGGATCGGCAGCCAGGCTCTTCTTCTCGCCCGCCGTGTCGCTGACCACGCTCACCTTCGCGACCGTCTTGGCCGTGGTCAATCCGCGTCCGGGGCGCCGGACTCCAGGAGTCCAACGGCGATGAGTTCGCCGAGGTTTCCAGTCTGTATCCACACCCGATCAACCGTACTCGAGGAGAACATCATGACCGCTACCTACACCTTCGACGTCTTTTCCAGCCTCGACGGCTACGGCGCCGCCGGCGGCAACTGGACCGGCTACTGGGGTAAGCAAGGCCCCGAGTTGCTCGACCACCGCCTCGCCCTGTACGGCGCGGAGCAGCGGATGGTCTTCGGGGCCAACACGTATCGGGCATTCGCGCGGATGCTGGCCTCGAGCACCGAGGACTCCGAGGTGCGTGACCCATGGGTCACTCGGATGAGGAACCTGCCGGCAACGGTGGTGTCGACCACGCTGATCTTCGCCACCGTCGTGTCCGTGGCCAAGTCCTGGGCCCGCATCCGGGGCGGCCGGACTCCAGGAGCCCAACGGCGATGAGTTTTCGCCGAGGTTTCCAGTCCGTATCCACACCCGATCAACCGTACTCGAGGAGAACATCATGACCGCTACCTACACCTTCGACGTCTTTTCCAGCCTCGACGGCTACGGCGCCGCCAGCGGCAACTGGACCGGCTACTGGGGTAAGCAAGGCCCCGAGTTGCTCGACCACCGGCTTGCCTTGTACGACGCGGAGCAGCGGATGGTCTTCGGGGCCAACACGTATCGGGCATTCGCGCGGATGCTGGCCTCGAGCACCGAGGAGTCCGAAGTGCGTGACCCATGGGTCACTCGGATGTCCTGGCCATGAACGTGCCCGACGGCGCGGT
>DASYTU010000143.1:0-40077 GCA_036001925.1 Actinoplanes sp.
TGGCCGGGAGCGGTACTTCGGCGGTCCGGCCCGAGCCGCGGTCTGGGCGCCGGCACCGCCGGTCTCCGTCGATTCCTTGCCAGCGTTGGCGATGGCGTACCCGGCGGCGCCGCCGGCCAGCGCGAATGCCGCGGCGCCGCCGGCGCCGAGCAGCACGTTGCGGCGCGATAGTCCGGGCTTGGGGGTCTCAGTCTGGGATGGGGATTCGGTCACGGCCCTCAGCATGCCCCATTGAGATCTAGATCTACCTGGAAGCCGGGTGAATATTCACTGTGAGAGCGTTGTAAATCTCGATGAGTTGCCTGGTCAGCACGTCCGGATGGAATGACCGTAGGTAGCGCTGCCGGGCCGCCGGCGCCACCGCCGCGGCATCCGATCGGGCGATCGGAAAGGCCGCGGCGAGCGCGTCGGGGTCGGGCTTGACGGCCCAGCCCGCGGCCGTCGTCGCTTCATCGACCCCAAGGAGGTACGGGATACCACCGACCGCCGTACCCACCACCGGCCGTCCGGCCGCCATGGCCTCGAGGATCACGGTCGGCAGCACGTCGTCCCAGGTCGGCACAGCGACGATCACCGCCGCCCGGCGGCGCGCCTGGTCCATCCCGGCCCGGTCCAGGCCGCCCAGATAGGTCACGTCGTCCCGCTCGGCCGCGGCCCGCTCGGCCAGCGGCCGCAGCTCGCCGTCGCCCGCGATGGTGAGCGAGCCCAGAGCGCCGTCCGGATGCCGCCGCCAAGCGTCCAGCAGCAGCTCAAGGCCCTTCTCCGGGGAGAGTCGGGCGGCGTAGAGAAAGCCCTCGCCCAGCGGTGCCGGCTCGCCCGGGTCCGGCAGGCCGTTGGGCTTGACCGCGATCCGGTCCGCCGGGATGCCGTAGTCGACCAGATGCGCCGCGATCCGGTCGGTCAGCGCGATGTAGCGATCCACCGACTTCCACGTCCCGCGGTGCACGGCCAGCGTCGTCGCCATCAGCGCGCTCTGCGCCGCAGACCCGCGGTAGCACTTGTGCGCGACGGCCGGCCAGCCGATCGCCTTGCCCCGGCAGTCCTGACAGTTGTGGCCGTCACGGAAGTACAACCCCGACGAGCAGACCTGGCGGTAGTTGTGGACGGTCTGCACGACCGGCACGCCGTGCGCGTGCGCGGTCCGGACCACCCAGGGTGACAGCAACGGGTACGGGTTGTGCAGGTGCAGCACGTCCGGCCGGTGTTCGGTGAGCAGCGCGGACAGGTCCTTCTGGGCCTGCCGACCGTAGATCGGCGAGATCGGGAGCAGGGCCTTCTGCGCGAGCGGCAGTTCGCCGATCGAGTCGGAGCTGCGCTGGAACGGCACCACCGCGACGCCGGCCGCCTCGAGCTGGCCGATCTCGGTGTCGACGATGACGTTCTCCCCGGACGGGATGGCCTCCCGATACCGGTTGTGCGCAACAACCACCTTCACGCCGCGACCCTAGCCCACGCCGTTGATCATGAACTTGCTGTCGCCGTTTCGGCCTCCGGCACACAGCAGCTTCATGATCAACGCGGGACGGATGTGGCGGATGCGGGGGCGCGTTACCGTTAGCGCGTGCCTGAGTTGCCTGAGGTCGAAGCGCTCGCCGCCTACCTGCGTGAGCGGGCGGTCGGGCACGCCGTCGACCGGTTCGAAGTGGCGTCCTTCAGCGCGCTGAAGACGTTCGACCCACCGCCGAGCGCCGTCGCCGGCCGTGCCATCACCGCGGCCGGGCGGCACGGCAAATTCCTGGACATCGAGTTCGGGGGCGAGCTGCATCTGGTCGTACATCTGGCCCGGGCGGGGTGGCTCCACTACCGGGACACGTTCAAGTCGCCCGCGCCACTCAAACCCGGCAGCGGGCCGATCGCGCTGCGTGTCCGCCTCGATGACGGCTCCGGCTTCGACCTCACCGAGGCCGGGACGCAGAAGTCGCTGGCCGCCTATCTCGTACGGGACCCGAACGAGGTACCCGGCGTGGCGCGGCTCGGCCCCGACGTGCTGGCGGTCGATCGGGACACGTTCGCGGAACGCCTGCGCAGCCGCCGCGGCCAGGTCAAGGGCGTGCTCACCGACCAGGAGGTGCTGGCCGGAGTGGGTAACGCCTACTCCGACGAGATCCTGCACGTGGCCAAGCTGTCGCCGTTCGCACTGACCAACCGGCTCACCGAAGAGCAGATGACCACCCTGTACGAGGCGACACGCCAGGTGGAGACGGACGCCGTCGCTCGATCGGTGGGTCAGCGGGCCGCCGAACTGAAGGGCGAGAAGCGCGCCGGCCTGCGCGTCCACGCCCGTACCGGGCTGCCGTGCCCGGTCTGCGGTGACACCGTGCGCGAGGTGTCCTTCGCCGACAAGAGCCTGCAGTACTGCCCAACGTGCCAGACCGGCGGCAAGCCGCTGGCCGATCGTCGCCTGTCGAAGTTGATCCGTTAGCACCGTAGCGGTTACCGAGCGTGCGTATCGCACAGACCTGGTCTCCGCGTGGGAAAGGGGGCACAACGTCCACTTCTCCCGGCCGGATCCATCGGTATAGTGGCCCGGTCCCAAGCTTCGTCCACGGCACGGACGGGTTCGGCGGCCGCGCCGCGATCCGAAAGCTCGTGGCGGTGCGTAATGTTCTTCGGGGTTGCCGGCCGGTAGCCGGCAGACCGGGCCGGGATGCCACGCCCGGGCCTCGAACGTCGGTGGGCGGTACGTGATGCGGGAGGATGTTGGCGAGGTGACCACGAGCCTCCATCGCCCGGCGACGAAAAGCAGCCGGAGCAGCATGCCGTTTGACAGCTTCGAGTGGCCGGAACAGCCACCGAGCAACGGCGTACCCCGGTCGGCGTGGACGCGCTCGCACCGCCGCCTCTCGCGCTGGCACCGGCCGTACACCCTGATCCTGATCCTTTTGGATCTTGCCTCGACCCTTCTGGCGAGCTGGATCGCGGCGACCTTCCTGGAGAAGGCGAAGTCCGGCTTCCTGGACCGCCAACTGCTCTTCCTGCACGACGACCAGCTCTTCTACTTCTTCGCCTACCTGGTGTTACCGCTCGGCTGGATCATCCTGCTCTGGGCGAATGGCACCTACGACCGTCGTTACCTGGGACTGGGCAGCGAGGAGTTCAAGCGCGTCGTGCGCGCGTCGGTCGCGGTCGTGGCCTGCGTGTCGCTGCTGGCGTTCGCGACCGTGACGTCGCTGTCGCGTGGCACGGTCGCCACCGTCTCGCTGTGCGCGTTGCTGTTCATCCTGGTTTGCCGGTATTTCGCCCGGCAGGTGCTGCACCTGGCCCGCCGCCGGACCGGCCACGGCGCGCACCGGATGGTCCTGGTCGGGACGCTGCCCGAGGCGCTCGAGGTCTACACCGCGGTCACCCGAAGCACGGCCGCGGGCCTCATTCCGGTCGCGATCCACATCACCGACGGGTACGCGGCGGCACGCGGCATCGAGACCCCGGTTCCCGTGTACGCCGGCCGCGACGTGCTGTCACTCGTCCGTGAGGTGGGTGCCGACACGATCGCGGTCTGCGGCTCCGCCAGCGCCGAGCCCGGCGAGCTGCGCCGGCTGGCCTGGCAGCTCGAGGGCACGGGCGTGGACCTAGTGGTCGCGCCGCAGCTGACGGACATCGCCGGCCCGCGCGTGCACATCCGCCCGATCGAGGGCCTGCCGCTGCTGCACGTCGAGGAGCCGACGCTCTCCGGTCCCGGCTGGCTGGCCAAGAACCTGCTGGACCGCGTGGCGGCGGCGGTCGGCCTACTGCTGCTCAGCCCGTTGCTGCTCCTGATCGCGGCGAGCATCCGGATCTCCGACCCCGGCCCGGTGTTCTTCCGCCAGCCCCGCGTCGGCCACGAGGGTCGCACGTTCCGGGTGTGGAAGTTCCGCACCATGTACGTCGACGCCGAGGAGCGCAAGGCCAGCCTCAAGGAGCTGGAACTCAACGACTCGGACGGCATGCTGTTCAAGCTGAAGGAGGATCCCCGGATCTTCCCGATGGGTCAGCGGCTGCGGGCCAGCTCGCTGGACGAACTCCCCCAGCTGATCAACGTCCTCAGGGGCGAGATGTCCCTGGTCGGCCCGCGTCCGCTGCCCGCCGACGACGGCGACTACCTGGGCGACGTCCGGCGCCGGTTGCTGGTCCGGCCGGGCATCACGGGCCTCTGGCAGGTGTCGGGGCGCTCCGACCTGTCCTGGGACGAGGCGGTGCGGCTCGACCTCTATTACGTCGACAACTGGTCGCTCACGTACGACCTGAGCATCCTCTGGCGCACCATCTGGGTGGTCCTGCGCCGCAAAGGCGCGTATTGAGCTGAGCTGAGCTGGCTGGCCTCGCTCCGCTCGGCGGCTCCGCGCCTGATAACCGCTCACTTGCCGCAGACGCTGCGGTCGCTGTGCTCCCTCCGCTTGGTGCGACAAGTGACCGGCGGCGCTCCGCGGTCTGGCTGGGCTGGCTGGCCTCGCTCCGCTCGGCGGCTCGCGCCTTATAACCGGCGGCGCTCGCGGACTGGCCTCGCTGTCGCTCGGCGGTTTGCTAGGTGGGGGTGCAGCGGACAGGATCTGGTGCGTGGGGAGTCAGGTCGGGAACGTACTGGCCGTCGTCGTGGTGCTGGCGGCGCTGGTCGGTGCGGTCGTGGCCGTCGTACAGCTGCGGGCCCGGCGCGGCATCGCCACCCCGATGCAGCGGGCCACGTATGACGTGCTGCACACGGCCGCGCTCGCCGCGGAGCCCCTGCGCGGCGGCCTCACCGCGGCGTCCGCCGGGAAGGCGGTACGGCACCTGCGGACCCTGGTGGGGGCGGTGGGTCTCACCATCGCGGACGGCGACCGGTGTCTCGCGTTCGACGGCCTCGGCGGTCACCACCAGGAGCAGCTGACCGGAGCCGCGCAACGCGCGATCCACACCAACCGTTCCGTCGTACTCAGTGCGTCCGATCTGTCCTGCGATCGGGTGGATTGCGTCGTGCGCGGCGCGGTCATCGCGCCGCTGGCCGGACCGGATGGCCGGGCCGCGGCCGCGCTGGTGGCCGTGGCGGACGCCCAGCCGGCGCCGGGGCTGGTGCAGGCGACGCTGGAGGCGGCGCGCTGGGCAGGGTCGCAGCTTGCGCTGGCCGAGCTGGACTCGTCCCGCGAGCGCCTGGCCCGTGCCGAGGTCCGGGCCCTCCGCGCGCAGATCAGCCCGCATTTCATCTACAACGCACTGACCGCGATCGCCTCCTTCGTGCGCACCGACCCGGAGCGGGCCCGGGAGCTGATCCTGGAGTTCGCAGAGTTCACCCGCTACTCGTTCCGGGCGCACGGTGACTTCACCACACTCGCCGAAGAGCTGCGGTCGATCGACCGCTACCTGACCATCGAGCGGGCCCGGTTCGGCGACCGGCTGCATGTCCGGCTGCAGATCGCCCCAGAGGTGCTGCCGGTCGGGCTGCCGTTCCTGTGCCTGCAGCCGCTAGTGGAGAACGCGGTTCGGCACGGCCTGTCCCGCAAGCCGGGCGTCGGTATGGTGAGCATCGAGGCACGCGACGCCGGCGCCGAATGCCACATCACGGTCGAGGACGACGGCGTCGGCATGGACCCGGCTGCGCTGGCCGCCGGGGTCGCGGAAGCCACGAACGGTTCCGGGGACGACGCCCAGCACCTGGGCCTCTCCAACGTCGATGAGCGGTTGCGGTCGGTGTTCGGAGATCATTTCGGTCTGGTGGTAGAGACCGCACCGGGAGCGGGTACGAAGGTGAGCATGCGGGTTCCCAAGTTCCACCCACGGGTACGAGCATGAGCCTCGTCGTGCTCGCGGTGGACGACGAGCCCCCAGCGCTGGATGAGCTCGCGTACCTACTCGACGCGGACGACCGGGTCGCGTACGTACACCGGGCGGGGGACGCGACCGAGGCGCTGCGGGTGCTGCGGGACACCGAGGTCGATGCCGTGTTCCTGGACATCCGGATGCCCGGGCTGGACGGCATGGAGCTGGCCCGCATCCTGCAACGATTCGCGCGGCCGCCGGCGATCGTCTTCGTCACCGCGTACGACGATGGGGCGGTGGACGCGTTCGACCTCGGCGTGACCGACTACGTGCGCAAACCCGTCCGGGCGGAGCGGCTGGGCGAGTCGCTGCGCCGGGTCGCCGAGATCCGCAGCGCCCCTGCCCCGTCCCCACGAGAAGACGCACCGAGCATCCCGGTAGAGCTGGCCGGCACGACCCGGATGCTGCCACGTTCGTCGGTGCGCTGGGTGGAGGCCCAAGGTGACTACGCGCGGCTCCACACTGCGGACGCATCGCACCTGGTCAGGGTCTCGCTCGCCACGCTCGCGGAGCGATGGGCGGACGCCGGGTTCGTCCGTATCCACCGGTCGTACCTCGTGCAGCTGCGGCTGGTCGCCGAGCTGCGGCTCACCCATTCCGGGTACGTCGTGGCAGTCGACGGCGTGGAACTCCCGGTAAGCCGGCGGCACACGCGGGAGCTGAAGGACAAGCTGATCCGAGCCGCCAAGAACGACTGGACCCGCTGAATCCACACCTTTGTCCACAGCTTCTCGCCGTCTTCCACAGCGTTATCCACAGGTCGCCGAAGACATCACTCCGCGGCGGGAAGCTGATACTGGATCTCATACTGCTGCGCGGCCTTGACCATCACGGTCACCTCCACTGGGCGCGGCCCGTCCGAATACGCCACCCGGAACTGTCGAAGGACAGGTATGTCCTCCGGCAATTGCAGAGCCACAAACTCGGCGACGGTCGCGAATCGCGCCGCGACCTGATCCACGGCGTTGCGCAGCGGAAATCCGAGCGCGGCGAGCGCGGCTGGACTGCCGCTCCTGATGAGCCGCGGCTCCGCAAGGGCCGAGGCCCGCGCGATCTCAAGTGGGTAATAGGACCAGACCAGCTCTGCGGGCTCACCGTCCAGCAGCAGGAGCTGGTGCCGCATCACGACCGGCGCTCCCGTGGCGATACCGAACGCCGCGGCGACCTGCGCGGGAGCCGGTTGCTCGCCCACCTCGATCAATCGGGACGATCCGATGCGCTCGCGGCTCGCGGCCTCGGTGATCCAGGGGAACGGGCCATCCGTGGCCTGCGGATAGTGGCTGGCGCGCACCACGGCGGGCCGGCGATCGGTGGAGATTACAGCTTTGCCCTTTCGTCCTTCGACAAGTCCTTCCGCCTTCAAGATGGCGAGAGCACGGGTGACGGTCATGTTGTTCACGCCGTACCGGCGCGTCAGCTCGGCTGTAGTAGGTAGCCGCTCCCCTGGGCCGATGTCGCCGGAAAGAATCAGCGCCCGCAGATCGCCGGCAAGCTGACGTTGACGTGAGCGGATTCCATCGTCGGGCACCGGCGACGTCACGCTGGCGACGTCCGCATCCGGTAGGCGAGAGGATCGCAGTGCCGCGCGACCATGCGGTTGATGGCGTACTCGACCGGGCGGCCGGCTGAGTCGAGGTTCGTCCGGGTGAGGACAAGAAGTGGCTCGTGGGCATCCACTTGGAGAACGTCGGCTTCCTCGGCGTCCGGCCAGCGGGCGGTCACCAGCTCGGAGGCCTCGGCCGGTGCGTGGCCAAGTGCGGCGAGCGCACCGATGGCTCCGCCCCGAATCTTGCCTCTCTTCGCGAGTGGCGTGCCCGCGGCGATCGCGGCCGGATAGTACGAGGTGGCGATCTCCACCGGCCGGTCGTCTAGCAGCATCAACCGGCTCCGTACGACGACCTGCTCCTCCGGCCGCAGCCTCAGCGCCGCACGGACCGGATCCGGTGGCTCCACGGTCGACGCGTCCAGCAGCCGCTGGCTGCCGATCCGTCCCTGTTCCGCCGCCACCGCGGACCACGTGTTGCCGGCGCCCGCAACGACATAGGCGTCGGAAGTGGTGCCCTGCTGCCGCTCGGCCATCGTTCCTCCACTGCGTTTGTTCTCCGGTCATGCTGCCCTAACTCACGCTGACACGGCACGTTCACCACCGGACCGCCAAGTTGCAGCCTTACACAAATTGTGTAAGGCTGCACCAACGGAAACCACTCCCCGGCTTCCGCCTCCCACCTGGAGGTGCAGAACATGGGTTTCTTGCTCTTGACCGCGCCTTGCTTACTCGTCGGATTCATGGCCGGCCTGCTCACGTTTCAGCGCAAACAGCAATGGTGCAGCCGATGCGGGGCAATGCTTACGTGCCCTCACCCCGGGTGCGAATGGGCGCGAGAACATGCCGACCGGCCAAGCCGATGAGCCACGGCAACGGCGGATCTCCGACATGATGCGAGATCAGCTCATCCTGAGCCTGGTCGCACTCCCAGCGACATCCGATGTCGTCGTGCAGGTGGGGGAACTCCACATAGACATTGTCGGAGTCCGGCATTCCGATGACCGAGACAGCATTGTTCTGACGCTCGACCCCGATGATGTCCGCGATGCCTTGAAGTGGTGTCCCGTTTTCTCCACAGGTTGTTCACAACTCACTCCCCGGGCTTGCACGAATGATCAATAGGCTGCCGCCGTGAGGTCGATGCGGCACGGGGGCACATCGGTCTTGCATCCGCCGAGGAAGATGACGGTCGGAGGGTGGAGACGTGGACACAGAGCGGCGGGTCCTGGTGGTCGAAGACGAGCGGACCATCGCGGACGCCGTGGCGGCGCGGCTGCGCGCGGAGGGCTTCACCGTGCAGGTGGCCAGCGACGGGCCGAGCGCGGTGGAGGCGGCCCGCCGTACGCCGCCAGACGCCATCGTGTTGGACGTCATGCTGCCGGGCTTCGACGGCCTCGAAGTGTGCCGGCGGATCCAGGCTGAGCGGCCCGTACCCGTTCTCATGCTCACCGCCCGCGACGACGAGACGGACCTCCTGGTCGGCCTCGCGGTCGGCGCGGACGACTATCTCACGAAGCCGTTCTCCATGCGGGAGCTGACCGCCCGCGTGCACGCGCTGTTGCGCCGGGCCTCCCGCGCCGCCGCGGGCGCGTCCGCGGCACCGGAGCTTCGGCTCGGCGATCTGGTGATCAACGAGGCCGAGCGCCGGGTGCTGCGCGGGGGCGTCGAGGTGCATCTGACGCCTACCGAGTTCGACCTGCTCGTGCACCTGGCTGCCCGGCCACGGACCGTGCTTCCGCGGGAACGCCTGCTCGCGGACGTCTGGGGCTGGGCGGACGCGTCGGGCACCCGTACCGTCGACAGCCACATCAAGGGGCTCCGCCGCAAGCTGGGCTCGGACCTTATCCGTACGGTGCATGGGGTCGGCTATGCCTTAGAGGTCGAGCGGTGAGGCGCGCCCGGGCCTGGCTGCCCCGACCGCTCGATCCGGTGCGCTCGATCAAGATGAAGATCATCATGGTCCTGGTCGCGGCCGGCGGTGGCGGGATGCTGTGGTTCTCGCTGTGGCTGCGCTGGTTCCCGTTCTGGACCGGGCTCACGTCGGTGATCATCGGCGTCACGATCACGCAGTTCCTGGCGCACGGGATGACGTCCCCGCTGCGCGAGATGACCGCGGCCGCGCGGGCGATGGCGCACGGTGACTACACCCGGCGGGTGCGCGCGACGTCGCAGGACGAGGTCGGCGAGCTGGCGGTCGCGTTCAACCAGATGGCGGCGGACCTGGCCGCCGCCGACCGGCAGCGGCGCGAGCTGATCGCGAACGTCTCGCACGAGTTGCGTACGCCGATCACCGCGCTGCAAGGGCTGCTGGAGAACATCGTCGACGGGGTGGCCCAGGCCGAACCGGAGACGATGCAGACCGCGCTGACCCAGACGGAACGGCTGGGCCGGCTGGTCGCCGAGCTGCTCGACCTGTCCCGGCTGGACGCGGGCGTGGTGCCGCTGAACCGGGCCCCGATCGATGTTCCGTCGTTCCTCGACGACGTCGTCAGGGAGGCCGCGGTCAACGCGGACGGCGCGGGCCACGACGTGCGTTTCATGGTGTCCGCGCCGGACGTGGCGGTGCCGGGTGACCGGGAGCGGCTGCATCAGGTCTTCGCGAACCTGCTGGACAACGCCGCCCGGCACAGTCCGCCCGGCGGCACCATCACGGTCCGCGCTGAACGGCACGGCGACCGCGTGCTGCTCGCGGTGGCCGACGAGGGCGACGGCATCCCGGAAGCCGATCGGGATCGGGTGTTCGAGCGCTTCACCCGCGGCGAACGCGCGGTGGACGGCGGCACCGGGCTGGGGCTGGCGATCGCCCGCTGGGTGGTGCAACTGCACCACGGCACGATCGCGGTCGTCGACCCCGCCGGCGCGCCGGCCGTTCCGGTCCGGGCCGGCGGTGCCTCGACCGGACGGGCCGGACCTGGTTGCCACATCCACGTGACGCTGCCGCTGCTGCCCGCCTGACCCTCCGCTCACCCGATCCCCGCCTGGCTTTCTCGCCGGACCCACGCCTACCCCCGATCACCGGAGGTCACCATGCCGTCAGAGCCCGCTCAGCCGCCCGCGAAGCCGCCGGCCCACCAGACGCCGGGCGGCGAAGCTGCGGCCGTGGCCACAACGCCGGCGCACAGCACGCCGGGCGGCCAAGCCGTGGCCACAACGCCGGCGCACAGCACGCCGCGCGGCGAAGCCGCGACGGCAACGCCGGCCCACCAGACGCCGGGCGGCCAAACAGTGGCCACAACGCCGGCGCCGGGCGGTGTCCCCATGTTGCACGGACCGTGGCCGCAGCCATCTGTGTGGGGACGGTGGTGGCCCGGGCCGGCGCGACCCGCCTCGGTGCCGACGGTCGTGGCGGTGTTGGTCGCCGCCGTGATCGCCGCGCTCAGCATCCCGCTCGACCGGCCCGGCGTGGGTTGGCTGGTCACAGCCGTCGCGGGCACGGCCGCTCTGGTCGTCGCGCGCACGATCCCCTACCGGCCACCGGCCAACGTACCGCCACCGCTTGTCTGGCGGAGCGGCCCGACGCTGTCTCCAGCACGGTTCGGGTGGTCGGCCGTCACCGTGGCGCTCCTCGGGATCGGCACGATCCGGGCCGCGGGCTGGCTCTTCCTGCTCTGCCTGGCTACCGCGATGCTCACCGGAGCGCTCGCCGTGGCCGGTGGCCGCTCGCTGCGGGCGATGACCGTGGCCGCGGTCATCGCCCCGATCTCGGCGTTCCGGGCGGTGCCCTGGGTGGTGCGCGGGCTGGCCAGGATCCACCGGCCCGGGTCGGGGCATGTGTCCGTCGCCCGCGTCGTGGCCACGACTGCGGTATCCGTCGCGTTGCTGACCCTGTTCGGCTCGTTGTTCGCCTCGGCCGACGCGGCGTTCGCCAGTTTCGTACGCCGTGCGTTGCCCGATATCGACGGCGCGACGCTGGTGCGCTGGGGGTTCGTGTTCACGGTCGCGTGGGCGGTGCTCGGCGGGGCGGCCTACCTGCGCGCGGCGCCGCCGGATCTGACCGGCCTGGGGAGTCCTGGCCGGAGTCGCGTCACCCGGCTCGAATGGGCGATCCCGCTGAGCCTGCTCGTGCTGCTGTTCGCGCTGTTCGTCGGGGTGCAGCTCACCGTCCTGTTCGGCGGCGCGCGGCACGTGCTGGAGACGGAGGGCCTCACATACGCCGACTACGCCCGCAGCGGGTTCTGGCAGCTGCTCGCCGTCACCGGCCTGACGCTCGGCGTCGTCGCCGGCGCGGCTCGGTGGGCACCGCGCGGCACCCGTACCGACCGCATCCTGATCCGGGCCCTGCTCGGCGCGCTTGCCGTGCTCACGCTGGTGATCGTCGCGTCGGCGCTGCATCGCATGGACCTGTACGCCGACGCCTATGGCCTCACCCGGCTGCGCGTGCTGGTCGCGCTCTGCGAGTTCTGGCTCGGTGTGGTGTTCGTGCTGGTGCTGGTCGCCGGGATCCGGTTGCGGGCGATTTGGCTGCCTCGGGCCGTCGTGGTCGCCGGCGTGCTCGCGCTGCTCGGCCTTGCCGCGGCGAACCCGGACGGTCTGATCGCCGACCGCAACATCGCCCGGTACGAGAAGATCGGCCGGATCGACACCGCCTACCTGTCCGGCCTCTCTGCGGACGCCGTGCCCGCGCTCGAGCGCCTCGCGGCGGACCGGCGCGATTGCGTCCTCGGACCGATCGCCGGGGTCCTCGATCGGAACCCGGACGACTGGCGGGGCTGGAACTACGGGCGCGAGCACGCCCGCGAGATCCTCGCCGCCCACCCCAAGCAGCAGCCGCGCGACTGCTGAGTCCTTGACAAGCGGGGCCTGGCGGTAAGACTGCCGGGCATGGGTAGCGACGCGGCCGGGGACGAGAGGCCGGCGCGTACCCGGGTGGTGTTGGGCGAGGTCGCGGCCCGGCGGGCCGCCACGGACCCGGCCCGCGCCGACCTCGCGGAGCAGACGCCCGTCGGCGAGGCCCTGGTCAAGGGTCTCGTCCGCGCTCAGCTCGCGCTCGCGGTGAGGCTCTCGCTGGTCGTGGTGGCCGGGCTCGGCGCGCTGCCGCTGCTGTTCGCGGTCGCGCCCGCGGTCGCCGAGATCAAGGTCTTCGGCATCAACCTGCCCTGGCTGCTGCTCGGCGTGCTTTCGTTCCCGTTCCTGATCTGCGTGGGCTGGGCCTACGTCCGTTGGGCGGAACGCAACGAGTCCGACTTCACGGCCGTGATCAGACGGCCCGAGCGATGAACCCCTACGTCATTCCCGCGCTCGTCGTGGTCCTGCTGGTCACCATCGGGATCGGGGCGTACGGGCTGCGCTTCGCCCGGACCACTTCCGACTTTCTGGTCGCATCCCGTACGGTCAGCCCGTCCTGGAACGCGGCGGCGATCAGCGGCGAATACCTCTCCGCGGCGTCCTTCCTCGGCGTCGCCGGCCTGATCCTGCGCTACGGCGTCGACGTGCTCTGGTACCCGGTCGGCTTCGCGGCGGGCTATCTCGCGTTGCTGCTCTTCGTGGCCGCGCCGCTGCGCCGGTCGGGTGCGTTCACGTTGCCCGACTTCTGCGAGCTCCGGCTGCGATCGCTGCGGCTGCGCCGGATCGCCACCGTATTCGTGATCTTCATCGGCTGCCTCTACCTGGTGCCGCAGTTGCACGGGGCGGGACTGACGTTCACCACGGTCACCGGCGGCTCCTACCAATGGGGAGCGCTGCTCGTCGGCCTCGTCGTCACCGCGAACGTCGCACTCGGCGGGATGCGCGCGATCACGTTCGTGCAGGCGTTCCAGTACTGGCTCAAGCTCACCGCGCTCGCCGTACCGGTGATCTTCCTGGTGCTGCAGTGGCAATCGGACGGGCGGCCGCCGGTGACGCCGCTGGCCGGGACAACGTTCCCGGCGGCGACCACCGTCGTCATCCAGCAGGACGCGACCCTCACGGTCGACAACCAGGAGACTACGGTACGAAAGGGGCAGGAGCTGACTTTCGCCGCGGGCGATCCCGTCCCCGCAGTCAGCACGGTCGACGCCCGCTTCGGCGCGAGCTGGTTGTATCCCGGCGGCAAGCGGAGCCTGTTCGCCACATACTCGCTGATCTTGGCCACGTTCCTGGGCACGATGGGCCTGCCGCACGTGCTGGTCCGCTTCTACACCAATCCCGACGGGGCGGCGGCGCGCCGTACCACGCTCGTGGTGCTCGCCCTGGTCGGGCTGTTCTACCTACTGCCGACGATGTACGGCGTCCTCGGCCGGATCTACACGCCGCAGCTACTGATGACCGGCCGCACCGACGCCGTGGTCCTGCTCCTGCCCGAGGCCGCCCTCGGCGGTGGAGTACTCGGCCAACTGCTCGGCGCGCTCGTCACGGCGGGTGCGCTGGCCGCGTTCATGTCCACCTCGTCCGGGCTGCTGACCAGCGTGGCCGGCGTGGTCTTCACCGACGTGCTGCATGCCGACCGGACCGGCCGGGTCCGCGACTTCCGGCTGGCCACCGCGCTGTCGGCGGTCGTCCCGATCGCACTGTCACTGTACGTGTCGAACATGGATGTCTCGCGTGTCGTGGGTCTGGCCTTCGCGGTGGCGGCGTCGAGCTTCTGTCCGCTGCTGGTGCTGGGCATCTGGTGGCGCGGGCTGACCGCCGCCGGCGCGGCCGCCGGAATCCTGGCCGGTGGTGGCGCGGCGATGGCGGCCGTGCTGGTCACGGTGCTGGGACCGCCGCTGTCCGGGTGGCCGGCGCAGTTCATCGGCGAGCCGGCCGCCTGGACGGTGCCCCTGGCCTTCACGGTCATGGTGGTGGGGTCCCTGCTGACCAGCGGGCGGGTCCCTCGCAACGTGGGCGCCACCATGCTCCGCCTTCACGCTCCGGAGTCGCTTCGTCTCTAACATTTAAGAGCCCGAACTGAACCGCTCGCCGTCGATGCCTCGTAGATAACGATGCTGCAACTCCGGCAGCCGACGAAGCGAAGGAGCGGTGCATGTATCGACGCAGGACGACCGGCCGGACCCGGAAGCTGATCATTGGCCTAGCGGCGACCGCGCTGGCGGGAGGCGCGTTCGCGATCAGCACGGGGATCAGCAGTGCGGGCGAGAACTGCGCGGGCCTCGACCAGGCCCTACAGAACAACCTCAACTTCATCGCCGCCCAGCGGGCAAACCCGGACGCCCTGTCCGACGCGCGCATCGCAAACCGGCAGGCCGTGGTCGACCTCATCAACCAGCGCCGCGCCGCCGCCGGGTGCACCGGAAACGTGCAGGCCCAGCCACCGGCCGCGGCGCCCGCTCAACCGGCCCAACCGGCACAGCCGGCCCAGCCCGCGGCACCGCCGGCGGCCAGCCGGCCCGCGGCACCGCCGGCTGGCAACGCCGCGGGAGCCGGCGTCGTCTGCAAGGGCTCCACCGTCACGCTCTCCGGTGAGGGCGGCGCGCCAGGGGCGTCCAGCGGCACCTTCCCCATCGGCACCACGCTGAAAGTCACCAACCTGGACAACAACAAGGCCATCACGGTCAAGGTGACATCCCCGTCGGGCAGCTGCGTCCTGCTCAACAATGCCGCCTTCGAACAGGTCCGCGAAGCGGGCAAGTTCCTCATCCGGAGGGCCGTGATCGAACGGGTGGGATAAACGGGGGCGCACCCGTTTCGGCCCGGACCAGCCCATCGGGGCTGGTCCGGGCCGTTTACTAGCCGTTACGTTCGGACGATGACGGTTCCGGCACAGCGAAACCCCAAACCGGAGGCCGCGATGTCGCTGCGCGGGCTCGTCAAGCGCTTCGATCGCAAGATCGCCGTCGCGGGCCTCGATCTCGACGTGCCGGCCGGCTCGTTCTACGGGCTGCTCGGCCCGAACGGGGCCGGCAAGACCACGACCCTCTCGATGGCCGTCGGCCTGCTGCGGCCCGACGCCGGACGGGCCACGGTCCTCGGGTACGACGTCTGGATCGACCCGGCGGCCGCCAAGCGACTGTTCGGCGTGCTTCCCGACGGGGTGCGCATGTTCGACCGGCTCTCCGGGGCGGAACTGCTGGCGTACCACGGGCTGCTCCGGGGCATGGACGCGGCGACTGTCGATCAGCGCTCCCGCGAGCTGCTGGAGGTGCTCGAGTTGGGCACCGCGAACCGTACGCTGGTCGTGGACTACTCGGCCGGCATGAAGAAGAAGATCGGCTTGGCCTGCGCGCTGCTGCACGGCCCCCGGCTGCTCGTACTGGACGAGCCGTTCGAGGCCGTCGACCCGGTTTCGGCGGCGCTGATCCGGGACATCCTGCAGCGGTACGTGACCGGCGGCGGAACCGTCGTGGTCTCCAGCCATGTGATGGAGGTCGTCGAGCGGCTCTGCAGCCACGTCGCGATCCTCGCGGGCGGCGCGATCCGGCTACAGGGCACGCTCGCGTCGGTACGCGGCGAGCGTGCGCTCGAGGACGTGTTCGTGCAGGTGGTGGGCGGGCGTATTGCGACCGGCTCCGAGCTCGCATGGTTGTAGCGTTCGTACGGCTCAAGGTGCGCCTGACGGTCAACGGCCTCCGCGGCCAGCCCTGGCGGGCGGCGCTGTTCATCGTCGGCGTCCTGCTCGGCGGCTCGTTCGCGGTAGCCGGCTACGCCATCTTCGCGATCCCCGGCCTCCTCGACGACGCCCCCACCGCCGGCATGCTGCTCACGCTCGGCGGTGCCGCGATCGTCCTCGGCTGGCTGTTCCTCCCGCTGGTGTTCTTCGGCGTCGACGAGTCCCTGGATCCGGCCCGGTTCGCGCTGCTGCCACTGGGCAGGGGCACGCTGATCCGCGGCATGTTCGTCGCGTCGCTCGCCGGCGTACCGGCGCTGGCCACGCTGCTCGCGACGACCGGGATGGTGGGCACGGCCGTACGGCTCGGCGGTTTCCTCGCCGGCACGGTCGAACTGGTTGGCGTCGTCCTCGGCCTGCTTCTCTGCACAGCCGTGAGCCGCGCGGTGACCAGCGCGTTCGCCACCGCGCTGCGCTCGCGCCGGGCGCGCGATCTCGCCACGGTGCTGCTCGCGGTCGTGGCCGCGCTGCTGGGCCCGATCCAGCTCCTCGCGCTGGCCGGCGCGCAGCACGCCGACTGGGATCAGATCGCCGCTGTGGCTCGGTTGATCGCGTGGACACCGCTCGGCGCGCCGTACTCGATGGGCCTCGATATCGTCGCGGGTCAGGTCTGGGCCGTACCGATCAAGCTCGTGATCGTCCTGGCCACCATCGGTGGCCTGCTGTGGTGGTGGTCGGCGACGCTGGAACGGGCCATGCTGGGCACGGCCTCGTCCTCCCGATCGTCGTCGGCGGTCCGCCGCGGCACCCCGGTGTCGCAGCTGGTCCTGCCGCTCCTGCCGACGACCCGGTTCGGCGCGCTGGCCTCCCGCGAGGCGCGCTACTGGTGGCGCGAGACCCGGCGGCGGGCCAGCCTGATCACGTTCACGGTGGTCGGCGTGTTCCTGCCGGTCGTGCTCGCGGTGACCAGCGGCGGCGCGAGCGGCATGCTGGTCTTCGTCGGCGCCCTCGCGGCCGTCGGCCTGGTCAACCAGTTCGGGTACGAGGGCAGCGCCTACGCGACCAACGTGACGGCCGGCGTGCCCGGACGGGTGGAGCTGCACTCGCGGGTCGCCGGCTACTCGCTGTACGTACTCCCCCTGCTGATCGCCATCGCGGCCGTCGTCGGGGCGGTGTCGGGCCGCCAGGCCGCGATCCCGTCCCTGGTCGGCACGCTGGTCGCGGCCTACGGCACGGGACTGGCCGTGGTCCTCCCGATCTCGGTCCGGGGCGCGTACGCCCTGCCGGACACGTCCAATCCGTTCGCGTTGTCCTCGGGCGGCGGCCTGGCCAAGGGCCTGATGAGCTTCGGCGGCCTCTTCGCTGCGATCGTCGGCACCGTCCCCATGCAGGTGACGACCTATCTACTGGGCGACGTCTGGCTCTGGATCGGGCTGCCGGTCGGCGTCGCCTACGGCACCGGGGCATACGTGCTGGGCTCGCGCCTGGCCGGCGACCTGCTGGACCTCAGGATGCCCGAACTTCTCGCGGCCGTCACTCCCAACCGCTGACCCCGGCGCATGGCGGGACAGAATTGGGGCCGTGAATCCCGTTGAGCCCGGCGCGCAGATCCACTCCAGCGATCCCTTCGCGACTCCCGAGCAGGACAAGTCGACCGTGCGGCGGCTGCGAGGGCGGCTCGCCTCCGCCGTCACGCTGTGGACCGCGCCCGGGCCCGCCGGCCTGACCGTCTCCTCGATGCTCGTCGCGGACGGGGAGCCCGGGCGCGTGCTCGGGCTCATCGACGAAGAGAGCGACTTCTGGGACGCCGCCAGCAGGAGCCGGCGGTTCGCGGTCACGGCGCTCGGCGCCGGGGACGAGTTGCTCGCCGATCGCTTCGCCGGCCTGATGCCGTCGCCCGGCGGCCCCTTCGCGGCCGGCGAGTGGACGCCCACCGAGTACGGGCCCGTGCCGAAGGACGCCGGCACCTGGGCCGGTTGCCGACTCGACGACCACCGGCCGTACGGCTGGGCGCTGCTGGTCGAGGCGACCATCGAGACCGTACGGCTCGACGCCGCGCCCGTACCCCTGATGCATTTCCGCGGCCGGTATCAGCGGCTCGTCACCTAGCCCGCTCGGCGCATTCAGACCACCACTCGGCGCAGTCCCCGACCGGCGTCCAGTGATCGGGCTCACTCCTTCGTACGGTGCCGGAAAGTCCGCCCCCACGAAGGTGGTGAGCACCGTTGTCGACAGATACGACCCCCACCGAGAGATACGTCGCCGTTCAACGATCCGAAGAATTCGGCGAGCTGCGCCGGAGACTGCGCAGATTCGTCTTCCCCACGACCGTCGCGTTCATCCTCTGGTACGCGCTGTACGTCCTGCTCTCCGCGTACGCACGGGACTTCATGGGCATCAAGCTCGTCGGCAACATCAACGTCGCGCTGGTGCTCGGCCTACTCCAGTTCGTATCCACGTTCCTGATCGCCTGGTACTACGCGCGCTACGCGGCCGATCGGCTGGATCCGATCGCCGACAAGATCCAGTCGGAACTGGAGACGACCGCCACACCGGTGTCCGTGACCGAACCGGACGAGCCGAGCGGTGACCGGAGCGTGAAGTGATGGAGACGCACCTGCTCGCCGCGGAGGCGACCTCATCGACGACCCGCACCCTGACGATCACGTTGTTCCTGATCTTCGTCGCGATCACCCTGGGCATCACGGTCTGGGCGAGCCGGCAGACCAAGACGGCTACCGACTACTACGCCGGCGGCCGCACCTTCTCCGGTTTCCAGAACGGCATGGCGATCAGCGGCGACTACATGTCGGCCGCGTCGTTCCTCGGCATCGCCGGCCTCATCGCGCTGTTCGGGTATGACGGATTCCTCTACTCCATCGGCTTCCTGGTCGCGTGGTTGGTCGCGCTGCTGCTGGTGGCGGAGTTCCTGCGCAACTCGGGCCGGTACACGATGGCCGACGTGTTGGCATTCCGGATGCGGCAGCGTCCGGTCCGGACGGCCGCCTCGGTGTCCACGATCGTCGTGTCGATCTTCTACCTGATCGCGCAGATGGTGGGCGCGGGCGCGCTCGTCTCGCTGCTGCTCGGCATCGGCCCGAACTCGACCTTCCTCGGCATGGACGCGGACACGGCGAAAGTCGCCACGATCATCCTGGTCGGCGCCCTGATGATCATCTACGTGACCGTGGGAGGCATGAAGGGCACCACGTACGTGCAGATCGTCAAGGCGTTCATGCTGATGACCGGCGCGCTGATCATGACGCTCCTGGTGCTCGCGCACTACAAGTTCAACCTGTCCTCGCTGCTCGGGGCCGCGGCCGAGCGGTCCGGCAAGGGCGACGCGTTCCTCGAGCCCGGCCTGCGGTACGGCGTCGAGAAGGCGACCACCCTGGAGACGTTCTACAGCAAGATGGACCTGCTCTCGCTCGGCATCGCGCTCGTGCTGGGCACGGCCGGCCTGCCACACATCCTGACCCGGTTCTACACCGTTCCCAGCTCGCGCGTCGCGCGCAAGAGTGTGCTCTGGGCGATCGGCATCATCGGCACGTTCTACCTGTTCACGCTGGCCCTGGGCTTCGGCGCGGCGGCACTGGTGGGCGGCAAGGCGATCAGCGCGCAGGACAAGGCCGGCAACACGGCCGCACCGCAACTCGCCCAAAATCTCGGCGTCCGCTACCTGGGCGGCGAGACGGGCGGCGCCGTGCTACTCGCGGTCATCGCGGCGGTCGCGTTCGCGACCATCCTCGCCGTGGTGGCGGGTCTGACCCTGGCGTCGTCGTCCAGCGTGGCGCACGACTTCTACGCCAGCGTCGTCCGGCGCGGCCAGGCGTCCGAACGCGACGAGGTCCGGGTCGCGCGGATCGCCGCGCTGGTCATCGGCGCGATCGCCATCGCGCTGTCGATCTACGCGCAGAGCCTCAACGTGGCGTTCCTGGTGGCGTTGGCGTTCGCGGTGGCGGCCTCGGCCAACCTGCCGGCGATCCTCTACAGCCTGTTCTGGAAGCGGTTCAACACCTCCGGTGCACTCTGGTCCATCTACGGCGGTCTGATCTCCGCGGTGTTCCTGGTGTTCTTCTCGCCGGTGGTGTCGGGCTCGGCCACGGCCATGTTCCCGCACCAGGACTGGCACTGGTTCCCGTTGTCCAACCCCGGCATCATCTCGATCCCGTTCGGTTTCCTGTGCGGCTGGATCGGCACGGTGCTGTCGAAGGAGGACGACACCGAGAAGTACGCCGAGCTCGAGGTCCGCTCCTTGACGGGTTACGGAGCGCATTGAGCCTCTGGCCTCGCTCCGCTCGGCTGGCTCGCGCCTTGTAACCGGGGAGATACCGCAGTCGCTGCGGTCGCTGGGCTGGCTGGCCTCGCTCCGCTCGGCGGCTCGCGCCTTATAACCGATGAGATGCCGCAGTCGCTGCGGTCGCTGCGCTCCCTCCGCTGGTGCGGCATCTCATCGGCGGCGCTCGCGAAGCTCCCTCCGCTTTGTGCGGTATCTCCCCGGCGGCGCTCGCGGGGCCGGTGCGGATGAGCCGCGTCGGCCCCTCTCGGTAATCTGTCGACCATGGCAGTGACGCAGCGGTACGGCGCGGGGCATCGCATTCTGGTCAGCGGCGGGGCGGGCTTCGTACCGTCCCACGTGGTTGACGCGTTGATCGCCCGGGGGTGCGATGTCGTCGCGATCGACAACTTCGTCACCGGCTCCCGGAACAACGTGGCCCACCTCGCGAACGAGCCGCGGTTCACGCTCATCGAGGCGGACCTCACCGAGGGTCTGCCGCGCCTGGACGGCCGCTTCGACGCGATCCTGCACATGGCTTCCCCGGCGAGCCCCACGGACTTCCGGAAGCTGCCGCTGGAGATCCTCAAGATCGGCTCGATCGGCACGATGGGACTGCTCGACCGCGCGGTGGCCGACGCGGCCCGCTTCCTGATGGCGTCGACCTCCGAGGCGTACGGGGACCCGCTCGTCCACCCCCAGCCGGAGACGTACTGGGGCAACGTCAACCCGATCGGCATCCGCTCGGTCTACGACGAGTCGAAGCGCTTCTCCGAGGCCGCGACCATGGCCTACCACCGGTTCCACGGGCTCGACACGGCCATCGTCCGGATCTTCAACACGTACGGTCCGCGGATGCGCCCCGACGACGGCCGCGCCATCCCCACGTTCATCAGCCAAGCGCTGCGCGGCGCGCCGCTGACCGTGCAGGGCACCGGCACGCAGACCCGGTCCATCACGTACGTCGACGATCTGGTCCGCGGCATCCTGCTGCTGCTCGACTCGACCGAGACGGGACCGATCAACTGCGGTACCGAGCACGAGATGAGCATGCTCGAGCTGGCCGAGCTCATCGTCCGGCTCTCCGGGAGCGATTCGAAGATCGAACTGGTCGAGCGCGCGGCGGACGACCCCGAGAAGCGCCGCCCCGACCTCACGCTGGCCCGCACCCGGCTCGGGTACGAACCCCAGATCGGCCCGGAGGAGGGCCTGCGGCGCACCATCGAGTTCTTCGCCAGCTGAGCAATTCGCTGAAGTAGTGAACGTTTCACGAAGGGTAGTTGTCTCCCACCTTCGTGCCGTGCCGGTGTCGATGCACGGTATGCCCGCTTCGGCATCCGTAACCTGGGGACATGTCTGCGACCACGTCCCCCTACGGAAGCCCGTCCGGCCGGGCCTCGGTGCCGGGCACCGCTCGAACCGCAGGTCGGGCGGACGCGTCCGGCGGCTACCGCGACACCAGCTACCGCGACTACCGAGAGGAATGGCCGCCGCGCGGCTCAGCCCCGATCAACCCGGGCGGACCGCCGCAGGGTCCGGGTGGGACCGGACCCGGCCGGCCGTACCGGGGCAAGCCGAAGCCGCGCTGGGGTCGTATCGCTCTGGTCGCCGGCATCCTGATCGTGGTCGGCAGCATCATCGCCGCGATCTCGCTGTACGGCTACGCCTCGGGACTGGACAAGGACCTGAAGCGGACCGACGCGTTCGCCGACATCACCAACGGCCGCCCGGCCAAGACGGTCGACGGCGCGGTGAACATCCTGATCGTCGGCAGTGACTCGCGGGACCCGGACGCATCGGACGCGTCGGCCAGCAAGTGGCGCGCCGACACGCTGATGATCATGCACATCCCGGCCGACCACCACACCGCCCAGATCGTCTCGATCCCGCGCGACCTGTGGGTGCAGGTCCCGTCCGCCAACAACGCCGGCTGCGACACCGGTAGCCGCGCGAAGATCAATGCCTCGTTCGCGTTCGGCGGCCTGCCACGCGCCGTCCGTACGGTCGAGTGCATGACGGACGTCCACCTCGACCACGTGGCCGCGATCGATTTCGGCGGCTTCAAGGAGGTCACGAACGCACTCGGCGGCGTCGACCTGAAGGTGGATCAGACCATCACATCGATCCACAAGCCGCACCGGGTGTTCACGAAGGGCACCATGCACATGAACGGCGACGAGGCGCTCGACTGGGTGCGCCAGCGCAAGCAGTTCGCCCGCGGCGACTTCGCCCGCATGCAGCACCAGCAGGAGTTCCTCAAGGCGCTGATGGACAAGGCGGCCAGCACCGGGACGCTGAGCAACCCGGCGAAGCTAAACAGTTTCCTCAAGGCGGTGACCGCGGCGGTCACGGTGGACAACGACTTCTCGCTCACCGACATGGCGCTGCAGTTCCGCAACCTGCGTAGCGACAACCTCACGTTCCTCACCAGCCCCAACAAGGGCAGCCAGACCATCGCCGGCCAATCCGTGGTCATCTCGGACCGGGAGAAGGCACTCGCTCTCTACAAGGCCATGGCTGGCGACAAGATGGGTGAGTGGATGACGGGCAACCCGGGCGTCGTCGACAACAAGAAGTAGGTTCTACGCTGGAGTTGTGTTCGGACCTCAGGTACCCAGCGTGACCCCCACTCAGATCGAGCCCGACGTCTACCTGCTCGACGTACGGGAGCCCGACGAGTGGGACGCCGGCCACGCGCCGGGTGCCCACCACCTGCCGATGATGGAGATCCCCGCCCGGATGGCCGAGGTGCCGGCGGACATCGACGTCGTCGTGGTGTGCCGCTCCGGTGCCCGCTCCGGCCGGGTGGTGTCGTACCTGATCGGCAACGGTTGGGACAACGTGCGCAACCTCGACGGCGGGATGCAGTCCTGGGCCGCCGCGGGCCGCGACGTGGTCAGCGAGAACGGTCAGCCGGCCCGCGTCCTGTGAGTGGCCAACGTCCGCTGGTGTTCGCCCATCGCGGTGGCGCCGACGCGTTACCCGAGCACACGCTCGCGGCGTATATGCGAGCTCTCGACGAGGGCGCCGACGGCGTGGAGTGCGACGTCCGGCTGACCCGAGACGGGCATCTGGTCTGCGTGCACGACCGCCGGCTGAACCGGACCAGCAACGGCAGGGGCCTGGTCAGCGCCAAGACGCTCGCCGAGCTGGACGCGCTCGACTTCGGCTCCTGGCACCCGTCGTCGGGCCTGTCGACATCGGAGGCGCCGGCGGACGAGCCGCCGGATCCCGACCTCACCCGGCTGCTCACGCTCGACCGGCTGCTCGGGGCCGTCCGTGGCTGCGGCCGCCAGGTCCAGTTACTCATCGAGACCAAACACCCCTCACGGTACGGCGCAGAGGTCGAGCACCGCCTCGTCGACCTGCTGCGCCACCACGGGCTCGCCGACCCCAAGCCGGACGACCCGGTACGCGTGACCGTCATGTCGTTCGCGGCGCTGGCGCTGCGCCGCATCCGGGCGCTCGCTCCGGGCGTACCCACGGTCTATCTCTTGGAGATCTTGCCGCCCGGCGTCGGGCGCGGCCGGTTGCCGTTCGGCGCCCGGATCGCCGGACCGAGCATCGGCCTGGTCCGCGCGCGCCGCGGTCTGATCCCGGCGCTACGGGCCGCGGGCCTTCAGACGTACGTCTGGACGGTGAACGAGGAGTCCGACCTCGATCTGGTACTTGCACAGCGCGTAGGCGGAATCATCACCGATCGGCCGCGGTTCGTCCTGGATCGTCTTGGCGTGGGGTGATCTCACCATCGCGAAGTGTGAGGTCTGCCACTGTTCGGCCGAATATGCCAAGATCGACCTCGACCGCTCTGCCGAAAACGCCGGAAGCGAGGCACACTCGCAGACATGCCGGAGCGACCCGACTACGCCGCGCTGACCCGGGGTCAGATCGCGGTCCTCGACCGGATCGACGCCGGTGAGGCGGGGCTGTCCGTACTCAGCCAGATTGTCCGCCTCGCCCACGACGTCCTGGGCGGCAGCGGCGCCGGCTTCGCCGAGTACAGCACGAGCCACGGCCGCATCATCGCCGCGACCGGCGCCTGCGCTCACGCGCTGGGTCGCCGGGTCGATCGCGAGGACAGCATCCTGCAGGGCCGCCGGACACTGCTCGTACCGCTCGACTCCCTCAACGACGAGTTCGCCAGCCAGATCGGGCGCGGCGACCTGCGCCGCGTGCTCGGCGCCCGATGTGAGTCCGGCGACGCGGTGGTCGGGTCGTTGTACGTCTACTACGACGAGCACGACGGCGAACCCACAGCCGAGCATCACTCCGTTCTGGAGCTGCTGGCCGGCTACGTCGGCCGTCTCTACGGCCACCGCGACGGGCTGCCCGTGCACGGCGACGCCGTCGACGCCACCGAGCAGGCGCGCCGGCAGGAGAACCGCGACCTCTGGGTCGCGGTGACCAGCCACGAGCTGCGCACGCCGGTTACGGTCATCAAGGGGTACGCGGACACGCTTACCAACCACTGGGACTCACTCGGCGAGGAGGGCCGGCAGGAGGCCGTACGCATCATCGGCGCCCGCGCCGGCGAGCTGGCCCGCCTGGTCGACCGGCTGCTGTCAGCCACGAGCGATGACGGCGAGGTCGGCGCCGCGCCGGCCGGGCCGTTCGATATGGTGGAGGCGCTCCGGCACGCCGTCGACGAGCTACCCGCCGACCTCCGCCGCCGGCTCGTGCTGGACGGGCTCCCGGCGGAGCTGCCGAAGGCGTACGGGGACCGTGACTCGCTCGCCACCATCCTGACCGAGCTGGCCACCAACGCGCACAAGTACTCCCCACACGACACTGACGTGGAGCTGTTCGCCGAGGCCGACGACCAGACCGTCACGTTCCGGGTCGCCGACCGCGGCGTCGGCGTGAAGCCCGAGCACGTCGAGCGCGCGTTCGAGCGCTACTGGCAGGGCGAGTCCGGCGACCGGCGCCACCACCCAGGCGCCGGCCTGGGTCTCTACCTGGTACGACGGATCGTTGAGCGGCAGCACGGCTGGGTGTCGCTGCGGCCCCGCGACGGCGGGGGCACGGTCGCGGAGGTCCGGCTGCCGCGCGGCTGAGCGCTTGATCAATACCGGCACGGTCCGACCGCGGTGTCCGATTCGGCCCGCACACCCCCTACGCTGATTCGCCATGAGTAAGCGTCGAAAGAGCCCGCAGACCGCCCCCAAGCGCCAGAAGGTGCGCGACATCTTCGTCGCGCGGCCGTTCCAGGGCCTGGCCGACGAGCCGGAATGGATCGCGCTGCGCGAGCTGGTCCCGGCCGCCTCGGCGCCGTTGCGCATCAAGGCCGAGTTCATCGACGAGTACGGAGACCGCCCCGTCACGCTCTCCACGGTGCTGCCCATGGCGTGGCCCGCGATGACCCGGCAGGACGGGCACGTGTTCATCGGCCTCCAGCGGCACGTGCAGTCCGGCGATGTGTCCCGGGACCTGGCCGTGGCGATCCTGAGCGCGCTGCGTACCAAGCCGGGCGACACCGTCGCGGTGCCCGCGTTGCCCGGCGAGGGCCCGCGCCTGCAAGACGTCCTCGACGACGGCCCGCTCGACATCACCATGCACAACGGCTTCGAGTACTGGCTCGACGCCGAGCAAGCCGGGGACGCCTCCGTGAAGGGGTCGCTCGAGCGGGCGAACGCATCGATCTACCCGACATCGCGGCTCGGCGCGGCGCACGCCGCCTACTGGTGTCGCGTGGCGCCGGGGAAGGGACACGTGCGCTGGGTGCTCCCCGACCCGGAAGACGTGGCGCTCGATGCGCTGGCCCGCCTCTCCGCGGCCGGAGACCTGCTGCTCGGCGATCGGACGAAGTTCGCCGGGATGTTCCGCGCGCACGGTCTGCTGGTTCCGGTCTGGGACATCCCCGGAGAGCTGGACGCCGCCGACTGGGAGGCGCCGCTGGCCGACTTCGCGAAGCGGTACACCGACACGCTCGCGGAGACCGGCCCGCTCGACGCCGCGGCCCGCCGTGCCAGGCAGGGCCTGGTCGGTCGCCAGCTGACGCTGCGGTGACCGTGCGCTGGACGGCGCCGCGCCGTTACAGTGCCGAGATATGGAGCTGGACGAGCACTTCAGCGGTGACGCGCTCGATCCGGGCGTGTGGTTTCCCTACTATCTGCCCCACTGGAGCTCGCGCGCGGCGTCCGCCGCCACGCATGTCGTCAAGGACGGCGAGCTGCGCCTGAGCATCCCCCAAGACCAGCCGTTGTGGTGCGAAGGCGTGCACGACGGCCCGTTGCGAGTCTCGTGTATCCAGAGCGGCAGCTTCTCCGGCCCGGTCGGGAGCGGGGTCGGCGGCCAGCCGTTCAAGGAGGGCCTGCTGGTCACCGAGGAGCAGGAAGAGTTCTGGGGGTACACCCCGCTCTACGGCCACGTGGAGGTACGCGCGCGGGGCGTGATCACGCCGCGGTCGATGGTCGCGTTCTGGATGTCCGGCATCGAGGACAAACCCCAACACTCGGGCGAGATCTGCGTCATGGAGATCTTTGGCGACGCGGTCCGGTACGGCTCGGCCGACGTGGGCATGGGCCTGCACAAGTTCCGCGACCCCGGGCTGACCGAGAACTTCGCGGCGGAGCCTCTGGACATAGACGTCGCCGAGTTCCACACCTACGGCGTCGACTGGCGGCCCGGCTCCCTCACGTTCACGGTCGACGGCGAGGTGACCAAGCGCATCGCCCAGTCCCCGAACTACCCGGTCCAGCTCATGATCGGCGTTTTCGACTTCCCCGCCAAGGCGGATCCCTCGTCCACCGACGTCCCGGTCCCGGAGCTGGTGGTCTCCCACGTGGTCGGCCACTGAGCTCAATGGCCTCGCTTCGCTCGGCTGGCTCGCGCCTTAGACCCGGTGAGATGACGCAGTCGCAACGGTCGCTGCGCTCCCTCCGCTTGGTGCGCCATCTCACCGGCGGCGCTCGCGGAGCTGGCTGGCCTCGCTGTCGCTCGGCGGCTCGCGCCTGGTAACCGGTGCTCGCGGGCTCCCTCCGCTTTGTGCGGCATCTCCCGGCGGCGCTCGCGAGCTCAGCCGGGAATGCGTGTGACGGGGCAGCTCATGCAGCGCGGGCCGCCGCGGCCCGAGCCCAGCTCCGAGCCGCTGATGGCGACGACCTCGATGCCGGCGCGCTCGAGTTGGCTGTTCGTCTCGATGTTGCGCTCGTACGCCACGCACAGCCGGGGCGCGATCGCCAGCGTGTTGTTGCCGTCGTCCCACTGTTCGCGTTCGGCCGTGACCGGATCCAGGCCCGTGTCGATGATGCGGAGCCGGTCGATGCCCATGGCCTCGGCGGCCGCCTCGAGGAACGGCCGCGGGGCGGTCACAGTCGGCTGGCCGTCACCGGCGTCGGTGACGGTGAACGCAGTGAGCGCGTCGGCAACGTTCGGATACATGACCACCGCATCGACGTCGACCATCGTGCAGACGGTGTCGAGGTGCATGGTGGCCCGTTCCTGGGCGATCGGCACCGCGAGGATGGTGTGTGCGAGGCCGGCCGCGAACACACGGCGGGCCAGGCGTTCCGCGCCGGCCGGTGTGGTGCGTTCGCCGACGCCGACCGCGACCACACCAGGCGCGAGCAGCAGCACGTCGCCACCCTCGACATGTTCGAGGCCGGGCGTATAGAGCAGTTCGGTGCCCGCGAAGCGCGGGTGGTAGCGGTAGATCGCCTGAGTCAGCGTGGTCTCGCGGCGGCGGGCGGGCATGGCGAGGCTGGTGACCGCTACCCGGTCCCGGATCCACACCGACGAGTCGCGGGTGAAGAGCAGGTTGGGCAGCGGGTCGATGACGAAGTCGAGGCGGTCCATCATCCGATAGACGAGGCCGCCCGGTCCGGGCTTCATCTCCTCGTGCGCGAGGCCGGCTATCAGGACGTCGGCCAGATGCTGCGGTTCATGGTCGGCGAGGTAGCCGGCGACACTCGCGCGCAGTGTGTCGCCCATCCGCCGGTCGTCGAGCACGCCGGCGACGAGTTCGTCGCGGGCCGGCGCGATCGCCAGCGTCTCGGCCAGCAATTGTCCGAGATAGAGCACCTCCACGCCGCGCTCGCGGAGCGCTGCCGCGAACGCGTCGTGCTCTTCCTGTGCGCGGCCCACCCACGGAATGCCGTCGAACAGCAGCGAATCGTTGTTGCGCGGCGTCAGCCGGGCGAGCTCCGGGCCCGGCCGATGCAGCATGACCGTCGCGAGCCGGCTGACTTCACTGTCGACAAAATGCGCCACGTTGCGAGCCTAGGACACGCCGGAGAGGGCCGCCGAACAATCGCGGCGAGCACCGGGCATGTGACTTTCCGCCGACATCGGTCCGGATTGCTGCGCGCCGGCTAAGGGCAGGCTAACTTGTGAGGGGTCTTCTTCACCATCCGGAGGTGCCGGGGTGCGCATGCGCCATCCGCAAGAACAGGCCGTGCGTGAATGCGGCATTCATCCACACTCACTCCGCTTTATTTCAGGTTCTATGTCTTGCTTCCGTGTGGGGTCCAACACCTACGGTAGTGAGCAGAGAGCCCGACAGACCTTTTGCCGGAGGTCGCAGTGACTGTCTTCCCCGCACGCCCCGCCTTGCCCCTTCCCTCCAGAGCATTGTCACCGATCGACCGGACCCGCCGGACCGCGCCGCCCGCGGTCATCGAGGCACCTCGACAGAGTCCTGTGGAGTGGGCCCGTCGCCGCCGCGCGGAGCGTGACGCCCGCCGGTTGGAGGCCGCCGGCGCTCGAGCACTCACCCGGCTCGACCGGTTGGGTCCCGCGTGGCACATCGTCGACTGGCCGCGGACCGATTCCGCACAGAGCCTGTACGAGCCGGACCCGAGCGACGACCGCGCCGGATTCCTGGCCATCGGCCCCGGCGGTGTGTACGCGGTCACGGTCGCCGACCACGGCCGGGCCCGCGTCCTCATCGCCGGCGACGTCGTGCAGATCAACGGCAAGCGTCCCGCGTACGTCGTCGAGGCCCGCCGCGACGCGAAGCGGGCCGCCCGGGCGATGTCCGCGGCCGTTGGCCTGACCGTGCCCGTCACCCCGGTGCTGGCGTTCGTCGGCTCCGGCGTGATCAGCGTGCACGGTCTGCCGAAGGACTGCCTCGTGGCCACCCATCGCGAGCTGGACCGCCTGTTGATCGCCGGTGGAGCGCGCATCTCCCCCGCCACCGCCAGCAAGCTCTCTGCGGTGGCCCACCAACCCAGCACCTGGGCCAACGCCCCGTACCGTCCAGCCGGTGACTACCGCTGGTACGGCGACGGCCAAACAGCCGCTGACAAGCGGGCGACCCGCCGGTAACGTTCCTTCCATTGCACCGTTTGCAGTCGACGGGCTGTAGCCGCGAGCACGGCGAGGAGTAACCTCGACCGGAGCCGCGCGCGGCCCGTTCGGCGCGGATGATGAGGGAGGTGCGGGTGGCGCACGTCGAGCTCTCACTATCGGGAGCGTTCGTGCCTCAGGCGCGTACGCCGACCGGGGATGAGTTCGTCACGAGCATCGAGCGATGGACAACCACGGTGGCGACCGCCGCCGAGCCTTGCTTGATCATCGACGGGGCCTCCACGATCCTCGCGGTATCGCCGTCCTGCAGCGACCTGCTCGGCCTTGGCAAGCCGGCGGACGCGGTCGGCCAGCCGTTGCTCGGCGGAGTGCTCCGGCTCATCGATTTCACCGCCGGCGGCGGGGAGCTGGACGAGCCCGAGATCGAGAAGATCCCGCCGCTGTTGGCCATCCGCAGCGGGCGGCTCGCCCGCGGCCTCATGCGCGTGCAGACCGACGCCGGTGATGCCCACCTCACCGTCGACGCGATCGCCACGCCGCTGCTGGACGCCGGGCAGGTCGTCGCGTCGCTGACGTTCTTCTCCGCGGTCCGCTACTAGCCCGGTCGGCGGTCCGGTACTGGCCGAACCGATGTGGTGATCACCGCACCGCTCCGGCATTGGGCGTCGACGATCACGAACGTAGTCTGCCCTCATGCTGGATCTCGACCTGTTGCCGGAGGAGTACGCGGTGTGCCGGCTGCCGGCCGGATCGGCTCTGCCCGACTCGCTGAGCGCCGGCCCGGCGGACAAGAGCGTCATCTCGGTGACCTGGGCCCCCGACGAGCTGTCGATCATCTGCCCCAGCGACCGGGTGCCCGCCGACGCCGTGGTCGAGACACCGTGGCGCTGCCTTCGCGTCGTCGGCCCGCTCGACCTTGCCTTGACGGGCGTACTGGCCTCACTCATCGGCCCGCTCGCCGAGGCTCGGGTCAACATCGTGACGTTTTCCACATACGACACCGATTACCTGCTCGTGCCGACCGTCCGGCTCACCGAGGCGATCGACACCCTGACCAAGTCCGGGCACCGGGTCACCTAGCGCATCGACCAGCGTCACGCCCTACCATGGTGGCCGTGTTACGCAGGACGACCCCGACCCGCCGGCTGGTGCCGGCGTTCGGCATCGCGATCATGCTCGCGGCCTGCGGCGCCCCGCCGGAGCCGCTGCCCACCGCGCCGCCCGAGGCGCTCGTCAGCGCGCCTCCGTCCGGATACGCGTATCCGTCGGGATCCGCGCCGTCCTATGCGCCGTCGTATCCGCTGCCCGGTGCCAGCCTGCCGGCGGTGGGATACCCCCGGTACCCCACGCTGCCGACGTATCCCGTGACCCCGCTGCCGACCGTGACCGCGACGCGCGCCACGCCGGCGCCGCCTCCGGCGCCGAGGTGCACGAACGGCCCGACCGCGGCACAGGTCCTGGCAGTCGTCAAGGGCAAGCCGGGCATCCCGACCGACGAGCAACTCAAGGTCTGGGATGGACCGTTCTGCTCGAAGTCGTGGCAGTTCACCACGATGGGGGTCGGCGAGAAGGACAACGACAAGGTCGACCCGTTGCTCGTCGTCACGAACGGCAAGCCATCCGCGCTGACCGTGGTCGAGGCCGGCACGGACGTGTGCAGCGACCACGTCCAGAACGCGGCGCCGCCGGGCATCCGCGTGCTGGCCTGCGGCTTCTGACCGGGAAGGCTTCTAAGCTGTACCGCATGCCGGGAACTCCGCCGACCCACTTCATCTACCTCGGCCCCGAGGGAACCTTCACCGAACAGGCGCTGCGCACCATCCCCGCCGCCGAGCACGGCATCCGTACACCCGCGCGCAGTGTGCCGGAAGCGCTCGAGGCGGTCCGGGCCGGCGACGCCGATGCGGCGCTCGTACCGCTGGAGAATTCCGTGGGCGGTGCGGTCGCGGTCACGCTGGACGAGCTGTCCGCCGGCAGCGCGCTGGTGATCACCCGCGAGGTGGTGCTCCCGGTCGAGTTCCAGCTGGCCGCGCCGCGGCTCATTCCGCTGGCCCAGATCCGAACGGTGGCGGCACACCCTCAGGCGGCCGCCCAGTGCCGCAACTGGCTGCTGGCGAACCTGCCCGACGCGGTCGTCGTGGACGTGCTCTCCAACGCTGCCGCCGCGATCGCTGCCGCGGCGGCCGAGTACGACGCCGCCATCTGCGCGCCTATCGGCGTACCCCGGAATGGGTTGACCGTGCTGGCCGACAAGATCGCCGATCGCGCGGACGCCGTGACGCGCTTCGTCCTGCTCTCCCGGCCGGCGCCGCCGGCCGCGCCGACCGGCGACGACGTGACCTCGCTCGCGGTGTCGATCCGGCACGACCAGGTGGGTGCGCTACTCGCGGTCCTGACCGAGCTAGCGGTACGCGGCATCAACCTCAGCCGCATCGAGTCCCGGCCCACCGGCGAGCAGCTCGGCACGTACGTGTTCTTCCTGGACTGCACCGGCCACGTGGCCGAACCGCGGCTGGGCGAGGCGTTGCAAGGGCTGCGCCGGATCTGCGCCGAGGTGCGCTTCCTCGGCAGCTACCCGCGACACCACTGGACCGCGGGAATCCGCGAAGCCCCGGTACCGTCCCCGCCAGGACTGTCCGATGCGGACTTCGCGGATTCCGCGGTCTGGCTCGCCCGCATCCGCGCGGGCGAGACGGCCTAAGCGCCCTACAACCGAAGTCATAACCGCAACCCCACTCGGATTTCGCCCGCCGAGCGGAGCGAGGCCATCAAACTCAGTTACCCAGCAGGCCGCCCAGCAGGCCACCCTGCTGCTGCTGGCCCTGTGCGGCGCCGGCGAGGCCGCCTGGCGGCTCCTCGGACGGCTGGACGACGACGAAGCCCTGGCCGGCGAAGCTCATCGTGAACCGCTCGCCGGTGTTGCGGCCCAGCAACGTGCCGAGGCCGAGCTGCTCGGCGCGGTGGTAGCCGGTCTGCAGGTTCGCCGACCAGCAGATCGCCGCCTGCGGGTCGACGTACGTGGGCTGGTCGACGTTGAGCACGACCGGCGTGCCCTTGGTGGTGACGGCGATCCGGCCGTACCCGGTGAAGACGCAGTTGAACAGGCCGGCGTTGGACATCATGCCGGCGCCCTGGACCATCTTGATGTCGTACTGCAGCGTGGAGTCGAACGCGAGCACGTTGGCCCCGTTGATGGACAGCGCGTCGCCCTGCTCCAGGTCGATGAGGTGGATGTCGGCGGCCCGCTCGGCGAGGAAGACGTCGCCGCGGCCGCTGACCCGCATGAGCGGTACGCCCTCACCGGTGAGCTTCTGCTTGAGGAATTTGCCGATGCCGCCCGAACCGAGCGCCTCGAAGTGGACCTGCCCCTGGTAGGCCACCATCGAGCCGGTCCGCGCCATGAACTCGCCGTTCAACTCGGCCTTGAGCAACTTGGAATTCTGCAGTCGCAGACCGGGCTGGGCCGACTCCTTTTCGAGGTTGTCCGCCGAGAAAAGTTCGCTGCGCATGAAGGTCCTCCTGTATCGGTTTGCACCAGGGTAGGTGCACGCCACAACGGCGTCTGCCAGCCGTTCAGCCCCAGCCGAGCTCGTGTAGCCGTTGATCGTCGATCCCGAAGTGATGGGCGATCTCGTGGACGACGGTGATCGCCACCTCGTCGATGACGTCGGTCTCCGTCTCGCACACCTTCAACGTGGGCAGGCGATAGATGGTGATCCGGTCGGGCAGCACGCCGGCGTAGTCCCAGCCGCGGCTGGTGAGCGCGTGACCTTCGTAGAGCCCGAGCAGCTCATCGCCGCCGTCGGGAGGTGCGTCCTCGACCAGGATCACGACGTTGTCCATGACGCTCATCAGCTCGGTGGGCACCTCGTCGAGGGCCTCGCCGACGAGTTCCTCGAAGCGTTCGCGGCTCATGTCGACCGGCACAGCGCCCATTCTGCGCCAGTGGTGGGAATGCCGGGGCGGTCAGGGGTCCGACACTCCCGACCGCCCGGCGGCAGGTGTCAGGCGAGCCTGGCGGTGAGGCTGATCTGCGCTCCGGGTGAGAGCAGCTTGGAGATCGGGCAGTTCTCCTTGGCGCCCTCGGCGATCTTCTGGAACGTGCCGTCGTCGATCCCGGGCACGTGGCCGACGGTGTCGAGCTCGATGCGGGTGACGCCGAAGCCGCCGTCGCCCTTGTCGAGGTGCACCTTGGCGGTGGTCTCGACGGAGTTCGGAGTAAACCCGGCGGCGGTGAGGTCCCCGGAGAACTTCATCGAGAAGCAGCCGGCATGCGCGGCGCCGATGAGCTCCTCCGGGTTGGTCCCCTCGCCCTCCTCGAAGCGGGACTTGAACGAGTAGTTCCCCTGATAGCCGCCCTTGCCAGTCTTCATCGTGCCGGAACCCTCGGTGAGGTTCCCTTCCCAGCGGGCCGAAGCAGTGCGAATAGGCATGCCCTAGACGCTAGTCCATGACCCGCCTGCTGGCCGGTGCGACCGGGCGGGGCCATCATGGTCCCATGGCCACCGACCAGCAGCCCACCGGCGCCGCCGATCCCACGCGCCAGACGTCGGTGGTCGAGTTCGGCGCGGACGCCGTCGAGGCGCGCCCGGGACGGCGGCGCGGGAGCGTGGCCGGGTTCGCGATGTCGCTCGGGTCGGATCGCCGGGTCGTACCGCTCGCCGCCGTGCTCGGCGGGGTCGCACTGTTCGGTTCCCTGGTCTCCGAATGGCAGATCACGTCCGTGGATACCACCGTGTTCGGCGGCGTCCAGGCGGGGAACCGGCCGATCGCGTCCGGCATCGCCGACCTGGGCGGCTGGGCCGGCGGCTACCTGGCCGGGCTGTTCGTGCTGGTCGCCACCACGGTGCTGGTGCTGTTCGGGCCGGCGCCGGGCCGCCCGTACGCCCGGCTCGTCGGCTTGAGCGGCGGTGGCCTGCTGCTCGCGATGCTGGCCGCGATCGCGTCGCACCTCGGCGACTCGACCCGCGCGCTCGACGTGGTCTTCACGCTCGCGCTCAACGACGATCAACTGCAGCTTTCGTACGGGCGCGGCATATGGTGCGCCGTGTTCGGGGTGGTGGCCACGATGGTGGCGCTCTACCTGGCCGGACGCCACGCGCTTCCGCCGACCGGGGCCGGGCCGGGCGACGAGACCGCGGACGGAGGGGCGACGCCGGAGTCATTGCCGACAGTGTGGTCGTGGCGCCGGCCCCGCGACGTCGACGATGACGACGAGCAGCTGCCCGCCGAGCCGTTCGACCTGACCGTCACGTCGACCAGGCCGTTCACGTCTCTCATGGATGACCGCGACAAGCCGAGCAAGCGCCCCGGCATATCGGGATGAAGTCCGGACTCGGCCGCCGGTAGGCTCGACAATCGTGATTGACCTGCGTCTGCTCCGTGAAGATCCCGACCTCGTCCGTGCCAGCCAGCGACTGCGCGGCGAGTCCACCGACGTGGTGGCCGACCTGTTGCGCGCCGACGAGGAGCGCCGGGCCGCCACGCAGCGGTTCGAGGCCGTACGGGCGGAGCAGAAGTCTCTGGGCAAGCAGGTCTCGAAGGCCACCGGCGACGCACGGGCGGCGCTGCTCGCCCGTACCAAGGAGCTCGCCGCCCAGGTGAAGGCGGCCGAGGCCGCCGCGACCGAGGCCGACCAGGCACTACGCCGGGCCCATCTGGCCGTGCCGAACCTGGTCGAGGACGGCGTGCCGGCCGGCGGCGAGGACGACTTCGTGGTGCTGCGGGAGGTCGGCGACATCGCGGACATCGCGGATCCGAAGGATCACCTCGAGATCGGTGAGGCCCTGAAGGCGATCGACACCGAACGCGGCGCGAAGGTGTCGGGCTCGCGGTTCTACTATCTGACCGGCGTGGGCGCCCTGCTGCAGCTCGGGCTGCTGCAGATGGCCATGCAACACGCGGTCGAGCACGGGTTCACCCCGTCGATCACGCCGGCGCTGGTCAAGCCGGAGGCGATGGAGGGCACCGGGTTCCTCGGCGAGCACGCGAGCGAGGTCTACCGGCTCGAGGCCGACGACCTCTATCTCGTGGGTACGTCGGAGGTGCCGCTCGCGGCGTACCACGCCAACGAGATCCTCGAGCTGGACGCTCCCGAGCGGTACGCGGGCTGGTCGTCGTGCTTCCGCCGGGAAGCCGGGTCGCACGGCCGGGACGTGCGGGGCATCCTGCGCGTGCACCAGTTCGACAAGGTGGAGATGTTCTCGTTCTGCCGGCCGGAGGAGGCGCAGGCAGAGCATCTACGGCTGGTGGCCATGGAGGAGGAGATGCTGGCCAAGGTCGAGGTGCCGTACCGGGTGATCGACGTGGCGGCCGGCGACCTCGGCACGAGCGCGGCCCGCAAGTTCGACTGCGAAGCGTGGGTGCCGTCGCAGGGCCGTTACCGCGAGGTCACGTCGACCTCGAACTGCACGACATTCCAGGCGCGGCGGCTCAACATCCGCTATCGCGACGGGGACGGGAAGCCGCAGATCGCGGCCACGCTGAACGGCACGCTGGCCACCACCCGCTGGCTGATCCCGATCCTGGAGAACCATCAGCAGCCGGACGGCTCGGTACGGGTGCCGAAGGCGCTGCAGCCGTTCCTCGGCGGCCGGGACGTGCTCGAACCCGTTCGCTAACGAGATCGCCACCGCCCGGCTACCGGAAGTCATGGCCGCTGGTGGCCGGCCGGTGTACCGTTCTCCTTCCGCCCTCCGCGGGGGCCGCCGCCCTCGGAGGTGTCCGATGCCCCAGCCCGGTCTGCCGAAGCTCATCGCCACGGACCTCGACGGCACGCTCGTACACAGCGACGACACCGTGTCCGCGTACACCCATGAGGTCCTGGATCGGGTCCGGGCGGCGGGCATCCGCATCGTCGGCGCGACCGGCCGCGGGCCGCGCCTGGCCGAGCTGACTCGCAACGACATCCGCGCGGCCGACTTCCTGGTGCTGGCGCAGGGCGGCTGGGTTCTCGACCAGAACGACGGGCGCTACCTACGGACCGCGCGGCTCCCCGGGTCCACCCTGGCCGGCGTGCTGGCCGAACTCGAGGCTTCGCTCGGGCCGCTGTCGGTCATGGTCGAGGCGCTCGAGCATGACACCGCGCCGCTGTGGGGCGACATCGACCCGACCTGGCGTTATCCGGTCGCGGTCGAAGAACGCCCGCGGACCGAGTGTCTGACCGGCGACGTGATCAAGGCGTTCGTGCGCTCCTTCGAGCAGGACGTCGACGACCTGCTGGCCGCCGCGCAGCGGATCGTGCCGGCGGGCGTGGCGTCGGTCACCCAGGCCGGCTTGAACTACGTCGAGATCTGCCCGCCCGGCGTGGACAAGGGCACCGGCCTCGCGGTGGTCGCGGAGTCCGTCGGCGTCGATCCGGCGGACGTGCTGGTCTTCGGTGACATGCCCAACGATCTGCCGATGTTCGCCTGGGCGGGCTGGAGCCGGGTGGCGGTCGCGAACGCCCATCCATCGATCCTGGCCGTCGCCGACGAGGTCACGCTGACCAACGACGAGGACGGGGTGGCGGTGTACCTCGACCGGTTACTGTCAAGGTGATGCATGTTCGCCTCGTCGCCTCCGACATCGACGGCACTCTGATCCATACCGACGGGACGCTCAGTCCCCGTACCGCGGGTGTCCTCGCGTCCCTGCCGATCCCCACCGTCCTCGTGACCGGGCGTCCCGTTCGCTGGCTGCGCCAGCTCTACGACCAGATGCCGGACCCGCTGCCGGCGATCTGCGCCAACGGCGCGGTGATCTACGATCCCGATACCGACGAGATCCTGCGGGCGGACCCGCTCTCCGTGGAGCTACTGCTCGACGTGACCAAGCGACTCCGCGAGGCCGTTCCCGATATCGCGCTCGCCGTCGAGGTCGAGGACAGCCGATCGTTCTGGTACGAGGAAGCCTGGCCGTTCCGAGGACCGGGCCAGCACAACGCGGTACGGGTGCTCGCGACGCCCGAGGAGCTGACGTCCGTGCCGGCGGTCAAGCTGCTCGCCCGTTCCGCCAGCCAGGAGCCGGACGACTTCTACGAGCTGGTCAGCCGCACGCTCGGCGGGAGGGCCGAGGCCACGCATTCGTCGTCGTCCGCGCTCGTCGAGATCTCCGCGGCCGGCGTCACCAAGGCGGCGGGGCTGGGGTGGCTCTGCGCTCGGGAGGGTATCGACGCGTCCGAGGTCGTCGCGTTCGGCGACATGCCGAACGACGTGCCGATGCTGACCTGGGCGGGCCGGTCGGTGGCGATGGCCAACGCCCACCCCGCCGTTCGCGAGGTCGCCGACGACACGACCCTGACGAACGACGAGGACGGCGTGGCGGTGTTCCTGGAAGAGCTGTTCGAGCTATAGGTACTGGCCGGTGCGGCCGTTGCCTTCGCCGCCCTGGGTCGGGATGCCGGGGATCATGGTATTCGGGCCCGGCGGGAGCGCGGGACGTCCGGCGCCGCGGATCTGTTCGAGCTGCAGCCGGGCCGCCATCTGCTGCGCGACCAGCGCGGCCTGGATGCCGTGGAACAGACCCTCGAGCCAGCCCACGAGCTGGGCCTGCGCGATCCGTAGCTCGGCCTCGCTCGGCGGGCTGTCGCCCTCGAACGGCAACGACAGCCGTTCGAGCTCTTCCTGCAGTTCGGGAGCGAGACCGTCCTCCAGCTCCTTGATCGAGCGCTGGTGGATCTCCTTCAGGCGGCCACGGCTCGCCTCGTCCAGCGGCGCGGCCCGCACCTCCTCGAGCAACTGCTTGATCATGCTGCCGATCCGCATGACCTTGGCGGGTTGCTCGATCAGGTTGCCGGGCTCCTCGGGTTTCACGCTGCCGTCCGCGTCGACCGTGCCCATGGGGCGGCCGTCGGGACCCACCACGACGACGGAGCCATCTTCCTGAGTGTCTGAGGTACGAGTGTCGTCGGTCATGCGTCCATCTTCCCGCACGCCCGCGGACTAACCCTCAGGGGCGTAACTCGGCTACCGCGCATTTCACGCTTCCGCCGCCGCGCTTGAGCTGGGAGAGCTCCACCGGGACCGGAACATATCCGGCCGTACGTACCTTCTCCGCCATACCCGCGGCCTCGTTGTTGAGGACGACGTGGCGTCCGTCACTGACCAGGTTCAGCCCGAACGCCTCCGCGTCGGCGCGATCGGCGATAACCGCGTCCGGGAAGAGCTGGCGCAGCACCCGCCGTGAGGCCGGCGAGAACGCCTCTGGGAAGTAGGTGACGCGGCGGTCGTCGAGCGCGGCCAGCGCGGTGTCCAGGTGATAGAACGCCGGGTCGATGAGCTTCAACGAGATCACCGGGCGGCCCAGCACATCTTGCGCCTCCGCGTGCGCGGCCAGGTCGGTCCGGAAACCGTGACCCGCCAGGATCAGCCCGCCGTACGCGTCGGGAAGGTAGGCGAAGTCCCCCTCACCCTCGTTGACGTGCACCGGGCGGACGAACGCCCAGGGTCCCTGGACATAGAAACGTTCGTGCGCGGCGGCCTCGGCGTCCCGTTGCGGGTAGCGGAAGCGGGCGCCGTAAACCGTGCCGTCGACGGAGAAAGCGCCGTTCGCGGCGTAGACCATGTCGGGCAGGCCAGACAGCGCGTCGAGGACGTGGACGGCGTGACCGAGGTCGGTCAGCGTGTCCCGGAGCAGCTGCCATTGCTTGAGCGCGAGCTCGGCGTCGACCGCGACCGTGGTGTCCATCCACGGATTGATGGCGTAGTCGATCGTGAAGTACTCCGGCGGGCACATGAGATATGTCCGCTTTCGTAGCAAGCGCTCCCTCTGGCTCATGAAGTAAAGGGTAGGTAGGCTTGCCACGCTCCAAACAGCTCGGAATCTTGCTCATGGGAGGCGAATCGTTGCAGATGGATGCCGTGGACCAGCGAATCGTTGCGCTCCTGGTGGCCGACGCGCGTGCCTCGTACGCCGAGATCGGCGCGAAGGTGTCGCTGTCCGCGCCGGCGGTCAAGCGACGAGTCGACCGGCTCCGTGGCAGCGGGGTGATCAAGGGATTCACCACGGTGATCGACCCGGCCGCGGTCGGCTGGACCACCGAGGCGTTCGTCGAGCTGTTCTGCACCGGCCGGACCACCCCGGCGCAGATCACGGTCGCCACCCGGCGGCATCCCGAGGTGGTGGGCGCGTACACGGTCTCGGGGCAGGCCGACGCGCTGGTGCACCTGCGCGCCGCCGACATCGGCCACCTCGAGCAGGCGTTGGAGCGGCTGCGGGCCGAGCCGTTCGTGACGTCGACGCGGAGCATGATCGTGCTGTCGCGGCTGGTCGAGACGCCGACGCCGGTGCCCGCGCCGGACTGAGGGAACCGACCGCGGCGGCGCGGCGTCCTAGCTCGCATGTCGCCTCGTTCGTTGTTGTGCGTTTCGCTCGCCTTCACGGTTGCTCTAGCCGGCTGCACGTCCGACGGGAAGCCGCCGTCGGTTGACGGGAAGCCGCCGTCGGTTCCACGCACCGGCGACGCGATGCGGCTCGTCGCGTTCGACTCCTGTGCACAGCTCAGTACCGATCTGCGGGCGGCCGCCGCGGCGAGCGTCGGCCCGTACGGCTTCCCGGGCATGGGCGGCTTCCCCGAACCCGCGGTGATGGCGGACGGGGCGCGGGCCGGGCTCGACTCCGCGGCCGAGAAAGCGGGGCCGATGCCCGGACCGGCCTTTTCCAGCACCAACGTCCACGAGCCGGGTGCCGACGAGCCCGACATCGTCAAGACCGACGGCCGCCGCATCGTCACCGTCTCCCAAGGAACGCTGCGGGTGGTCGACGCCGCCGCGCGCAAGCAGACCGGCAAGCTCGATCTGG